>NZ_DASTXI010000077.1:0-5689 GCF_035758555.1 Sphingomonas sp. | reverse complement strand
TGGGTGACGCCTTCCTCGGCCAGATCCTCCAGCGCGCGCTGCAGATGCTTGGCCTTCATCGGATCGGACAGCCGCACGCGGCGCAGGATTTCCGGTGCGAAATTCGGAATCCCGGTGAAGCGCAGGTCCTCGGCTTCGCTCAGCGTGTCGCCGACCCGCAGGGTGCCGTGGTTGGGAATGCCGATGATGTCGCCCGGCCACGCTTCTTCCGCGGTCTCGCGGTTCTGGGCGAAGAACAGGATCGGACTGTGCACCGCGATCGCTTTGCCGGTGCCGACCTGGTTCAGCTTCATGCCCCTGCGGAATTTACCGGAACACAGACGCATGAACGCGACGCGGTCGCGGTGCATCGGGTTCATGTTCGCCTGCACCTTGAAGATGAAGCCGGTGACGGCGGCATCGTCGGGCGAGACGGCCTCGGGCTCGGCCGGCTGCGGGCGCGGCGACGGGGCAAAGCGGGCAAGCGCGTCGATCAGCTCGGACACGCCGAAATCCTTCAGCGCCGATCCGAAAAAGACCGGCGTCAGGTCGCCGTGGCGATAGGCGACCTCGTCGAACGCGGCATAACCGGCGTCGATCAGCGCCAGCTCCTCGCCGACCGGCTCATGACCCGACAGGTCGGCGGGCGCCGTGGTGCCGTCTGGCCGGGTCAGCTCTTTGGTCTCCAGATTGTAGAGTCCCTCGAACGTGCCGCCCATGCCGACCGGCCAGTTCATCGGGCTGACGTCCAGCGCCAGGTCAGACGCGATCTCGTCGAGCAGGTCGAACGGGTGGCGGCCTTCGCGGTCGACCTTGTTGACGAACGTGATGATCGGGACGGAGCGCAGGCGGCACACCTCGAACAGCTTGCGCGTCTGCGCCTCGATGCCGCGCGCGGCGTCGATCACCATCACCGCGGAATCGACCGCGGTCAGCGTGCGGTAGGTATCCTCGCTGAAATCCTCGTGGCCCGGCGTGTCGAGCAGGTTGAAGGTGAGCCCGTCCCGCTCGAACGTCATCACGGAGGACGTGACGGAGATGCCGCGCTGCTGCTCGATCTTCATCCAGTCCGAGCGGGCGCGCCGCGCCTGACCCCGCGCCTTCACTTCGCCGGCGGCATGGATCGCGCCGCCGAACAGCAGCAGCTTTTCGGTCAGCGTCGTCTTGCCCGCGTCCGGGTGGGAAATGATCGCGAAAGTGCGCCGATCCGGGCGCGTGGTCGGTCGGGAATCCATGGAAACCTTGGCAAATGAGCGGGCGCGCTCGCCGCTTGAGCGCAGTCGACGGCCATGTAGCGATCCAATTGCCGCTTGACGAGAGGGCGCGATTGGAGTGGCGCTCCGCCGATGGATCTCGATGCGCTGATCGAGCATTATTTCGGGCCGGGCGATCTGGAATCGATGCCGCCCGCTGTGCTCGCCGAAGGCCGGGAGCGGCTGACGATCGATTTCGGCAAGGAGCAGGAGCCGGGCCGCAAATTCGCGCTCTGGGTGCTGATGGAGGCCCTCGGTTTTGCGCCGCTGCCGGCGGAGGCGTTTCCGAAGAATCCGGAACTGAAGCGCGCCGCCGACGACTACATCACTGCATCGGAGCAATTGTCGCTCGACGACTGAGCGTCGAGCGTCCCGGCCAGATTCGCGCGGACGATCGCTTCGGCGCTGTCGATCAGCATGCGCGCGGCGAGCATGTCGTTCCGCATGATCGGCATGATGCCGGCCTCCATCTCCGCAACCACTGCCTTGGCGTGCAGCGTTCGGACGAGCAGATGCTCGCCGATTTCGATCAGCCGATCGGCGACGCCCGGTTCGTGTGCGACCAGTGCCGTGAAGCAGGCGGCGTCACCATCGCCGTCGCGCAGTGCGTCCGCCCGAATTTCGGCAAGCCGCGCGTCGGCTGCGGCCAGCGCCAGGCGCTCGGGATGATGCTTGAGCGTGATCCGCGCCGCCTTGCCGGCGCATGCAGCGCCAAGACCCAGCGCCAGCGCGGCGGCTGCGCCCGAGCCCGGCGCCGGTTCCTCGGACGCAGTCGCTTCCAGCACCTCGGCTACCGACTGCCATGCGATCGATCCCAGCAATTCCGCCTCCGTTGTGCGACGTTCAGTCGACAACGCGCGTGACGCGATTCGGGCGCAATCGGGTCAGGCGTCCCGCTGGAACGGTGCGAAGGCGACGCCCGGCCGCGGCGTCTCGTCGACCTGCAGGCGGAATATGTCCGGCCGCGAATAATGGCCGACCGCGTCGAAATCGTAGCGGGCGCGGACGATGTCGCCGGTGTCGATCTCGGCGGTGACGAGGCCGGTCTCGTGCTCCAGCGGCCCGGCGAGCACGTCGCCCAGCGGGCCAACGATCATCGAGCCGCCGCGGATCAGGGGGCGGTCGGCGGGCCACCCTTCCGCCTCGCGCCCGAGTGCGGCGGGCGAGGGCTGGACTTGGCATGCGCTCACCACGAAGCAGCGGCCTTCGTGCGCGATGTGGCGCATCGATGCGCGCCAGACGTCGCGCTCGTCGACGGTCGGCGCGCACCAGATCTCGACGCCCTTCGCGTACATCGCGGTGCGGAACAGCGGCATGTGGTTTTCCCAGCAGATCGCCGCGCCGATCCTGCCGGCACGGCTTTCGACCACCGGCATCGTCGAGCCGTCGCCCTGGCCCCAGATCAGCCGCTCGGTGCCGGTCGGCATCAGCTTGCGGTGCTTCGCGGCCAGCCCGCGATCGGGATCGATGAACAGGGCCGTGCAATAAAGCGTCGCACCGGCGCGCTCGATCACGCCGATGACGATGGTCGCACCCGTGCGGCGGCTGAGGCCGGCCAGCGCCTCGACCTCCGGCCCGTCGAGATCGACCGCGTTGGCATGATAAGCTGCGAACGCCTCGCGCCCTTCCGGCATGCGATAGCCGAGCCGCGTGCCGAAACCCGAACCCTTCGGATAGCCGCCGAGCAGGGCCTCGGGCATCACGACCAGCGCGGCGCCGCTCTCCGCGATGCTTCGCTCGAAGGACTGGATCGCATCCAGCGTCGTGGCTTTGCCGTCCGGGTGAGAGCCGATCTGGAGCGCGGCGACGGTGGTTTTGGTCATGCCGCCCGTCCTGCCACCGTCGCGGCACTTGTCCAGCCCAGATGCGGCAGCGCGACCGACCGACCGCCGGCGAGGTCGGTGCGGATCACGATCACGCCGCGTTCCTCCATATGGCCGAGCATCCGCTTGACGCGGCCCATCGAGGCGGTGCCGTAGATGCGCGCGAGCTCGGCATCGTCAGGGCAGGGCGCGCCTTCCCGCGCGGCGCGGGCGAGCGCCATGAACGGCGCCAGCATTTCCTCCGGCAACGCGGCGGCGAGGGCGAGCGGCTCGGTCCATCCGTCCTCCCCGTCGATGCCGGCCAAAGCCAGCGCGAGCAGGCGACGGAAATCGGCGAGCGGGGGCACGCGCGCGATCCCGGCCATCCGGCAGCCCACCGTGAACTCCTGGTAGAGCGCCGGCGCGGGCTGGCCGGCGAAGCCGGCGGCCAAGCCCGAGAGGATGGAGCCGATGCGCGCTGTCCGTTCGCGTTCGTCGAGCGTCGGCAAATCGGGGACGGTAGGCGGCGCTTCAATCGCTCGGATCAACTCGGCCGGGCGCGCCGGTGGAGGGGGCGGGGGGGCGATCTCGCGCGGCGCGGGTTCGAGATTCAGCAGCAGCTCGGCGCCGGCATCCGCGTCCGGAAGCGGCAGCAGCGCCGGGGCGGCATTGTTCGTCCCAGTCTTCACCGGCCCGACGCCCACCAGCACCGGCCGCCGCGCGATCGCGGGGCCAAGCCCCAGGAACTGTCCCCGCTCAAGATCGCGGATCGCCTCGGCCTGGCGCCGCTCCATGCCCAGCAGGTCGGCCGCGCGCAGCATGTCGATATCGAGGAAGGTGCGGCCCATCAGGAAGTTGGACGCTTCCGCCGCGACGTTCTTGGCAAGCTTCGCCAGCCGCTGCGTCGCGATGACGCCTGCGAGCCCGCGCTTGCGCCCGCGGCACATCAGGTTGGTCATGGCCGACAGCGAGGTTTTGCGCGCGTCGTCGGCCACTTCGCCGGCCGCGGCAGGCGCAAACAATTGCGCTTCGTCGACCACCACCAGCGCCGGGAACCAATGCTCGCGCGGGGCCTCGAACAGCGCGTTCAGGAACACCGCCGCGCAGCGCATCTGGTCGTCGATTTCCAGCCCGTCGAGGCTCAGCACCGCCGACGCGCGATGCTCGCGGATGCGCGCGCCGATCGTCGCGACTTCGCCCAGCGAATAAGATGCCGCGTCGATCACCGTATGCCCGAACGCGTCGGAAAGAGTGACGAAATCGCCCTCCGGATCGATCACGACCTGCTGCACCGTGCCCGCGCTGCCTTCCAGCAGCCGGCGCAGCAGGTGCGACTTGCCCGACCCGGAGTTGCCCTGCACCAGCAGCCGCGTGGACAGGAGCTCGCCCAGATCGAGCGCGACTGACTGTCCCCGCTCGTTCACCCCAAGATCGACGCCGAAACTCATACGCCTGCGTTTCGGGCACGGGGGCGATTCTGGGCAAGGGCGAGGCGGCAAAAAACTGGGGACAATAATCAGCCCCTCTGCCCGCCGGCGAGAGGGCGACTCGCCCCTGCGGGCGGCCGCGGGGTGAGGGCAGAGGTCCGTGCGCGTAAATCATGCCCTTACCCTCCCAAGCCTGACGGCTTGGGCCTCTCCCTCTCCCGCGGGCGGGGAGAGGGGCTTTGCTCCGAGCCATTTGCGTCCTGCGCCTACGCCCCTATGGTCCGCGCAAACCAGAACGAGGGGACACCATGACGGGCCGTATCGCTGCGCTGTTGCTTGCCACCACCATGTTCGCCGCGCCGGCGCTCGCGGTCGATCCTCCGGCCAAGGTGCTGGAGGGAACCGCCGCTCAGTCGGGGCTGATCCCGCTGCATGTCGATCGCAAGGCCGGGCGGATCATCGCGACGCTGCCCGCACCGGATGGCGAGGGGATTTCGGGCCGCTACATCTACACCGCATCGCTGGAGACGGGGCTGGGCTCGCCGGCGTTGGGGCTCGATTATGCGCTGAACACCGGATCGCGGCTGCTGGTGTTCCGGCGCGTCGGCAAGAAGGTGCTGGCGGAGATCGAGAATCCCAAGTTCCGCGCGGCCGGGGCACCGCCGCATGAGCAGCAGGGCGTGCGGCGGTCGTTCGCGACCTCGACGATCTGGATGGGCGACGTCGCCGCCGAGCAACCGGACGGCAGCTTCCTCGTCGACCTGAGCTCCTTCGTCGCTCGCGACGATCTCGGCATCGCCCGTGCCCTGAAGGAGCAGGACGGCGGCGACTACAAATTGGTGCCCGAACTGAGCGTCGCCGATCCGAACGCGGCGCGCGACTTCCCGAAGAATGTCGAGTTGGAGGCGCGGCTGACCTTCACCTCCGCAAAGCAGGGGTCCGAGGTCGACAATATCGCGCCGGTAACGGGCAACGTCAGCTTCGTCGTGCGCCATTCGCTGATCGCGCTGCCGGAGCCGGGCTATGTGCCGCGCCGCTTCGATCCGCGCGCGGGCAGCTTCGGCACGCAGATCGTCGACTATGCCGCGCCGCTGGGCAGCCCGGTGGTGTACGAGCTCGCCAATCGCTTTCGGCTGGAAAAGACCGATCCGAACGCCGCCCGTTCGCCGGTCAAGCAGCCGATCACTTTCTATGTCGACAGCGCCGCGCCGGAGCCGGTGCGGACGGC
>NZ_DASTXI010000065.1:0-21292 GCF_035758555.1 Sphingomonas sp. | reverse complement strand
ACCTGACCGAGGCTGAAAGCGAACTCGTCGCCGGCTACCAGACCGAATATTCGTCGATGGCGTTCGCGCTGTTCTGGCTCGGTGAGTATGCGAATGTGCTGCTGATGTGCGCGCTGAACGCGGTGCTGTTCTGGGGCGGCTGGCTGCCCCCGGTCGACTGGGCGCCGCTCTATGCCGTGCCGGGCATCCTCTGGCTGTTCGCCAAGATCTTCTTTTTCTTCTTCGTGTTCAGCTGGGTGAAGGCGACGGTGCCGCGCTATCGCTACGACCAGCTGATGCGGCTGGGCTGGAAAATCTTTCTGCCGCTGTCGCTGCTGTGGATCTTCATCGTGTCCGGATTCCTGATGCTCACCCGTTACGGAGGCGCAGCATGAGCCTCGCCCAATACGTCAAGGCCTTCACCCTTTGGGAATTCCTGAAGGCGCACTGGTTGACCTTGCGCTACTTCTTCAAGCCCAAGGCGACGATCAATTATCCGTACGAGCGCAACCCGCTCTCGCCGCGCTTCCGCGGCGAGCATGCGTTGCGCCGCTATCCGAACGGCGAAGAGCGCTGCATCGCGTGCAAGCTGTGCGAGGCGGTGTGCCCGGCGCTGGCGATCACGATCGAGTCGGAGCCGCGTGAGGACGGCAGCCGCCGCACGACCCGCTACGACATCGACATGGTGAAGTGCATCTATTGCGGGCTGTGCCAGGAGGCGTGCCCGGTCGATGCGATCGTCGAGGGGCCGAACCTGGAGTTCTCGACCGAGACGCGCGAGGAGCTGATCTACACCAAGGAGAAATTGCTCGCGAACGGGGACCGTTGGGAACGCGCGATCGCCGGCAACCTTGCCGCCGATGCGCCCTACCGTTAAGCGGCGCCGCAACCCATGATCCAAGCGTTCGCCTTCTACCTGTTCGCAGGCCTGATGATCCTGTCCGCTGGCCTGACGATCACCGCGCGCAACCCGGTGCATTCGGTGCTGTGGCTGATCCTGGCGTTCTTCAACGCGGCCGGGCTGATGCTGCTGCTGGGCGCCGAGTTCATCGCGATGCTGCTGGTCATCGTGTATGTTGGTGCGGTCGCGGTGCTGTTCCTGTTCGTCGTGATGATGCTCGACATCGACTTTGCCGAGCTGCGCGCAGGCTTCACCAAATATCTGGGCATCGGATCGGTTCTGGCAGTGGCGCTGGCGGCGGAGATCGTGATCGCGGTCGCGGTGCACGCGGCCGGGCCGATCGAACTCGGCAACCGCATGGGGCCGACGCCGGCGACAATCTCCAACGTGCAGGCGATCGGCGAGCTGCTTTATTCGCGCTACCTCTATGTGTTCGAGGCGGCGGGGCTGGTGCTGCTGGTCGCGATGATCGGCGCGATCGTGCTGACCCACCGCACCCGCCGCGACGACCGCGCGCAGAACGCCAGCCGTCAGATCGCGCGCCGGCCGGAAGAGGCGACGCGTCTCGTCAACCAGCCGGTCGGGGTGGGAGTGGAGCTATGATACCAGCAACCCCCCGTCCGTTCGGTTCGAGCGAAGTCGAGAACCGACTGCGCCGGACCCGCGTGTCTCGACTTCGCTCGACACGAACGGAGTCTTTTGAATGATCGGGCTCCAGCATTACCTGGTCGTCTCCGCGATCCTGTTCGTGATGGGCGTGCTCGGCATCTTCCTCAACCGGAAGAACGTGATCGTCATCCTGATGGCGATCGAGCTGATTCTGCTGGCCGTGAACATCAACCTGGTGGCGTTCAGCGCCTATCTGCACGACCTGGTCGGCCAGGTGTTCGCGATGTTCGTGCTGACCGTGGCTGCCGGCGAGGCGGCGATCGGGCTCGCGATCCTGGTCATCTATTTTCGCAACCGCGGTACCATCGCGGTGGACGACGTCGACAGGTTGAGGGGATGATCCAGGCAATCGTTTTCCTGCCGCTCCTGGCCGCGATCGTGGCCGGGCTGGGCAATCGGGCGCTTGGCAATACCGTTGCCAAGGCGATCACGACCGGCGCGCTGTTCGTGTCGTGCGCGCTCAGCTGGCCGATCTTCCTCGGTTTCCTGTCGGGCGCCGAGGTCGCGCATGTCGAGCCGGTGCTGCAGTGGATCAAGTCGGACGACTTCAACGTCCTCTGGGCGCTGCGCGTCGACACGCTGACGGCGGTGATGCTGGTCGTGGTGACCAGCGTCTCCGCGCTCGTCCACCTGTATAGCTGGGGCTATATGGCGGAGGACGACAGTCAGCCGCGCTTCTTCGCCTATCTGTCGCTGTTCACCTTCGCGATGCTGATGCTGGTGACGGCGGACAACCTGGTCCAGATGTTCTTCGGCTGGGAAGGGGTGGGCCTTGCCTCCTATCTGCTGATCGGCTTCTGGTACCATAAGCCTTCGGCCAATGCGGCGGCGATCAAGGCGTTCGTCGTCAACCGCGTCGGCGATTTCGGCTTCATGCTCGGCATTTTCGGCACCTTCCTGGTGTTCGGCACCGTCTCGATCCCGGAGATCCTCGCGGCGGCGCCCGGAATGGCGGGCTCGACCGTCGGGTTCCTGGGCGGCCGCGTCGACACGATGACCTTGCTCTGTCTGCTGCTGTTCCTCGGCGCGATGGGCAAGTCAGCGCAGCTGGGCCTCCACACCTGGTTGCCGGACGCGATGGAAGGGCCGACGCCGGTTTCCGCCCTGATCCACGCGGCGACGATGGTGACGGCGGGCGTGTTCATGGTCTGCCGTCTGTCGCCGATGTTCGAGACCAGCCACGTCGCGATGACGGTGGTGACGCTGGTCGGCGCCGCGACGGCCCTGTTCGCAGCGACGGTCGGCACGACGCAGACCGACATCAAGCGGGTGATCGCCTATTCGACCTGCTCGCAGCTCGGCTACATGTTCTTTGCAGCGGGCGTCGGCGCGTACGGCGCGGCGATGTTCCACCTGTTTACCCACGCTTTCTTCAAGGCTTTGCTATTCCTGGGCGCCGGCTCGGTGATCCACGCGATGCACCATGAGCAGGACATGCGGTTCTACGGCGGGCTTCGTAAGTCGATTCCGATCACCTTCACCGCGATGATGGTGGGCACGCTCGCCATCACCGGCGTCGGCGTGGCGGGCGTGTTCGGGTTCGCCGGCTTCTATTCTAAGGACGCGATCATCGAGTCGGCGCTGGCGAGCGGCACGCAGGTGGGCGGCATCGCCTTTGCCGTCGGCGTGTTCGCGGCGCTGCTGACCAGCTTCTATTCGTGGCGGCTGGTGTTCCTGACCTTCTTCGGCACCCCGCGCTGGGCAGCGTCGGAGCATATCCAGCATGCGGTGCATGGTGATCATGACGAGCCGTCGGCCGAGCATGGCGACAGCCCCCACCACGAGGTGCATGCGCCGGAAGGAACCGCCGGCTATCACCCGCATGAAAGCCCGCTGTCGATGCTGGTGCCCCTGACACTGCTGTCGCTGGGCGCGCTCCTCGCCGGCTTCCTGTTCGACGAGGCGTTCCTGTCGCCCGAGCATGGCCTCGCCTTCTGGAAAGGCTCGCTGTTCTTCGACGAGCATCTGATGCACGCGCGGCACCTGGTGCCGGAATGGGCCAAATATTCGGCGACGGCCGCCTGGATCGTCGGCCTGCTGATCGCCTGGTACGCGTATCTGAAGGACACGAGCGTCCCGGCGCGCTTCACCAGCACGTTCCGCGGCCTCTACGCCTTCCTGTTCAACAAATGGTATTTCGACGAATTGTATAACCTGATCTTCGTCCGACCCGCCTTCGCGCTCGGCCGGTTCCTGTGGAAGCGCGGCGACGAAGGCACGATCGACCGCTTCGGCCCCAATGGCGCCGCCGCCCTGGTCGCGGGCACCAGCCGGGTGAGCTCTCGTCTCCAGTCGGGCTATGTCTATACCTATGCGTTCGTCATGCTGATCGGCCTCGCCGGCGCCGCCACCTGGGCGATCGCGGGATGAACCAGCTCGGCTTTCCGATCCTGTCGATCATGCTTGCCGTCCCGATGGCGGCGGGGATCGCCTGCCTTTTCCTGAAGGACGAAGGCGCGCGCTGGCTGGCGCTGGCGGCGACGCTGGTGGACCTGGCGCTCGGCGTCCTGCTGTGGGCGACGTTCGATTCCGCGCAGGGCGCGCCGCAATGGCAGTTCCAGGAGCATGTCGGCGTGTTCGACCGCTTCGCCTGGGCGCTCGGCATCGACGGCATCGCGCTGATGCTGATCGAGCTGACCTTGTTCCTGATGCCGATCTGCATCCTGGCCAGCTGGACCTCGATCGAGAAGCGCGTGCCCGAATATATGGCCGCATTCATGCTGATGGAGGTGCTGATGATCGGCACCTTCGCGGCGCAGGACCTGTTCCTGTTCTACATCTTCTTCGAAGCCGGCCTGATCCCGATGTACCTGATCATCGGCATCTGGGGCGGCGCCAACCGCATCTACGCCGCGTATAAATTCTTCCTCTACACGCTGCTCGGGTCGGTGCTGATGCTGATCGCGATGCTGTGGATGGCGAATTACGCAGGCACTACGGACATTCCGACGCTGCTGCAGACCGATTTCCCGGTCGAGGCGCAGAGCTGGCTGTGGCTGGCCTTCTTCGCGAGCTTCGCGGTCAAGGTGCCGATGTGGCCGGTTCATACCTGGCTGCCCGACGCGCACGTGCAGGCGCCGACCGCGGGATCGGTGATCCTCGCCGGCGTGCTGCTGAAGCTCGGCGGCTACGGCTTCATCCGCTTCTCGCTGCCGATGTTCCCGGAGGCGTCCTCGACGCTGATCTGGGTGATCCTGGTCCTCTCCGGCATCGCGGTCGTCTACACCTCGCTGGTCGCGCTGGTGCAGAGCGACATGAAAAAGCTGATCGCCTATTCGTCGGTCGCGCACATGGCGATCGTCACGATCGGGCTGTTCGCGTTCAATCGCCAGGGCCTGGAAGGTTCGATGATGGTGATGCTGAGCCACGGCCTCGTCTCGGGCGCGCTCTTCATGTGCGTCGGCGTGATCTACGACCGGCTGCACACGCGCGAGATCGCGCGCTATGGCGGGCTGTCGAACAACATGCCGCGCTATGCGCTGCTGTTCATGCTGTTCACCATGGCTTCGGTGGGCCTGCCGGGCACGAGCGGTTTCGTCGGCGAGTTCCTGTCGCTGATGGGCGCGTGGCAGGTCAGCAGCTGGGCAACGGCCGTCTGCACCACCGGCATCATCCTGGGTGCCGCCTATATGCTCTATCTCTATTGGCGGATCGCGTTCGGAACGTCGCGGAACGCCGACGCAGCGGCGATGCCCGATCTCAATATCCGCGAGATCATCAGCCTCGGCTCGATCGCGATCGTGGTGCTGTGGATGGGCATCTACCCTGAAAGCTTCCTCGCGCCGATGCGCAACGACATCGGCACGATCGTCGCGCGCGTCGACCGCGCCAAGCCGCGCTTCGATCCGGATTTCGCCGTCGGCAAACCGGCGATACCCGCGGTCCATGCAGAAGTGGAGGCGCATTGATGCACCGCTTCGCTCATTCATCAACCGCCATGTCCGCTCGTCCCGAGCGGAGCGCGCAGCGCGCAGTCGAGGGGCGCGGGCGCGGAGCAGCGCCCCTCGACTACGCTCGGGACGAGCGAGTTTAGTATGGATTACGCTCAGAACCTCCTGATCACGCTTCCCGAGCTGATCCTTTCGGTCGGCGCGATCGTGCTGATGATGGTCGCGGCCTATGCCGGCGACCGGGCGACGCGCCCGATCGGCTGGGTCGCGGTGCTGCTGTTCGTCGCGGCCCTGATCGCGTCGCTGTATCCAGGCGGCACCGGCTTTGGCGGGCTGTACAAGGCCGACGCCTTTTCGGCTTTCGCCAAGGCGCTGATCTATGGCGGCGCCGCAGTCTCCGTGATCCTCGCGCCCGATTTCTTCGAGCGGCGCGGCGGCCAGCTGCGTGCCGAATATCCGGTGCTGCTGCTGCTATCCGGCGTCGGCATGGGCATGATGGTCTCGGCCGCCGACCTGCTGACGCTGTATGTCGGCCTGGAGCTGCAGAGCCTTGCCGCCTATGTGCTGGCGAGCTTCATGCGCCGCGACGCGCGCTCGGCCGAAGCGGGCCTCAAATATTTCGTGCTGGGCGCGCTCGCGAGCGGCATCCTCCTCTACGGCATTGCGCTGCTGTATGGCTTCACCGGCACGACGCAGTTCGACGCGATCGCGGCGGCGTTCGGCAAGGGCGGGGTTTCGACCGGCCTGCTGTTCGGTCTGGTGTTCGCGATGGCGGGTCTTGCCTTCAAGATCAGCGCCGTGCCGTTCCATATGTGGACGCCGGACGTGTACGAAGGCGCGCCGACGCCAGTGACGGCCTTCTTCGCCTCTGCGCCCAAGGTGGCCGCGATGGCGCTGATGGCGCGCCTGACCGTTGAAGCGATGGGCCCCGCATTCGAGGCGTGGCGGCAGATCGTGATCTTCTCCGCGCTTGCATCGATCGTGCTCGGCGCGGTCGCTGCGATCGGACAGAAGAACATCAAGCGGCTGCTCGCCTATTCGTCGATCAACAATGTCGGCTTCGCGCTGATCGGGCTTGCCGCGGTGCAGCCGGGCCGGCCGGAAGGCGTCGCGTCGGTGATGACGTACATGGCGATCTACATCGTCATGACGCTGGGCTCGTTCCTCGTCGTGCTGCAGATGCGCGATGCGGAAGGCAATAATGTCGAGACGATCGCCAGCCTGTCCGGCCTGTCGCGCAACCATCCGGGGCTGGCGGCGGCGTTCGCGATCTTCATGTTCTCGCTGGCGGGCGTGCCGCCGCTGCTCGGCTTCTGGGCCAAGTTCGTCGTCTTCGACGCGGCGGTGAAGGCCGGTCTCTGGCCGCTCGCCGCGATCGGTATCGCCGCCTCGGTGATCAGCGCGTACTATTACCTGATGATCGTCAAGACGATGTATTTCGACGATCCGGCGCCGGCCTATCACCGGGTCGAGAACAAGCTGGAAGGCGGGCTGATCGCGGCGACGGCGCTTGCCGTTTCGCCGCTTGGCTACTTCCTGATCCCGGCGCTGGGCGTGCTCAGCACGCAAGCTGCAATGGCGCTGTACTAAGTCCTTAACTCCGTTCGCTTCGAGCGTAGTCGAGAAGCGCTTGCTTCGGAGCTGATCGTTTCTCGACTTCGCTCGAAACGAACGGGTTTTGATGATCGACATTCGAACAGTCCCGTCCACTGCGTCGACCAATGCCGACATGCTGGCGCTTGCCGCCGCGGGCGCGAGCGAGGGGCTGTGGCTGCGCGCGGTCGAGCAGACGGCGGGGAGGGGGCGGCAGGGTCGCGCCTGGGTCTCGCCGCCGGGCAATCTCTATGCGAGCACGCCGGTCCGGCTGCGGCCTGGCGACCCCAACCCGGCGACGCTGGCGATGGTCGCGGCGGTCGCGCTCGACGAGGTGCTGCGGGCCTATGGCGCCGAACCCACGATCAAATGGCCGAACGACCTGCTGATCGGCGATGCGAAGCTGACCGGCATCCTGCTGGAGCGGAGCGGGGATGCAGTGGTGGTCGGCATCGGCGTCAATCTCGCGCATTATCCCGAGGGGCTCGACCGTGCCGTGACGAGCGTCGCGGCACAGGGGTTGGGCGCGCCGGATCCTGGGCTGTTCCTGCGCGACCTGTCGGAGGCGTTTGCGCGCTGGCTGGCGGTGTGGCGGACCGGGCTGGAGCCGGTGCGGCGGCGCTGGCTGGAACGCGCGCATCCGACAGGGACGGCGCTGTCGGTGCGCCTGCCGGAGCAGGGATCAACGGAGGGGCTGTTCGACGGGCTTGACGCCGATGGCGCACTCCGCTTGCGCCTGGCCTCCGGCGAGGTGCAAGTGATCCATGCCGGCGACGTGTTTCTGATCTGAAGGGGGCCAAGATGCTGCTCGCGGTCGACGCAGGGAATACCAACATCGTCTTCGCCCTCTTTGACGGGCGGGAAGTCCGCGCGCGTTGGCGGATCGCGACTGACGCGAGGCGTACGGGTGACGAATATGCGGTGTGGCTGACGCAGTTGCTGGCCCTGGAAGGGCTGGAGCGGTCGGCGGTCGACCGGGTCATCATCTCGACCGTCGTCCCGCGCGCGCTGCACAATCTAGAGGTCCTTTCGACCAAATATTTTGCCACGGAGCCGCTGATCGCGGGCCGCGCGCCCGTCGAATGGGGTATGGATCTGGACGTCGAGGAGCCGCAGAATCTGGGTGCCGACCGCGCCGTCAACGCGATTGCAGCGCACGCGCTGCACGAGGGCGACCTGATCATCGTCGATTTCGGCACCGCCTCGACGATCGACTGGATCGACTATCGCGGTGCCTACAAGGGCGGGATCATCGCGCCGGGCATCAACCTCTCGCTGGACGCGCTGGTCAGCGCCGCTGCCAAGCTGCCGCGCATCGCCATCGAGGCGCCGGCGACAAACTCCGTCGTCGGCCGCAATACGGTCGACCAGATGAACATCGGCATCTATTGGGGCTATATCGCGATGATCGAAGGGCTGGTCGCGCGGATGAGGGCAGAGATCGGCCGCCCCGCAAAGGTGATCGCGACCGGCGGCCTTGCCATTCTTTTCGAGAAGCACACCGACGTGTTCGACGCGGTCGAGCACGACCTGACGCTGCGCTGGCTGGCGATGCTGGCGGAGCGTGCCCATATGGGCTGAACATGCCCCTCTCCCTCCACGGGAGAGGGCGACTCGCGCCTGCGGGCGCGAGCGGGGTGAGGGTGCTGTGGTACGCGCTCGTCCCCTCTCCCTGGTCGCTTCGCGACCGTCCCTCTCCCCTGCAGGGAGAGGGCTAAACGAAGGAACATAATGACCCCCGGTAACGAACTTCTCTTCCTTGCGCTCGGCGGTTCCGGCGAGATCGGGATGAACGTCAATCTCTATGGCTGCCAGGGCAAATGGGTGATGGTCGATTGCGGCATCACCTTCGCAGATCCCGCCTATCCCGGCATCGACCTGATCCTGCCCGACCTGAGCTTCATCGAGGAGCGGGCGGACGACCTGCTCGGCATCGTGCTGACGCACGGGCACGAGGACCATATCGGTGCGCTGCCCTACCTCGCCGCCGACCTTGGCGTACCGCTCTATGCGACGCCGTTCACCGCTGGGCTGATCCGCGGCAAGCTGGAGGAGGAAGGCGTTTCCGACCAGGTGAAGCTGCACGTGATCGACCGCGAGCACGGGCAGTTCCATCTGGGGCCGTTTGGCTTCGAATATGTGCCGCTGGCGCACTCGATTCCCGAAGGCAACGCGCTGCTGATCGAGACGCCGCACGGCCGCATCTTCCACACCGGCGACTGGAAGCTGGACGAAGAGCCGCTGCTCGGCACGCCCTCGACTGCCGCCGAGCTGGAAGCGATCGGCGACAAGGGCATCCTCGCGCTGGTCTGCGATTCGACCAACGTGTTCAATGAGGACGCCTCGGGCTCCGAAGCCGCGGTGCGCGAAGGGCTGGACGCAGTGATCTCCGAGGCGACGGGACGGGTGCTGGTCACCACCTTCGCCTCGAACGCGGCGCGGCTTGCGACCCTGGGCGAGGTCGCGCGCGACACGGGCCGGCGCATCTGCGTGGCCGGGCGGTCGCTGGACCGCATCCTGCGCGTCGCTAAGAGCGTCGGCTATCTGCGCGATTTCCCGGAGCCGATCGATTTCGACGCCGCGATGGCGCTGCCCCCGCGCGAAGTGATGATCGTCGCGACCGGCGGGCAGGGCGAGGCGCGGGCGGCGCTCGGCCGCATCGCATTCGACCAGCATCCGCTGAAGCTGGACGAAGGCGACCTGGTCGTCTTTTCGTCGAAGCAGATTCCTGGCAACGAGATCGCGATCGGCCGCATCCAGAATGCGCTGGCGGCGAAGAATATCCGGATGATCACCGACCGCCAGGCGCACGTCCATGTGTCCGGCCATCCCGGCCGGCCCGAGCTTGCGCTGATGTATAAATGGATCCGGCCGGAAATCATCCTGCCGGTCCATGGCGAGCGGCGCCACATGGCCGAGCAGGCGCGCTTCGCCGAAGAGCTGGGCGTGCCGAAGTCGATCGTACAGGAAAACGGTACCCTTGTGCGGCTGGCGCCGAACGGGCCGGCGGCGATCGGCAACGAGCGTGCCGGACGGCTGGTCGTCGACGGCGACGTGATCCTGCCGGCAGACGGCGCGACGATCAACGAACGGCGCCGGATTGCCGCCTATGGCCAGATCTCGGTCGCAGTCGCGCTCGACAAGGCAGGCCGCGTGAAGGACAGCGCCGTCCGATTGCAGGGCATTCCGGTCGAGGAAGACAAGGACGATTTCATCGCCGAAGCCTGCGACGCCGCCGAGGACGCCGCGGGAAAAGGCACGGCGGACGAGGACAAGCTGCGCGAGGCGATCCGGCTCGCCGTGCGCCGCAAGGCCGTCGAATGGACCGGCAAAAAGCCTGTCGTGGACGTGATGATTCTGCGGGTGTGATGGGCTAGAGACCTGTCATGCGCTGGACTTCGATCGTCGCCATCTACCTGCTGTTCTGGGCCTTGTCGGTCTTCCTGGTGCTGCCGTTCGGCGTGCGCACGCATGAGGAAGCCGGCGCCGAGCGCGTGCCCGGGCAGGCCGACAGCGCGCCGCACGGCTATTCCTTCGGAAAGCTGGTCCTGCGCACGACAATCGTCGCGGCGGTGCTGTTCGGGCTCTATTACGCCAATTACGTCAACGGCTGGATCACGCCCGCGGACATGGATTATCTGGGCACCGTGAAGGACTGAGCGCCTCAGGTCCTCAGCCGCTCGATCGCCTGGGCGAGGGCGACATAGAGCTTGCCCATGTCCGACGACAGCAAGGTGACGGCGATCTGCGAGCCTTCGCGGGTGGCGAGGACGTTCCTGAGCATCGCCTCGAAATCGTGGATGTAGCGGCCGACCTGCTCGCGGAATTCCGGATCGCTTTCATAATAGGACTGGATCGCGCGGCTCTCGCCCGCCTCCAGCAGCCGCACCGCGCGACGGGTGAAGACGCCGCGATCGCCCTTCAGATAGGCTGCCCAAGCGCTGTCGGTGACTTCGTTCGACAGGATCTTGGCGACGTCGATCGCTGTCGAGTTGAGCGCTTCCATCAGCAGCGCCGCGCGCCGTGCAAAGCCCTCGCGGTTGATGTCGTCGGCCTGTTCGCGCGCCGTTTCGACCCGCGTCTCGATTGCCGCAGCGCTCTGCTCCACCGCGGCCATCTGATCCTGCAGCTGGACCGCGGCGGCGTTGGCGGCCGCGACGGCGCGTTCGGCCGCCTCCGCCACCGATGCGACCTGCTTCTCGACGCGGGCGGCGACAACGTCCTGGATCGCCTTGTCGGTCGCATGGCCGATCGAGGCTGCGGCCTGCGGCACGATGCGCTCGAACGTTTCGCGGGCGCGCTCGGCAGCCTGATTGGCGGCGTCGCGGACGCGCAGCATCACGTCGATCAGCTGCGGGCCTGAGCCGTCCGCAACCGACGCCATCTGCCCCTGCGCGGCATCGATCGCAGCGGAAAGCTCGCCAACGCTGCGCTTGCCGGACTGAAGCTGGCGGTCGGCGGCCTGACCGAACAGCTCGATCGCTTCACGCTGCTGCTGGAGCAGCTTCTCGGTCTGGGCGAGTCGATCGAGCGCGGCGGTCGCGCCGGCTTCGATCCCGCCGACCTCGGGCCGCATCGCCTCGATCCGGCCGCGGCTCGCCTCGGCAAAGCCGTCGAGGCGCGCGAGGGCAGCGGGCAGCGTTTCGTCGATTTCGCGCGCGCTGGCGTCGAGTGCCGTCAGCAGCGCCTCGCTGCGCGCGATGAAGCTGTCGGCGGCATCGCCGGCACCTGCGAGCGAAGTGGACAGCCTGTCGGCATTCTCGCCGAGCGCGGCAATGGCCGCGGCGAGCTGCTCGGTGCGGGCGGTGCCGCTCTGGTCCAGCCGTTCGAGCCGCTGCTCGATCTCGGCCATACCAGTCGACAAGCGCTCGACGAGCGCGCGCCCGGTCTCGTCATGCACGCCGATGCTGCGGCCGAGCCCGTCGACCAGCGTGCCGATTTCGGCGATCCGTGAGCCCAGCGCCTCGGCGGACTGGGTGCCGGTGGTGTCCAGGGCCGCCCTGGACTGGTCGACCATCGCCAGCATCGCCGCGCCCTGCGCCTCGACGCTCCGACGCGCCTCCTCGAGCGCTTCGGCAGCGCGAGCGAGCGCAGACTGGACCGCCTCCGTCATTTGCCCGGCGGCCGCATCGAGCTGCGCGCGCGCCGACTCGCCGGACGCTTCCATCTGCGCCAGATGCGCTGCCAGCTTTTCGGCGGCGCCGTTTGCGATCTCGTCGGCTTCCCTGCCGCGTGCGCCGAGGGATTCGAGCCGGGCCTCAAGGGCATTGGCTTGTCCGATCGCGGCGTCGCCGGCCTGGGCGAGGGCCGCGGCGATGCCGTCCGTCTGCTCCTGCGCCTTGGGCAGGCTGGCCAGCAGCGCGTTCAGCTCGGTGCTCGCCGCACTTGCCGATTGCGAGAGCGAGCCCGCATGCCGGTCAAGCGCTTCGCCGTCCTGGCGGAACGTCGCGGTCACATTGGCGAGCCGGGCGGCCGCTTCCTCGCCGATCTGGGTCAGCTGGATGGTCTGGTCGGCCAAGGCTTCGCGATTGGCTTCGATCCGTGCGGTGAGTTCGCCGATCCGCGCCTCGAGGCGTGCAGATTCGGCACGCATGCCGTGCGCCGTGGACAGGAAACGGTGCGCCTCGCGCCGGCTGGTGCGCAGCGTCAGCAATGCGGCGATGCCGATCAGCGCCAGCGGGGCGCTCGCGGCGCCGATCACCATCGCCAGATTGGCATAGACGTCCGGCCCGGCGACGACACTCCAGGTCACGAAGGCGGTCCAGGCAATCGCCAGCAGCGCCAGCAGGATCGCGATCGCCACGCCGACAAGGCTCCGGCGAGGCGGCACATCGTCTTCCTCGGCAGCTGCGTAAACCGGCGCCGCGTCTTCCACGATCAGCTCTTCTTCATGTTCGGGCCTCAGGCCCACGACTTTTTTCGACCCGCTCATAGGCGCGGAACATACCAGCTTTTGTCGGGGTGAGAACAAGGGCGGGTTACCGGCCCTTAAGGTTTTCGGGGATAAGCCTGCATTCCATGTCGTTCGAACAGGCCCTCCACACCTCGCTCGCCGCTGCGGTCGGCGACGACCAGGCGCTCGTCGCGGAGCTGCGCGGCGCTTTCCTCGACAGCGCGACGCGCCATTTCGACGCGATGCGCCGCGCATCCAGCGATGCCGATTGGCGCGAGGCGGGCCTGCGGCTGAAGGGGCTTGCTGCGAGTTTCGGCGCAACGTCACTGATGGCCGAGGCGGGGCGGGCGGCGGAAGCGCGCCGCGGCGACGCCGACGTGCTTGCCGGGGTCGAGCGCGGTTTGGCCGTCCTGACGCTCTAAGCGGCCTTTTGCCGGCGGCGATTACCGCCTAACGAAAGCCCCGATGCGGGGCGTGCCATGCTGACCGGACTGATCATCGCTTGCGAGGATGTCGCAGGCGGCGCCGGACTGCGCGCGGAATTGCCGGTCGCAGGCCAGACCGTGCTGGAACAACAGGCGCGATTGCTCATAGAAGCAGGCGCCGAACGCATCATCGCGATCGCCGAGCGATTGCCGCAAGGCCTGGCGGCTGCGTCGGCCCGGCTGCGGCGTGACGGCATCGTCATCGAAATCCTACGCCGGGTCGATGAAGTCGCTCAACGGCTGCGGCCGGACGACCGGCTGCTGGTGATGGGCGATGGCGTCGTCACCGATACGGGCGCGGCCGAACGGCTGCTCGAAGCGGCCCCGCCGGCGATCCTCACCATCCCGGATGCGCCCGATACGCGCGCATGGGAGCTGATCGACGCGAGCGCCCGCTGGGCCGGGCTGCTGCTCGTCGACGGCGAGCTGGTGCGGCGGACGGCGCGGATGCTCGGCGATTGGGACCTGCAATCGACGCTGCTACGCAATGCGGTGCAAGCCGGCGCGGAGCGTGTACCGCTGGAGCCCGGGCCGTTGCTCGCGCAAGTCGCGGATCCGGCGGCGGCTTTGGCGACCGAGCAGGCGATCAGCCAGGCCGCGGTGCGGCGCCCGACCGGGCTGCTCGACCGCTGGGTTTTCGATCCCATTGCGCGCGCGCTTGCCCCCCGGGCAATGGCGGCGATGATCGATCCTGCCTGGCTGCGCGGCGGTGCCTCGGCGCTGCTGATGCTGGCCGCGCTCTCCTTCATTGGCGGCTGGCGCTGGCCGGGGCTGGTGCTGGCGATGCTTTCCGGCCCGGTCGATGTGCTTGGCCGGCAACTCGGCGCGCTGACGATGCGGCTGCGCAAGGATCATCGCCGCTGGATGCAGCTGCGCTACGGCGCGGCCAGCGCGGCGCTGCTGGCGCTGGGGTGGAACCTTCGCGACTTCGGCTGGGGCACGCTCGTGCTCGCCGCAGCGACGCTTGGCGGCATGACGGCATTGCTGGAACACCAGCGCTGGATCGGCAAGCCGACGCGCCGGCCGGGCTGGCTTGCCGAACCCGACCTGCTCATCTGGCTGTTCGCGCCGTTCGCCGCCTTCGGCTGGTGGCCCACCGGCCTCGCCGCGCAGGCTGCGCTCGCCTTTGCGTCGCTGTTGGCCGTGCAGCGGCTGACGCGCCGTCAGTCCTGAGGGCCTATCGTCTCCGGCGTCACCTGGCCGACCGGGTCTTCGCCGGAGAAGAGCCGGTCGAGACGTTCGCGCAAATGCTCGTCGAAATTCTCGGCCGACACCGATTTCGGGCGATTGAGCGAGATTTCGTTTGCGATCGCTTCCTTGATGCGGTCGATCGCCGGCTGATCCAGCAGATTGGCGCGGTGCAGCTCGATCGTCAGCTGGATCAAACCGACCGTCGTCGCCTGCGCACGCATGCCGACCAGCTCGATCGAATCATGCACCCGTTTGTCTTCGGCGTATCCCATGCGCGCTCCCCTATTATCGGGGGAACGATAGAACGCTCACAAGGTCGCGCAAGTGTCAGAGAACGATGCGGAAGCGCGCGCCGCCAAGGTCGCTCTGCTCGATCGCGATCGTACCGTCGTGCGCCAGCACGATCTGCCGGGCGAGGCTGAGGCCGACGCCGGTGCCTTTGGCCTTGGTGGTGAAGAAGGGCAGGAACACCTCGCTGCGCTTGGCTTCTGGGATGCCGGGGCCATTGTCGTCGACCAGGATCGTGGCGCCGCCGCCGCGCGCGGCCTCGAAACGGACTGCCACGCGCGGCTCGGGCCCATGCGTCTCGGCGGCATCCGCGCCGTTTCTGAGCAGGTTGATCAGCACCTGGGCAAGCAGGTCGGGATCGGCATCCAGCATCATAGTCTCGGGCTGGACCGACAGGTCGAAGCCGATCCGCTCCGCCGGCCAGTCTGCCTGGAACAGCCGCCTCAGCTCGTCTCCGAACGACGCAGCGACGAAGACCTGTCGGTTGACCTGCGGCGTGCGGCTGATCTGGCGGTAGCTTTCGACGAAATGCATGACGCCGTCGGCGCGGCGAGCGAGCGTTTCGACAGCAGCACGGGCATCCGCGATCGTCTCGTCCTTGCCGGTATCCGCGTCTGCCATCAGGTCGGCGGCGGTCCGGGCGAGCGACGTCACCGGCGTCATCGAGTTCATGATCTCGTGCGTCAGCACGCGGACCAGGTCGCTCTGCGTCGCGATCTCGACGGCGTTCAGCGCTTCCTGGATCGGCTGGACGGTAATCACGCGGTGCGAGCCGCCGAGCCGGTGAACCGCGGCGACCCGCAGCAGAACGCGCTGCGCCTGGCCGCCTTCCAGCGTCATCGTCACCAGCTGGCGCTGCCCCGGCTGCAGCCCACGCAGGCACTGGGCGAAGCCGGCGCCGAACTGGGCGTAATCATCGACGCGCACGCCGGATAGCGCGCCGAACATCCGCCGCGCGGTCTTGCCAACCGGCTCGACCCGCTCCTCGGGATCGACCAGCAGCAGTGCGATCGGCAGGTCGTCGACGATCGCCTGGTAGAAGCGGCTTTCGTCCGCCATTCGCGAGCGCTCGTCGCGAAGCGCGCGAATGCCCGAATCGAGTGCCGCGCCCAGCGCTTCGAAGCCGGAGCCGGCCTCCGGCCGCGCGAAGCTGGCCGACATGTCGCCGAAACGGATCGCCTCGACGAAGCGCGCGATTTCGAGGTTGGTCCGCTGAATATAGTTCCACAAGCCAATGGCAGCGGCGACAACCAGCGCAGCAGCGATGATCCGCGCCGCGCCAAGATTGGCAGCGGCCAGCGACGCCGCAAAAGCTGCCAGCATGGCCAGCAACAACAGCATGCGCCAGGCCAGCCCCAGCGCAAACTGGCCGCGGAAGCCGGGGCCGTCAGAGGGCATGCTTCTCCATGCGGCGATAGAGAGACGCGCGGGTGAGGCCGAGCTCGTTCGCCGCGAGCGAGATATTGTACGAATGCTTCTGCAGCGCCCGCTCGATCATCTGCTTTTCGGCCCGTTCGAGATTCAGGTCGCCGGCTGATTCGACCGTGACGACCGGAATATGCCCGGCATGGCGCCGGATCGAGAAATCGTCGATCGAAAGCGGGCCGCCATCGGACAGGATCACCGCGCGTTCGGCGGCGTGGCGCAGCGCACGGACGTTGCCCGGCCAGTCATAGTCGGTCAGCGCCCCGAGCACGTCGGGCGCAAGCGCCGCCACCGGCTTGTCGTATTTGCGCGCATAGAGGCCGAGATAGTGATCGAGCAGCAGCGGGATGTCCTCGCGGCGCTGACGCAGCGGCGGCAACTCGATCTCGACCGTATTCAGCCGGAACAGCAGGTCGGGCCGGAAGCGGCTTTCGTCGGCGAGCGCCGAGGGCGGCAGGTTGGTCGCGGCGACCACCCGGACGTCGAACGGCACCGCCTTGTTTGCGCCCACCGGCGTGACCCGGCGCTGTTCGAGAGCGGTCAGCAGCTTCGGCTGAAGGTGCAGCGGCAGATTGCCGATCTCGTCGAGGAACAGCGTGCCGCCGTCCGCGGCCTGCAACCGGCCGACGCGGTCGGCGCGGGCGTCGGTGAAGGCACCCTTCACATGGCCGAACAGCTCTGAATCGAACAGCGTTTCGGCAATCGCGCCAAGATCGACCGACAGCATCACATGGTCAGCGCGGCGGGAGCGGCGGTGCAGCTCGCGCGCGACCAGTTCCTTGCCGGTGCCGTTTTCGCCAAGGATCAGCACATTCGCGTCGGTGGGCGCCGCGCGCTCGATCAGCTGCATCACCCGCTTCATCGCCGGCGAGTTGCCGAGCAGCGGCGTTTCGCCGGCCGCCGGGGCCGCGATCGCGACCGCCTTCTGCCGCTCGGTCGACACGGCGCTCCGCGACTGGCGGAGCGAGGCTGCGGTGCGCACCGTCGCGAGCAGCCGCTCGTTCGACCAGGGTTTGGACACGAAATCGGTTGCGCCACGCTTCATCGCTTCCACGGCGATCTGTACTCCCCCATGCGCGGTGATCATCACGACCACAGCTTCCGGATCACGTTCGAGAAACCGGGCAAGCGCCTCGAACCCTTCCGCGGCATTGGTCGCGCCGCGGGCGAAATTGGCGTCGAGCAGGATGACGTCCGGGTTGCGCCCGCTGGTCCTGGCGAGCGCCTGATCGGGCTGCTCGGCGACGATCACCTCAGCAAACATGTCGCGCAGCAACAGGCGCGCGGCGAGCAGAATGTCCGGATCGTCGTCGACGACCAGGGCGAGATCGAAAGGCTTGCTGCTCACTGCGTCCGGCTCCGCACAGTCCCTGTCCGAATCCGGACATTGACCCATCTGGTGTATGATGCACATAAAACAGCTGGCACGGAAGGGAATTTTGAGAAATGACCGAAAACTGCCGATTCCGCCTGTCTGGCACGGCTTTCGCTGAGCATTTCGCAGCCGGGCAATGGGTCCGGGGGAACAGCTTTCAGGAGCCGAGCCATGATCAAGATTCGCCTGTCCTTCGCGTTTGCGGCGACGGTCGCCGCGGCTTTGACTACATTTGTAACCGTCGCGCCGCAACCGGCCAGTGCGGGCACCGTCGCGTGCCTTCATGCCGACCAGCGGCCGGTGCTCGTTTGAGCCGCGAGGTTCCGGTGCGGGATCGGCCTGTTCGGGATCGGACACTTCTGTTCGCTTCCGAACAGGATGGCCGCCGGTCTGCGCGGCCGCTCTCTCGACTACAACTGTTTTCGTGAATGGCATGATGCTTGCTGCCAGCCTGAGTGGAGACCTGAATGAGCGTTGTTCGAATGAGTTCTGAGCCGCAGTCGCCCCGCGAGCCGGTGAGCGGCGGCGCGATGGACAAGGTCGTCGAGCGGCGCGGCATTCCGACCAAGATCAAGGCGGGCGTGGCCGCCGGCGCGCTGGCGATCGCCGGCATCGCTTTCTACGCCTATGCGCCGAGCGGCAACTCGCAGACCGTCGCCGCCGACCGCGTCACCGTCTCGACGGTCCAGCGCGGCACGTTCGACGATTTCCTGCCGCTGCGCGCGCGGGTGACGCCGTTGCTGACCATCTATCTCGATTCGGTCGAAGGCGGCCGCGTCGAGGAAAAGCTGGTCGAGGACGGCGCCAACGTCCAGAAGGGGCAGCTGCTGGCGGTGCTGTCGAATCCGGAGTTGCAGCTGTCGGTGCTTGCGCGCCAGACCGACGTGTCGCGCGAGCTGAACTCGATGCGCAGCCAGGAGCTGGCGCTCGCCCAGACGCGGATGAGCGACGAGCGCAACCTGCTGGAAGCGAAGCTCGCGCTCGAGAAGGCGGAACGCCAGTACCGGCGCGAGGCCCCGCTCGCCAAGCGCGGCTTCATCCCGGCCAAGCAATTCGCGGATACCAAGGACGATCTCGAATATCAGCGGCAGCGCTACGAGGTTCTTCGCCGGACCCAGGCGACCGACGAGCGGCTGCAATCGAGCCAGCTCGCACAGCTGCGGAAGTCCTCCGCGTCGATGAGCACCAGCCTCGACCTGGCGCGGCTGAACCTTGAATCGCTGAAGCTGCGCGCGCCGGTTTCGGGGCAGCTCTCCGGCTTCGACATCCAGGTCGGCCAGTCGATGAACCGCGGCGAGCGGATCGGCCAGATCGACAGCCCCGGCGCGAACAAGCTGATCGCCGGCGTCGACGAATTCTATCTCGGCCGCGTGGCGGTCGGGCAGAAGGCGACCATCGACCAGGGCGGCAAGACCTATCAGCTGAAGGTCACGAAAATCTATCCGCAGGTCAGAAACGGCCAATTCGAGGTCGATCTGGAGTTCCAGGGCGATCAGCCCGACGGAATCCAGCGCGGCCAGACGCTTCAGGCGAAGCTGACGCTCGGCGATCCGACGCCGGCGCTGCTGATCCCGAACGGCAGCTTCTACAACGATACCGGCGGCGCCTGGGTGTTCGTGGTGACCGACGACGGCAAGGAAGCGGTGAAGCGCAACGTCCGCCTGGGCCGCCGCAACGCCGACTTCATCGAAGTGCTCGACGGGCTGCAGCCCGGTGAGAAAGTCCTGACCTCTCCCTACACCGGTTTCGCCGACAAGGACCGGCTCGACCTCCAGCAGAAGTGAAAGGAAGCCACATGCTGAGTATGCGCGAACTGTCGCGAGTCTACCGCACCGACACCGTCGAGACGACCGCGCTCGATCGGATCGACCTCGACATAGCGGACGGCGAATTCGTCGCGATCATGGGGCCGTCCGGCTGCGGCAAGTCGACGCTGTTGAACGTGATCGGCATGCTCGACAGCCCGTCGAGCGGTTCCTACGTCTTCAACGGCGGCGAAGTGGCGGGGCTGCCGGAATCGAAGCTGGCCGACATCCGCAAGAAGCACATCGGCTTCATCTTCCAGAGCTTCAACCTGATCGACGAGCTCTCAGTGCGCGAGAATGTCGAGCTGGCGCTGCTCTACCACGACATTCCGTCATCCGAGCGCAAGCAGCGGGTCGAGGCCGTGATGGACAAGGTCGGCATCGCCCACCGCGCCAAGCACCGGCCGAGCCAGCTTTCGGGCGGCCAGCAGCAGCGCGTCGCCGTTGCGCGCGCGGTGGTCGGCGAGCCGAAGCTGATCCTGGCCGACGAGCCGACCGGCAACCTCGACACCCAGCACGGCGAAGAGGTCATGCGGATGCTCCAGAAGCTGAACGCGGAAGGCTCGACCATCGTGATGGTCACCCACTCGCCCGCGCACGCCGATTACGCCGGCCGCGTGGTCAACATGCTGGACGGCAAGGTGCTGGTGGAACGCCGCCGCGCCGCCTGATCCGACGGGGAGGAAAGGGGTAGGGGACGATGTGGCGCAGCAATCTGATCGCCGGGCTTCGGGCATTGCAGAAGAACCGGACCTATGCGTTCATCAATATCTTCGGGCTGGCGATCGGGCTGGCCGCGTGCATCGTTCTGCTCCTCTACGTCCGCTATGAGCTGACCTATGACGATTGGCTGGAGGACGCCGACCGCACCTATCAAGTCCAGCTGATCCACACCGATCCGGAAACTGGCGTCCGCACGATCCAGCAGGAATCGGAAGGTGCGGCCGCCGTCCCGCTGGCCAAGGACTTCCCGCAGATCGAAGCGGCGGTGCGCGCCGACGGCGAACGGCCGGTGTTCCTGCGCGACGGACAGCCTGTCTTTGCCGACATGCTCGCCGCCGATCCCGCCTTCTTCCAGGTTATCACCGTGCCGTTCCTGCGCGGCGATCCGCGCCACGCGCTCGATGAGGCGAACAGCCTGGTGATGAGCCGCGCCGAAGCGATCAAGCAGTTCGGAACCGACGACGTGCTGGGCCGCACCGTCACCCGCATCAAGCGCGACGAGAAGGTCGAGATGCGCGTGACGGGCGTGTTCGAGGACCTGCCGCGCCACAGCCATATGAAGTTCGGGCTGGTGACGAAGATCGACCCCGACGATGCGGCGAGCTGCACCTGGGGCTGCGTGAACGGCTTCGTCTATCTGAAGCTGAGGCCGGGCGCATCGCCCGAGCCGATTACCGCCGGCCTGCCGGCGTGGGAGAAGCGCAACATCCCGTCGCGCAACGTCGGCGGCGCGATGGTCAGCGAGGGCGACGATTTCGACTGGCGGCTGGTCAATGTGCGCGACGTCCATCTGTCGGGCGCGTCGGGCGGCGATCCGGAGCGGCCGAACAACGATCGCACGACGGTGGTCACGTTCGCCGTCATTGCGCTGCTGATCCTTGGCATCGCGGTCGCCAATTTCGTGAACCTGGCGACCGCGAGGGCAGGGCAGCGGGCGCGTGAAGTGGCGCTGCGCAAGCTTGCGGGGGCGGCGCGACGGCAGCTGATCGCGCAATTCCTCGGCGAATCGCTGCTGATCGTCGGCCTGTCGATGCTGATCGCGCTGGCACTGGCGGAACTGAGCCTGCCCTATATC
>NZ_DASTXI010000010.1:0-3293 GCF_035758555.1 Sphingomonas sp. | reverse complement strand
GGCGGCGTGAGCAACGACGGCGCAATGGAAGGCGGGTGCCGCTGCGGCCAGGTCCGGTTTCGCGTGACCGGCCGGCCGCTGCTGACCATGGCCTGCCATTGCACCGGCTGCCAGCGCATGACCGGTGGCGCCTTCTCGCTGTCGAGCGCCTATCCGGGCGACCGCTTCGAGGTGATCGCGGGCGAGCCCGCGATCGGCGGCCTGCACGGTTCGCCGCGCCACTTCCACTGCCCGCATTGCATGAGCTGGATGTTCACGCGGCTGGACGGGCCGGACGTCGTCAACGTGCGCACGACGATGCTCGATTCCGTGCCGGACGCACCGCCGTTCGTAGAGAGCTTCACCAGCGAGGCGCTGCCCTGGGCCAGGACCGGCGCCCGCCACAGCTTCCCGCAATTCCCGGCCATGGAGCAGTTCCAGCCGCTGATCGCTGAATACGCGGCCACGGCGGCTACTTGACGTTCGCGTAAACGTTAGACACTGGAATAAGCCGCTCTCGCGAGACCACGAAGGAAGAGTGACATGAAAATCCTCGTCCCCGTCAAACGGGTGATCGATTACAATGTGAAGCCGCGGGTGAAGCCCGATGGCACCGGCGTCGACCTGTCGAACGTCAAGATGAGCATGAACCCGTTCGACGAGATCGCGGTCGAGGAAGCGATCCGCCTGAAGGAAAAGGGCGCGGCGACCGAGATCGTCGCCGTATCGATCGGGCCGGCCAAGGCGCAGGAGACGCTGCGCACGGCGCTGGCGATGGGCGCCGACCGCGCGATCCTGATCCAGACCGATGACGAGGTGGAGCCGCTGGCGGTCGCCAAGCTGCTGAAGGCGGTGGCGGACGAGGAACAGCCGGGGCTCGTCATCCTCGGCAAGCAGGCGATCGACGACGATTCGAACCAGACCGGGCAGATGCTCGCCGCGCTGATGGGCCGGCCGCAGGGTACGTTCGCCTCCAAGGTCGAGCTGTCGGGCGACACCGTCACCGTGACTCGTGAAGTCGATGGCGGCCTGGAGACAGTCAGCCTGAAGGCGCCGGCGATCGTCACCACCGACCTGCGCCTGAACGAGCCGCGCTATGCGTCGCTGCCGAATATCATGAAGGCGAAATCGAAGCCCTTGGCGCAGAAGACGCCGGCTGATTACGGCGTCGACACCGCGCCGCGCCTCAAGACCCTGAAGGTGGCCGAGCCGCCGAAGCGCTCCGCCGGCGTCAAGGTCGCCGATGTCGACGAACTCATCACCAAGCTGACGAACCTGGGAGTGGTCGCATGAAGACGCTTGTTCTCGCCGATCACGACAACAAGGTGCTGAAGGACGCGACGCTTGCCGTCGTGACCGCAGCGGCGAAGCTGGGCGAGGTTCACGTGCTCGTCGCCGGCAGTAATTGCGAGCTGGTCGCGGACCATGCCGCGAAGGTTGCGGGCGTATCGCTCGTGCTGCTCGCCGAGGATGCGGCCTATGAGCATGAGCTGGCCGAGAATGTCGCGCCGCTGATCGTCAACCTGATGGCCGACCGCGACGCGTTCCTGGCGCCCGCGACCTCGACCGGCAAGAATGTCGCGCCGCGCGTCGCCGCTTTGCTCGACGTGATGCAGATCTCCGACATCCTCTCGGTCGAGGGGCCGGATACGTTCACGCGGCCGATCTATGCCGGCAACGCGGTCGCGACCGTGCAGTCGTCGGACGCGAAGAAGGTCATCACCGTCCGCGGCACCGCGTTCGAGAAGGCGGCGCGCGAGGGCGGCAACGCCCAGGTCGAGAAGATCGGCACCACCGGCGATGCCGGCCTGTCGAGCTTCGTCTCGGCCGAGCTCAGCAAGTCCGAACGGCCCGAACTGACCAGCGCCAAGGTGATCGTCTCGGGCGGCCGCGCGCTGCAGAATGGCGAGAATTTCCACGCGCTGATCGAGCCGCTCGCCGACAAGCTGAAGGCCGCGGTCGGGGCCAGCCGCGCGGCAGTCGATGCCGGCTATGTGCCGAATGACTATCAGGTCGGCCAGACCGGCAAGATCGTCGCGCCCGAAGTCTATATCGCGATCGGCATTTCCGGCGCGATCCAGCACCTCGCCGGCATGAAGGACTCCAAGACCATCATCGCCATCAACAAGGACGAGGACGCCCCGATCTTCCAGGTCGCGGACATCGGCCTGGTCGGCGACCTGTTCAAGATCGTGCCGGAGCTGACCGAGAAGCTGCCGGGCTAGTCAATCCTCCACTCAGCCCTGCTGAGGGGAGGGGGACCGCTCGCGCAGCGAGTGGTGGAGGGGCCGGAGCGAAGCGGAGGTTAAGTTCGGCAGCTGCGCTGCCGCCCCTCCACCATGCTTCGCATGGTCCCCCTCCCCTGCTTCGCAGGGGAGAATTTCAGCTCCCCACGATCTCGCCGCCGTTCGGGTGCAGCACCTGGCCCGACATGTAGCTCGCATCCTCGCAGGCGAGGAACAGGAACGCCGGCGCGACTTCGTTGGGCTGGCCCGGCCGGCCCATCGGGGTGTTCTTGCCGAAATCCTTGAGCTTTTCGGGCGGGGCGCCGCCCATCGGGTTGAGCGGCGTCCAGATCGGACCGGGCGCGACCGCGTTTACCCGGATTCCGTCCTTGACCAGGTTCTCTGAAAGCGAGCGGGTGAAGGCGGTGATCGCGCCTTTCGTCGCCGAATAGTCGAGCAGGCCGGACGAGCCCTTGTACATCGTCACGCTGGTGCAGTTGATGATCGCGGAGCCCTTCTTCAGGTGCTTCTGCGCCGCCTGGACCAGATAGAACATCGCGAAGATGTTGGTCTGGAAGGTGCGCTTCAGCTGCTCCTCGGTGATATCCTCGATATTCTTGTCAGGGTGCTGCTCACCGGCGTTATTGACCAGGATGTCGAGCCCGCCCAGCTCGGCGACGGTGCGTTCGACCGCCTGCTTGCAGAAGTCCTTGTCGCCGACGTCGCCTGCGATGCGGATCGCTCGGCGGCCTTCGCCTTCGACGATCTCGCAGACTTTCTGCGCGTCGTCATGCTCGCGCAGATAGACGATCGCGACGTCGGCGCCTTCGCGGGCATAGAGTGCCGCGACCGCACGGCCGATGCCGCTGTCGCCGCCGGTGACCAGCGCGACCTTGCCCTGCAGCCGGCCGGAACCGGGATAGCGCGGCTGCCAGTCGGGCTTCGGCTCCAGCTGCGACTCATGGCCCGGTTGAGGGTCTTCGTGGATCATCGGCTGGACGTCGGTGTCGCTCATCGCCTCACTCCTGCTTCAATTGCGCTTTCAAACGCGCGACGCGCGGCGGCGTTCAGCGGAGGGACGAATGGAAT
>NZ_DASTXI010000126.1:0-3563 GCF_035758555.1 Sphingomonas sp. | reverse complement strand
TGGTTCGCGGCGATGTCTACTACTGGGGCGAGCTGATGGCGGCTGCCCTGATCACCAGCATTCCGGTCGCGATCGCCTACAACCTCTTCCTCGACCGCTTCATCAGCGGTATCACCGGCGGCGCGGTCAAGTAGGCGCGTGGCCGCCGCTCGGCGGCGCCAGCCGATAGCGGCCGTCGACCAGCGCCGCATCCGGCTGGAAAAAGCGCGCTGTGCGCCGCTCGGCCAGCCAGCGGACGCCACGGGCGGGCACGGGGACAGGCGGATCGAAATGGTCGCCGCTCTCCGCCACGAGATCGAGGATCTCTGCCGGAACCGGCGCGCCGAGATCGGTGATGGCGATGAAGGCGCGATAGAGATAGTCGGTGCCGAACTGGCCGAGATCGCGGCCTGGATAGCGCCACCCGCCGAGCACCCGTTCGAAGGAAGGCCCGGCCGCGGCGATCTCCGCTGCCGCATCGGCAAGGCCGGCCGCGACGGCGTCCCGTTCCGCGCCGCTGAAGGCCCGCCCGTCGAAGCGACGGCCGGCGCGAAGCCGCAAGGGCGCCAGCTCGTCGAGCATCGCGCGATCGCTCTCTGCGAGCGCGCATTCGGCGAGGAAGGCGAGACCGGTGTCGAGAAGATCGAACGGTCGGTCGGGGCGTGGCGGATCCCAATCGGCGGCCGGCTCGCGCGGCATCTCCGTGCGTGCGCGCATCAGCTCGCGCATCTCGAGGATGCGCCGTTCGTTACGCTTGTCGGGCGTCTCGAGCAGGCTGCGGGCCTGCAGGTTCTGCGCCGTCTCGAGGTCCTGCCGCGAGGCCGCCACGGCGATGCGGAGCTGCAGCCACACCGTGCTGGCTGGCGCGGACAGGAGCGTCACGCCATGCTCGACGTCGCCCCGCCAGGACGGAGCCGCGATCAGGCAGGGCGGCGGGGTGTCGCCGCAGACGCGGCTGCTGACATGGGCGAAGCCATTGGTGAAGGGATCGATGAAGGCGGCGCTGTAGAAGCGCCCGCCCATCGGCGGCAAGGTGAGGAAGATCGGGCCGACCGACAGATCGACCCAGGCGTTGGCAGCCAATACGCCGTCGGTAGGCTGCTTTCCCCAATAGAGATTGTTGAGCTTGCGGCCCTGGCTGACCGTATCGTCGCGACGGCGGGCGAACATCCGCGACAGCGGTGTGAGATAGACGGCGGCACGACGGGCGAGGTCGCGTAGCATGCTCTTGTTGGACGCACTCGCTGGATGAGCGGCGAAAGAAGCCGCCCCGGCCAACAGGGTGCGTCGTCCGACCGTCATGCCTGCCGCTCCCGTTGCCGTCGCCGTTCGAGGACGAAGGCGGCGACGGCGCACCAGGGCGCCAACGTCCAGAACGAGCGGGCGCGGCCGGACGGCGAGGCCAACACGAAGACGGCGGCGCCTTCCAGGCCCTCGGCCTGCCGGCCGTAGGCGAGCGCCTTCCTGCCAAGCCCGAGCGAGGCAGCATTTTTGCTGGTGAAGGCGACGGCGGCGGGCCGGTACTTGCGCAGCTTGGCATGCAAGGCTTTCGCATCCATCGCATGGGCGCTCAGCTCATGGTCGGAGCCATACTCGGTCTTGTTGAGATCGGTGAGGCCGATTCGCCAGGACAGCAGTTCGGGATAGCGCTGGGGCGTCAGCCGCTCGGGCGTAAGCCCGACCGCGTACAAGGTCGCCCAGAAGGCATTGCCGGGGTTGGCGTAGTAGGCGCGGGCGGCGTAGGAGGCCGGGCTGGGCGCGGTGCCGCAGAAGACAAGATCGAGTCCGGGCGCCAGGAGGTCGGGCACCAAATGCCCGTGTCCACGTTCGCGGCGCTTCTCGGGCAGGGATGCTTGCGCCATGCTACAGGCTCAACAAAGGTGCCAGGCGAGCGTCGATCTCGTCGAGGATCTCGGCCGGTGCTTGGCCGACGATCTCCATCTTTCGCGCTTCCCGATCCACGCTTCGCACGTGGTCGACAAGGACGACACCCGAGACGGGCAGCCCGGCCGGCAGCTTGACTTCCATCGGCCATCCCCGCTCCCGGCTGGTGATGGGACAGACGATCGCCAGTCGCGAATGCTGATGATAGCGCTCGGGTGTCAGTACGATTCCCGGACGGCGGCCCGCCTGTTCGGTACCGGCTTGTGGCGAGAGCAGGAGCCAGACAAGGCTGCCGCGATCGGGCAACGCCATCAGATGATCTCCTCGCCTTTCGGGCTGTCGTCCTCAAGGCTGTGCTCGCGTTCGGGCTTCATTCCCGCCAGCAATTCGTCCAACGTAAACCGTCGCCGCGAACGCGTGACCACCATTCGTCCGTCGTCCAGCGTCTCGATGTCGACCCGAGCCCCTTCCTTCAGCCCCAGTCGAGCTGCGACATCGCGCGGGACCCGAAGGCCGAGGCTGTTGCCCCATTTCGCGAGTTGGACCTGCACGGGCATCGTTTTCTCCGGCTTGACGTATATCCAATGTATATACATTGGTATCTATTGTCAGTCGACAAGTCCTGCTTGATGACCGGTCGCTTGGTGGAGGGGCAAACAACGTGAACAAGATCGACGCGGCGGACGAGGTGCAGCTTCTGGACAGTATCGACCGATGGATCGCGCGCGAGGTGGCGCCGCGTGTGAAGGAATTCGATCACGCCGACAAGTGGCCGGCCGAGATCGTCGACCAGATGAAGGAGTTCGGCCTGTTCGGTGCGACCGTGTCGCCGGAATATGGCGGATTGGGCCTGCCGGCCACGACCTATGCCGAGATCGTGATGCGCATCTCGTCGGTCTGGATGGCGATCACCGGCATCTTCAACTCGCATCTGATGCTGGCGCTGGCGGTCGAGAAGTTCGGCACCGAGCCGCAGAAGCGGCGGTGGCTGCCCAGGTTCGCCTCCGGCGAGATCCGCGGCGGGCTGGCGCTCACCGAGCCCGATGCCGGCACCGATCTGCAGTCGATCCGCATGACGGCGCGGCGCGAGGGCGGTCACTACGTCATCAACGGCACCAAGACCTGGATCAGCAACGGCATCGAAGGTTCCTGCTTTGCGCTTCTCGTGAAGACCAATCCGGAAGCGCAGCCGCGCTATTCGGGCATGAGCCTTTTCATCGCGCCCAAGGGGCCGGGCTTCAAGGTCGGGCGCAAGCTCGAGAAGCTCGGCTACAAGTCGATCGACTCGGGCGAGCTCGTGTTCGAGGACTATCGCATTCCGGCGGATCATTTGATCGGCGAGGTCGAGGGTCGCGGGTTCACGCAGGTCGCGGGCGGCCTGGAGCTTGGCCGCATCAACGTGGCAGCACGCGGTGTCGGCATCGCCGAGGGCGCGCTCAGGCTGGCGACGAGCTACGCGCAGATCCGCAAGACCTTCGGCAAGCCGATCGCCGAGCACCAGGCGATCGCGCTGAAGCTGGGCGAGATGGCGACGCGCGCCCGGGCGGCGCGACTCCTCACACTCGATGCCGCCCAGGCCTTCGACCGCGGCGAGCGCTGCGACATGGAGGCGGGGATGGCGAAATACTTCGCCTCCGAGGCGGCGCTGGAGAACAGCACCGAATCGATGCGCATCCACGGCGCCTACGGCTATTCCAAGG
>NZ_DASTXI010000043.1:0-24923 GCF_035758555.1 Sphingomonas sp. | reverse complement strand
TTCGCGGCAACCAGCGGCATCGTCTGCGGCGGAGTGTCCGGCGCCTGCACGACCAGGTCGGCGATATGGTCGCCCTTCTTGATCGGCGCTTTGATCGGTCCGTCATAGACGACCTTGACGGTGAAATTGGACGCAGCACCGCCGGGCAGCGTTACCGCCAGATCACGCGGCGCAACCAGCCCGACTTGATCGTCGTCGCCCAGCTGGACCTCGGCGGTTTCGACCTTCGCGCCCTGCTTGAACAGCGGCTTCGACTTCCAGGCACGGAAACCCCATTCCATGAAGCGGACGGACTCGCTGATCCGCTGGTTGAAGCTGTCGAGGCCGGCCAGCACCATCACCAGGCGGCGGCCGTTCTGCTCGGCCGATCCGGTGAAGCCGTACCCGGCTTCCTCGGTGTGTCCGGTCTTCAATCCGTCGGCGCCGGCGACGCGGCCGAGCAGCGGGTCGCGATTGGCCTGTGTGATGGCCTCGCCGCCCATCGTCTTGCCCCAGGTGAAATCGGGCTTGCTGTAATATTGCTTGTAGAGCTGCGGGAAGTCCTCGATCGTCGCCCGGGCGAGCTTGGCGAGGTCGCGCGCGGTCACATAGGTGACGCCCTCGTCAGGCCAGCCGTTCGAATTGCCGAAATGGCTGCCGGTCATGCCCAGCCGCTTCGCCGCATTGTTCATCCGCTGGACGAACGCTTCTTCCGTCCCGGCAATGCCCTCTGCCAGCACGACGCAGGCGTCGTTCCCTGAAAGCGTGACGATGCCATAGAGCAGGTTCTCGACGCTGACCTGTTCGTTGGGGCTCAGGAACATGGTCGATCCGGCCGCCGGGCCGTGCCATTTCTGCCAGGTCTCCGGCCGGACGGTGAACATCTGGTTGGGCTTCAACTCGCCCTTCTTCAGCATGTCGAAGGCGACATAGACGGTCATCATTTTGGCCATCGACGCGGGCGGCATCCGCCGATCGGCATCCTTCGCATAGAGCTGCGCGCCCGATGATAGATCGATCATGTAGGCGACCGGCGCCGGCGTCTCGAAAGGCGGCGCGGCGGCGATTGTGGGCGTCGCCAGCGCGACCAGGAACAGCGAACCGAACAGATAGGATTTCATTCAAATACTCTCACGAGTTTTGCGCGACGGCGTCGGCGAGCAGCCCTACCGAAAGCGCGTAGAAATTGGAGCAATTATAATCGAGGATGACGCGGTAATTGCCGGTCAGCAGATAGGCGGTCTCGCCCGGGCCGTCGGGCTCCAGCAACGTGACCAGCTCGCTGTCCTTCAGCGGCTGCCCGCCGGTCTGGACGACGCCGCGCCGGCGCCATTCCGCGACGGTCAGCCAGCGGCTGTGGCGATCATGGACCCGGTGACAGCGGGGCGACGTGATCTTGCCTTCGATCGAGCCGCGGTCGAGATAGGGCGGCACGCTGACCGGCACGCCCCAGGGGCGGCCCGGTCGCCAGCCGGCATTGACGAAATAATTGGCGATCGAGGCGAGTGCGTCGGCCTCCGACGACCAGATGTCCGCCTTGCCGTCGCCGTCGCCGTCGCGAGCAAGGCGGAGATAGACGCTGGGCAGGAACTGCGGATCCCCGGTTGCGCCGGCCCAGCTGCCTTTCAGCTTGTCGCGGGGGATGCCGCGATCGATCAGCTTGAAGGTGTCGATCAGTTCCTGCGTGAACAGCGCGCGGCGGCGGCCGTCATAAGCAAGGCTCGCGAGCGACCGCGGCAGGTCGAAATTGCCGGTATATCCGCCATAATTCGTTTCGTGGCCCCAGATCGCGACCATGATCGATTCAGGCACCCCGGTCTCGGCCTCGACCCGCGTCAGCAGCGGACGCAGCGCCTGGTATTTGGCGCGCCCGCGCGAGATGCGGGCGTTATCGACATGCTTGATCCGGTAGGGCGCGAACGCCGGAATCGCGCTTGGCGGCGCGGCGGGATTGCCGCCGGGTTGCGACCGGTCGAGCTCGACCACGCGCGGGTTGTAGGTCAATGTCGGTAGCACGCTATCGAGCGTCCGTGCGGATACGCCCTGCGCCAACGCCTGGGTCCGTATCTGGGCCAGGAAGGCCTGGAATCCCGTTTCGTCCTGGGCCGCAGCCGGCGCGCTTAAACTGAACGCCAGAGCGGCAGCGGCAAAATATTTACGCATCGCCGTCCCCTCTCTCCCCTTAATCGCGAGAGCGGGCCGGGCATGCAACAGGCTTTTCTTGCGCACGCGCTCGATCCGGCGATAAGCGGCGGCGCCGGACAGGTGGCCGAGTGGTTTAAGGCAGCGGTCTTGAAAACCGCCGTGGGTTCACGCTCACCGTGGGTTCGAATCCCACCCTGTCCGCCATGTCCCGATTCGGAACATGTCCGGAACGAGGACAAGCGGTTGCGGCGTTGCGCCTTTGCCTCCGGCGCCCTAGAATTTTTCCTGATATAAGTGAAACTTGAAGGGGTAGACATGAAGGGGAAAATTGCTCTGGGCATCGCGGCTGTTCTCGCCGCTGCCGCTCCCGCCTCTGCCGCGCGGACGTTCACGTTCAATTACTCGGGTTCGATCACGTCCGGCATCGGGAGCGGTACGGCCGTCGTGACGAACGGCACCTTCACGACGACGGACGCGGCTACCGACGTTGGCGGGCGCGATGCGCTGACCGTCACCGGGGTTACCGGTGACCGTAACGGCGTCTCGATCACCGGGCTCGCGCCGGACTTCCCGGTTCAGTTCGGTGGCGCCGACAATTATTTGTTTCTGAGCGGCCTTGCCTTCTCGGATCTCGGCGTGAGCTTCTCGCTTGCCGACGGCAGCTTTGCCAATTTCTTCAACGACGGCGGGGAAGTCGGCGAATATGCCGCAACCAACCTGACCGGCGATCAGAACCGCACGAATGGGCTGGGCGTCTTCACCTTCTCCGAAGTGACCGGCGGCGTGCCCGAGCCCGCGACATGGGCGTTGATGATCGGCGGCTTCGGACTGGTCGGCGCAGCGACGCGCCGGCGTTCGGCAAAGATCGCTGCTGCTGCCTGACAGCCGCATGACGCAAAAGGGGCAGCGCCGGCGGTGCTGCCCCTTTTGTGCGCCTGTGCGGGGCGATCAGTGATTGTCGAGGGGGATGCCGTCTCCCAACGCATTGTCCACGGTAGGCAGTGCCGGCATGATGATGGTCGATGATGCCGCCACCAGCACGATCAGCACGGCGATCGCGCCGGCGGGTCTACCGCCGATCCACGCCCGCTTGGCGGCATAAAGCAGTGCGAGCAACAGAACGAGGCTGACGATCGCGATCAGCAGAAATGGCGTTACTGGAGAGCCGAACACAGCGTTTACCTCCGATCGCCTTCAAACGATCGAAGACGTGTTTGCGATCCCGTGGAGAGGCCCCCTACTCCGAGTCGCGGATCTCGCCGCGCCGGAGCCTTTCGAGCATCGCGGTATGCATGCTGTCGACATTGTCCTGGTCGTCATAGCCCAGATATATGACGTCGTCCGCCGCCGCGCGGCCGCGGCGAATCCGGCGCACGGCCATCCAGAGCGCGGCAGCGCAGAACATCAGGATTATGGGGAACAGCCAGGCCATGCCTTGCGCTAGGCAATAGCTCTTAAGAGAAGGTCACTTGAGGGAGCCGAGCGCAAGGCGCGGCGTTTGCCTTGGTGCGGCAAAGGTGCCGGAGTTGTCGGGAAAAACATGATCCGGGTCGCGAGCTACAATATGCGCAAGGCCATCGGCACGGACCGGCGGCGCAACCCCGAACGAGTCATCGAGGTGCTGTGCGAGATCGATGCTCATATAGTCGCGTTGCAGGAGGCGGACCGGCGGTTCGGGGAGCGGCTGAGCGCGCTGCCCACACATCTGCTTGAGGAGCACAGCCCCTACCGCGCCGTGCCCCTGCCCCACCGCACCGGCGGCATCGGCTGGCACGGCAATGCGATCCTGGTGCGCCGGGATGTCGAGATCACCGCCTGCGAAGCGCTGCACATCCCGGCGCTCGAGCCGCGCGGCGCGGTGCTGGCCGAAGTGAGCGTCGCCGGCGAAACGCTTCGAATCGTCGGCATGCACCTAGACCTGTCCGGACTGTGGCGGCGGCGGCAGAGCCGTGCGATCCTGCACCGCGCCGACCAAGGCGAGCCGCTGCCGACGATCATGATGGGCGACCTGAACGAATGGACGGCGGGCAGCGGCTGCCTGCGCGACTTCAGCCACCATTTCGCGTTCGCGCCGACCGGCCGCAGCTTTCACGCGCGCCGGCCGGTGGCGGCGCTGGACCGCATCATGTTCCGCGGGCTGGAACTGACCGATTGCGGCGTCCATTGTACACCCACCGCCCGCAAGGCATCCGATCATCTGCCGATCTGGGCCGACTTCGTCTCGACAGGCTGACACTTCTCGTTCACGCTGGCGCCGATGCGGGAGAAGGAACTGCGGCTGGCGCTGATCTGCTACGGCGGGATCAGCCTGGCCGTCTACATGCACGGGATCACCAAGGAAGTGTGGCGCCTCGCCCGGGCCAGTCGCGCCTTTCAGGATGGCGAACCGTGCGCCGGCAGCCAGGCTGTGTATCGCCGCCTGCTGGAGCGGATCGAGGCCCATGCCGGCGTGCGGCTCAGCGTCTTTTCCGACATCATCGCAGGCGCTAGCGCGGGCGGGATCAACGGCATTTTCCTGGCCCAGGCGATCGCGACCGGCCAATCGCTCGATCCGCTGACGGACCTGTGGCTCGAGGCCGCGGACGTGGAGCGGCTGATCGACCCTGAAGCACGCGCGACGCGCCTGTCAAAGCTGTGGGCGATCCCGCTGGCGATGCTGGTCGATCGCGGTGGCGAAGCGATCGAGAGCGTCGATCCCGAAACGCGCGCCGAAGTGCGCCGGAAATTGTCCAGCTTCGTCCGCGCACGCTGGTTCGAACCGCCATTTGGCGGCGAGGTCTTTACGGGCCTGCTGCTCGACGCGCTCGATGCGATGGCGAAGAGCAAGCCCGGTGCCCCTCTGTTGCCCGACGATCAGCCGCTCGACCTGTATGTCACCGTGACCGATTTTCGCGGGCACCCGGAGAGGCTTCGCCTCAACAGTCCGTCCGAAGTCGTTGAAACGGAACATCGCTTGACGATCAGCTTCGGTGATCGCGGCGGACCGGAGCGGGCGCTCGGCTCGACCGCGGAGTTGGCCTTCGCCGCGCGCGCGACGGCAAGCTTTCCGGGCGCGTTCCCGCCCTTCACCGTGCGCGAACTGGACGCAGTGCTCGCCGCGCGCGCGGTCGACTGGCCGGAGCGCGACAAATTCCTCCGCCGCTGCCTTCCCCGCCACAGCGCTGCCGGCTTGGCCGATACCGCCGCACTGATCGACGGGTCGGTGCTGTCGAACGCGCCATTTCGTCCGGCGATGGACGCGCTGAAGAACCGCTCGGCGCGGCGCGAGATCGACCGGCGTTTCGTCTATATCGATCCGAAGCCCGGCGTGCGCAGCATCCGGCTAGGCGGCGCAAGCGGCACCGAGACGCCGGGATTCTTTCAGTCGATCCTGGGGGCGCTGACCGAAATCCCGCGCGAGCAGCCGATCCGCGACAACCTGGAAGCGCTGCAGGGCCGCTCCGAACGGATCGCGCGCACGCGGCGCGTGATCGATGCGCTGAAGGACGAGGTTGAGGAAGCGATCGTCCAGCTGTTCGGCGGCACATTCTTCCTCGACAGCCCGACGCCGGCACGGATCGCCGCCTGGCGCGCGAAGGCGCAGACCGAAGCGGCTCGGCGCTCCGGCCCCGCCTATGCTGCTTACGGACATTTGAAACTGTCCGGCGTGGTCGAGGAACTGGCCGGGCTGATCCGGCGGATGACGCCGCGCGGGATCGGGCCGACGCGGACCCAAGGCCGTGAAGCGATTTGGGCCGAACTCCAACGCCGCGGGCTCGACCGGGTCAGCGCGCCCGGCGGCGGTGCCACCCCGGCCGCGATCAGCTTCTTTCGCGAGCACGATCTGGGCTTCCGTATCCGGCGGCTGCGTTTCCTCGCCCAGCGGCTGGCGGCTATCCAGGAAGCGAACGACGCGCTCGCGGCCGAGTGCGAAGGCTTCGAGCGATGCATCTATGCGATCCTCGCGCTCTACCTCGAACGCGAGATGGCGGGCTTTTTCGATGGCGTGGTCGCTGCGCTGGCCTGCGCGGTGGTCGAGGAGCCGGGAGCCGCGATCGATGCTATCGGGGCGGCGCGCGATTTGCGGCGGATCGACGACGAGGCGGACCGGCTGCTGGCCGAGGCGCTTGCCGAACTCCCGCGCGCGGAACGCCGCGACATGCTGTTCGCCTATCTCGGCTTTGCGTTCTACGACCTCACCACCCTGTCTCTGACCGGGCCGGAGGCGGATGGCGAATTCGATGCGGTGAAAGTCGACCGCATCTCGCCTGACGACGCGACCGCGATCCGGGAGGGAGGCGCGGAAGCGACCCTGAAAGGAATACGATTCAACAGCTTCGGTGCGTTCTTTAGCAGGGCGTATCGGGAGAATGACTATCTATGGGGACGCCTGCACGGGGCCGACCGACTGGTCGATATCGTGCTCTCGACGCTTCCGGCACACCGCACCTTGCCGCCGGGCGTTGCGGCCGAGCTGAAGCATGCACTGTTCAGCGCCATTCTGGACGAGGAAGAACCGCGGCTCTCCGCCGTGCCGGGGCTTTTCGAGAAGCTGCGGGCGGAGATTGGCTAGCCTTGCGCGAAACGACGTCTTAAGGTCCGGGCCATGTCGTTCCTGAAGACCCTGTTCTGGATCGTCGTGGCGGTGATCGTCGCGCTGTTCTGCTTCAACAACTGGACGGTCGTGGACGTGAACCTGTGGAACGGGCTGATCCTGGAAACCAAGCTGCCGGTACTGCTCGCCTTCTTCTTCCTGTTGGGACTGATCCCGCCGCTGCTGATGTGGCAGGCGACGCGCTATCGGCTGAAGCGGCGGATGATGAGCGAGCCCGGACTCGCAGCCGTGCCCACCATCGCCACGCCCGAGCCGCTGCCGCCGGGGCCGATCACCACGATGCCGCCGGGCGGCGCATGAGCGGGCCGATTTTCGTCGCGCTCGATACCCCCGATCTCGAACGGGCCAAGGCGATTGCCGGTAAGGTCCGCAACCATGTCGGCGGCATCAAACTGGGGCTGGAATTCTTCGCCGCCAATGGCCGGTCGGGTGTCAAGGAAATGGCGCAGCTGGGGCTGCCGGTCTTCCTGGACCTGAAGCTGCATGACATTCCGAACACCGTGGGCAAGGCGGTCCAGGCGCTGCGCGAGCTGGAGCCTGCCGTACTGACCGTCCACGCCGCCGGCGGCCGCGCGATGATGGAGGATGCCAAGGCCGCCGCGCCTTCGGGTACCAAGGTCGTGGCCGTGACGGTGCTGACCAGCCTCGACGGCGACGACCTCTCCTCGATCGGCCTGGTTGGCGACCCGCATGCGCAGGTCGAGCGGCTGACCACGCTGGCGCGCGAAGCGGGGCTGGACGGGGTCGTCTGCTCCGGGGCGGAAGTGAAGGCGGCGAAGCGGCTGTGGCCCGGCGGCTATCTCGTCGTCCCCGGCGTGCGGCCCGCGAACGGCGAGGCCGGCGACCAGAAGCGCGTCGTCACCCCGCGCCAGGCGCTGAACGACGGCGCCTCGATGCTGGTGATCGGGCGCCCGATCACGGCTGCCACCGATCCGGACGAGGCCGCCCGCGCGATCGAAGCGACGCTTTAGCGCAGGCAAGAGCGAAGGCTTCGACAAGGCCGGCCCAGCCGGCCTATGGGGCGGCGCCAGACTGACGAAAGCCGAGCCTTGCCCCGAGTCGCCACCAAGATCTGCGGCCTGTCCACAGCCGAAACGCTCGACGCCGCGATCGGCAGCGGGGCCAGCCATGTCGGCTTCGTGTTCTTGCCGCAGAGCCCGCGGCACCTGACGTTCGAACAGGCGGCGGGGCTGGCCGGCCGCGTACCCGAGCGCGTCGGGCGCGTAGGCGTGTTCGTCGATCCCGACGACGCACTGCTTGGGAAAGCAATCGACGCCGGTCGACTCGGCGCGTTGCAGCTGCACAAGGTCGGGCGCGAGCGGGCGGCGGCCATCGCGGCGCGGTTCCGCTTGCCCATGTGGATCGCCATTGCCGTCCGCACCCGCGCCGATCTCGACGAAGCACAGGGCTGGAAGGGCATCGCCGAACGCCTTGTCTACGACGCCAAGACGCCAGCGGGGGCCCTGCCCGGCGGGATGGGCCTGCGCTTCGACTGGAAGCTGCTCGACGGTTTCGCCCATCCGCTGCCTTGGGTCCTTTCCGGCGGGCTCTCCCCTGACAATGTCGGTGAAGCAATCGGCGTCACCCGCGCGCGGATGGTCGATGTCTCCTCCGGCGTGGAGAGCGCGCCGGGCGTGAAGGATGTGGACAAGATCGCCTCCTTCCTTCAAGCGGTCGCGCGGTCATGACCCTCCCAAACTCGCTCCGCACCCAGCCCGACGAGCGCGGGCATTTCGGCCATTTCGGCGGCCGCTATGTCGCCGAGACGCTGATGCCGCTGATCCTGGAGCTGGAGCGCGCCTATCGCGCGGCGAAGGCTGATGCGGCGTTCCAGGCCCAATTCGACGACCTGCTGGCCCATTATGTCGGGCGCCCCAGCCCCCTCTATTTTGCCGAGCGGCTGACGGAGGCGCTGCGCGAGAGCGCGCCGGCGGGCATGGGGCCGAAAATCTATTTCAAGCGTGACGAGCTGAACCACACCGGCGCGCACAAGATCAACAATTGCATCGGCCAGATCCTGCTCGCGATCCGGATGGGCAAGACGCGGATCATCGCCGAGACCGGTGCAGGCCAGCACGGCGTCGCGACGGCAACGGTGGCGGCGCGGTTCGGTCTGCCCTGCACCATCTATATGGGCGCGCGCGACGTGGAGCGGCAGAGCCCCAACGTGTTCCGGATGAAGCTGCTGGGCGCCGAGGTGCGGCCGGTGGAAAGCGGCGCGCGGACGCTTAAGGACGCAATGAACGAGGCGCTGCGCGACTGGGTCGCGAACGTGGAGAATACCTTCTACATTATCGGGACGGCGGCGGGCCCCCATCCCTATCCAGAGCTGGTGCGCGACTTCCAGTCGGTGATCGGTCGCGAGGCGCGTGCGCAGATTCTGGAACGCGAAGAGCGACTGCCGGACCTGCTGGTGGCGGCGATCGGCGGCGGATCGAACGCGATCGGGCTGTTCCATCCGTTCCTGGACGATCCCGACGTCGCGATGCTGGGCGTGGAAGCCGCAGGGCACGGGCTCGATACCGACCAGCACGCGGCGAGCCTGGCCGGCGGCCGTCCGGGCGTGCTGCACGGCAACAAGACCTTCCTGCTGCAGGACGAAGACGGTCAGATCACCGAGGCGCATTCGATTTCTGCAGGCCTGGATTATCCGGGCATCGGGCCCGAGCATAGCTGGCTGCACGAAATCGGCCGCGTGCGGTACGAGAGCGCGACCGACAAGGAGGCGCTCGACGCGTTCCAGCTGCTGTGCCGGACCGAAGGCATCATTCCTGCGCTCGAACCTTCGCACGCGATTGCGGCTGTCGCGCGCAAGTCGAAGGAAATGAAACAGGGTCGGATCATCCTCGCCAATTTGTGCGGACGCGGCGACAAGGACATCTTCACCGTCGCCGGCGCGCTGGGTGTGGCGCTGTGACCGACCGGCTCTCTGCCGCCTTCGCCCGCTGCCGTGCGCAAGGGCGCGCGGCGCTGGTTACGTTCGTTACCGGTGGCGATCCGTCCCCTGCCGGGACCGGCGCGGTTCTCGACGCGCTGGTGGAGGGCGGTGCCGATATCATCGAGCTCGGCATGCCGTTCACCGATCCGATGGCGGACGGGCCTGCGATCCAGAAGGCGAACCTGCGCTCGCTTGGGGCGGGTACGACCACGCGCGATCTGCTCGGCATCGCGCGCGCCTTCAGGGCGCGGCATCCGGACACGCCGCTGATCCTGATGGGCTATGCCAACCCCATGCTGGCACGCGGCGCCGACTGGTTCGCGCGCGAGGCGGCAGCCGCGGGGGTCGACGGAGTCATCTGCGTCGATATTCCCCCTGAGGAAGACGACGCGCTGGGGCCGGCGCTCAGAGCAGCCGGGCTGCACCCGATCCGGCTTGCGACGCCCACCACCAACGCGCCGCGGCTGCCGGCCGTGCTGGAGGGCGCGTCGGGGTTCGTCTATTATGTGTCGGTCGCCGGGATTACCGGGCTGCAGCAGGCGGCGCAGCAATCGATCGAGGCCGCCGTCGCCCGGCTGCGGGCCGCCACCGACCTGCCGGTCGCCGTCGGCTTCGGGATCAGGACCCCCGAGCAGGCCGCTGCGATCGGCCGCGTCGCGGATGCCGTCGTGGTCGGATCGGCGATCGTCGAGCTGGTCGGCTCCGAGGGGGCGAATGCCCCAGCTGCCGTTCGTTCACTCGTTTCCGCGCTGGCCAAGGCCTGCGCCCGTCAGGAGCATGCCGCATGAGTTGGCTCACCCGCGTCCGCAACGCGATCGCGTCGGTCACCCAGAAGGAGACGGCCGAGAATCTGTGGCACAAATGCCCGAGCTGCGGGCAGATGATCTTCACCAAGGAATATGAGGAGAATCTGTCGGTCTGTCCGAGCTGCGGGCATCATGGCCGGATCGGGGCGAAGAAGCGCTTCGGCCAGGTTTTCGACGACGGGCAATATGCGCTGCTGCCGGCGCCGCGCGTGCCCGAGGATCCCCTGAAGTTCCGGGACAGCAAGAAATACGCGGACCGGATCAAGGCCGCGCGCGCGGCCACCAACGAGCCCGACGCACTGCTGAACGCGCGCGGCACGATCGTCGGGCATCCGGCGATCGTCGGCGTGCAGGACTTCGCCTTCATGGGCGGTTCGATGGGCGTGGGCGTGGGTGAGGCGTTCGTCGCCGGCATCCGCGCCGCGATTGACGAGCATCTGCCCTATGTCATCTTCACCGCCGCCGGGGGGGCGCGGATGCAGGAAGGCATCCTCTCGCTGATGCAGATGCCGCGAATGACCGTCGCCGTCGCCGAACTGAAGGAAGCGGGCCTGCCCTATATCGTCGTGCTGACCGACCCGACCACCGGCGGCGTGACGGCGAGCTATGCGATGCTGGGTGACATCCAGATCGCGGAGCCCGGTGCGCTGATCGGATTCGCCGGCCAGCGGGTGATCGAGCAGACGATCCGCGAGAAGCTGCCCGAAGGGTTCCAGCGCGCCGAATATCTGCTGGAGCACGGCATGATCGACATGGTCACCCCCCGCCGCGAGCTGCGCGAGACGCTGGGACGCGTGATCGACTATGTGGCGCCGGTTAAGGCGGCGGCCTGAACCGAAGGTGGATTTCGCGCGCTCGTCAGACCCGGCCGTGCAGCGCCAGCTCGACCGGCTGGCGGCGCTGTCGCCCGGGCGCGACATTCTGGGGCTGGAGCGGATCACGGCGCTGCTCGGCCAGCTCGGCAATCCGGAGCGGCGGCTGCCGCCGGTGCTGCATGTCGCCGGGACCAACGGCAAGGGATCGACCTGCGCCTTCCTGCGCGCCGCGATCGAGGCGGCGGGGCTCAGCGCGCACGTCTATACCAGTCCGCATCTGGTGCGGTTCAACGAGCGGATCCGGGTCGCGGGCACGCTGATCGGGGACGAGGCGCTGGCCGCTCTGCTGGAGGAAGCACTGGATGCGGCCGGCGATCTCGGCGCCAGCTTCTTCGAGGTGACGACGGCGGCGGCGTTCCTGGCCTTCGCGCGCACGCCGGCGGACGCCTGCATCGTCGAGGTCGGGCTCGGCGGGCGGCTGGATGCGACCAATGTCATCCCCCGGCCGGCGGCATGCGGGATCGCCGCGCTGGGCATCGACCACCAGGCGTTCCTGGGCGAGCGGCTGGGCCAGATCGCGAGCGAGAAGGCCGGCATCGCGCGGCCGGGCGTGCCACTGGTGACGCTTGCCTATCCGGATGCCGCCGAGGAGAGCATCGAGGCGACGGTCGCGGCAACCGGCGCCGTGCGGCTGAAGCAGGGCGAAGCCTGGTCGATGGAAGGCCAGACCTACCGCGACGGGTTCGGTGCGCTGGAGCTACCCGCCCCTGCCCTGCCCGGCGCGCATCAGCTGCTGAATGCAGGTCTCGCCATCGCGATGCTGCGGCATCAGGGTGCGATCCTGGTCCCGAAGACAGCGTTGCTCCGCAGCGTCAGCGGAGCACGATGGCCGGCGCGATTGCAGCGGCTCGCGCCGGGGCCGCTGGCCGGGAGCCGTGTCGTGTGGCTCGACGGCGGGCACAACGAATCGGCTGCGCAGGCGCTGGCAGGCGCGCTGGCCGGGCGGGCGAAGCCGCACCTGATCCTGGGCATGCTCGCCAACAAGGATGCGGCGGGGTTCCTGCGGCTGCTGGCACCCGTGGTGCGTTCGGTGCGGGCAGTACCCGTGCCGGATCACGAGCACCATGCGCCCGAGGAGCTTGGCCGGCTGGCGCGCGAACTCGGCCTTGAGGCGCGCGCCTGCGCGGGCGTGCCGTCGGCGCTTGCAGGACTGGACGGGCCAGTGCTGATCGCCGGCTCGCTTTATCTTGCCGGCGCGGTGCTGGCGTTGAACGGCGAGGCGCCTCAGTAGATTTCGGCGCCGCCTTCCAGCAGCTCGGAATAGCGGTCGAAGCAGCGTTCGGCGCAGCGCATGCGGACGAGAGCGCCCTCCGCGATGAAGCGGGCGCGGCGCGGGTCTTCCTCGACCAGCGGCTTCAGCGCCTTCTCGTTCCAGGTCTCGCTGTGCTTCACGTCGAGGTGGCTGTGCAGGTCGTAATAGAGGCGGTCGCGCTGGCCGAAGCCGAGGCGCTTTAGGCCCGCCGAGACGTGCACGCAGCGCCACGGCGCGGTCAGCTCAACGACGCCCAGCGCGCCGACCGACAGCCAGGCATAGCGGCGGGTGGTCGCCATTGCCGTCATCGCGTTGGCGAGGGCCAGGCTTTCCCAGACGGTCGTGTCGATCTCCGGCGCGATCCGCATGTTGGCGATCAGCTCGCGGAGCAGCAGCGTGTGAATGCCGCGATATTGGCCGCGTCCCATCTCGTCCCAGTAATTGGCAGCGAGCTCCAGCTTCGGCGCGAGCGGCAGCTTGACCTGGGTCAGGGCGACCAGATCGTCAAAGCCGGCCTCGCCCGCCGCTTCCTGGGTCAGGAACCAGCGCATCTGTCCTTCGGTCGCGGTTTCGGCGAGCCAGGCGAAGAGCGGATGGTTCTGGCCCGGGCCGCCCTTGTCCAGCGCCTCAAACCAGGCGACGAAGGCGTCCGGCTCTTCGGAAACATCAGCCAAGTCGTCGGCGACCTCGGCTCGGAGCTCGTCAACAAACGCACCCTCCAGCCGAAGCATCTGCATGTTCCGGTCGAAGTCGCGGCGCCAGTCCGTGTCGGGAAAGGCGGGAGCGAGCCGCTCCCGGTTCCAGTGCGCGAGCGATCGCTGGAAGGCGTTATTAAGGAACTGCGGCGACGCGGCCGCACTGTGTCTGGTTGCCACTTGAGGAATGCTCCGGGAAATGGGGCGTTAAGTTCCTCAAGAACGAAGCGGCAACGATTCGGGTTCCTTCACTCGCTCTGCTCGGGCGATGCGGGCTCCCGCCCCGCGCTGCCGATCGAGGCGTCGACAAGCCCTGAGCGGATCATCCACCAGAACAGCAGGATGCCGGGCACCGCCGCGACAGTGGTCAGCAGGTAGAAATTCACATACCCCATCGCCTCCACCAGCGCGCCGGCCGAGGTGCCGGTGATGAACCGGCCGACGATGCTCGCGGCCGCCGAAATCAGCGCATATTGAGCAGCGGTGAAGCGCAGGTCGGTCAACGCCGAGAAATAGGCGACGACGGTGACGCCGCCGATGCCGCTGGCGAAATTCTCGAAGCCGATCGCGCCTGCCATTCCGGCGTTGCTGTGGCCGGCCGCCGCCAGCAGGGCGAAGCTGAAGTTGGAGACGGCCATCAGAACCAGGCTGAGCAGCACCGAACGCTTCAATCCCATCCGGGCATAGATGAGCCCGCCGACGAAGATGCCGATCAGATAGGCCCAGAAACCGACGCCGACATCGAAGATCGCGATCTCGTCATTGGTGAAGCCGAGATCGTCGAACAGCAGGCGGACGGTGAGCTGGCCAAGCGTGTCGCCGATCTTGTGGACCAGGATGAAGAGCAGGATCACCATGGCGCCGGGGCGAGTCAGGAACTCGACAAAGGGGCGCCAGATCGCCTCGACCGCGCGCGACAGGCCGGCGCGCTTCTTCGGTTCCCGGTGGCGGGCCGGCTCGCCGACGACGAGCGCGGTGATCATCGCGGGCAGCGCCAGCGCTGCGCAGGCGAGATAGGCTGCTTCCCAGCCGCCGCGCGCGGCGATGACCAGTGCAAGGGCGCCCGCCCCCGCCGATCCGATCCGCCAGCCATATTGGCTCATGCCCGATCCGACGCCGAGCTGGCGCGGCTCAAGGATTTCGATCCGGTAGCCGTCGATCACGATGTCGAAGGTCGCACCCGCGATGCCGACCAGAATCGCGGCGGTCGCGACCTGGGCGATATTCGCGGCCGGATCGGCGAGCGCGAGGTTCGCGACCGCGGCGATCACCAGCGTGCCGGTGACCAGCATCCACGACACGCGCTGCCCAAGACGGCCGAGGATCGGCAGCCGCACGCCGTCGACGATCCAGGCCCAGAGGAATTTGAAGTTGTAGGCGAGGAAGACCAGCGCGAACGCGGTCACCGCCTTCTTGTCGATGCCGTTCTGCGCCAGCCGTGTCGTCAGCGTTGCGCCGATCAGCGCGTAGGGAAAGCCGGACGAGACGCCGAGGAAGAAGGCGGCGAGCGGCGCCTTTTCGAGATAGGGACGAACCGCGTCCGTCCAATTCGATGCCCGCGCTTCGGCGGCGATCGCCTGTTCAGCCACGCGACCGCTCCCGGTGAAATTTCACTGAGTTCGCGCGTGTGGGGAAGAAAAAGGAGGGCGAGAATCGGCGTTGGCGGGCGGGCGGCGCGGAAGATGGGCCTGTCATGCGCCCATGCTGGCACAGCTTTATGGGTGTAGGACAGCAAAAAGAGCGGCGGCACGGCCGGCCGCCGCTCCTTCCCCCTTCAGGCGAACGCGCGGACCCGCTTGCGCGTGCGGAGCGCGGTGCCGGCGAGGCCGAAACCCGCGATCATCATCGCCCAGGTCATCGGCTCCGGCACCGGCGCCACCGCGTCCGAGGGCGCCGTGAAGCGCGGCGTCGAGCGGGTCGGGAAGACCGTCTGACGGCCATTCACCCACACCGCGAGCGTTTTGGCGTCGAACTCCCCGTTGAAGCCCGGTCCGAAATAATGCTCGTAGCCGAACTCGCCGATCTGGAAGGCGTAGCCGTCGACCTGAAGGTCGCCGGTGCCGACGGCGTCGTCCATCGTCGAATAATAATTGCTGACCGGATCCTTGCTCGTCTCGAAGCTGATCGGCTCCAGATCCGACCCGAAATCGCCGTCCGACGTCCAGGTGAAGCCGTCCAGCTGATAGGTGACTTTCTTAGGGCCGATGCGTCCGAACCGGGCAGCAAGCGCCTCGGCGACGGTCTCGACCTCCATGTAGGTGAACGTGGCGGTGATCGTATCGCCGACCTTGATCGGAGACGTCACGCCGGCTTCGGTAAAGCCGGTATCGAACTGCGACGTGACCACGCCCTTGATCTGCGCGATATAGGTCATCGCGCTCGCCGGCACCGAAATTCCAGCCAGCAGCGCGGCTGCGATCACACCCCTGAACATGACGCTACTCCTACAAAACACAGGCGGGAGGTGCCTGAGGCGGGACGAAAGGACAAGGCTAATAAAGAGTTAATGGCCCTTCGTGCGAGGCCGTTTCAGGATGATGTAGAGCGCGCCCGCCCCGCCATGGCGCGGATGGGCATTGCGCACGGCGGCGATATCGGCCGAGTGGCGCGAGGAAGCGAGCCAGTCGCCGACCGCCGCCCGGATCGCGCCTCGGCCGGAGCCGGGATCGCGCGGCTTGCCGGTCACCAGCAGCAGCACGCGTATCCCGCGGGCAATCGCTGCCTCCAGCCCGGCATCGAGCGTGCGGTAAGCGGTGTCGAGCGTATGGCCGTGGAGGTCGACCGCCAGTTCGGGCGCGACGAAGCCGCGCGAGAGGCGGCGGTCCCAGCTGCCGTCCAGTGTGTTGGAGGGTGCGGGAGCCTTCCTAGCTCCGTTCGCTTCGAGCGAAGTCGAGAAGCCTTTGGGCTCCGAGCGGGTGGACGCGCGTTTCTCGACTTCGCTCGAAACGAACGGTTTTGGAGTGACTGGCTCGGCTGCCCTTCCCGCCAGCGGCTCGACGGTCGCGACGAGACGGGCCCAGAGGCGGGCCTCCTCAGGGCTTAACGGGCGCTCCCTCACGAGTCCCTCCCTGGGCGAGACGGTCAAGCGTGCCGAGCGGGAGCAGCAGCCAGGCACGGCCGCGGGCGAGCAGGCCGCCGGCGATGCGCGCCGCTTCGTCGCCCGGCCCCCAGAAGGTGTCGAACCGGTTCGGCCCCCTGATCGCGCCGCCGGTATCCTGCGCCACCCACAGCCCGTCGGCTTCGGGATTATCGACATCGAGGAAGACCGGCGCGCCGAGGGGCGTGAAATGCGGATCGGCGGCGACGCTGCCGCGCGGCGTGACCGGCACGCCCAATGCGCCGAGCGGGCCCGGGCCAGTCAGCTCGCGAAAGAAGACGTAGCTGCGATTCTCCTGCATGATCGCCTTGCCTTCGTCCGGATGCTCATGGAGCCAGGCGACAATGCCCTGCATGCTGGTCTGGCCGGGGCCGAGCAGCCCGCGCTGCTTCATCAGCGCGCCTATGCCGGTGTACGGCCAGCCATTCTGCCCGGCATAGCCGACCCGCATCACCGTGCCATCGGGGAAGCGCAGCCGGCCGGAACCCTGTATCTCAAGGAAAAACAGAGCAACCGGATCGGCCGCCCAGGCGATTTCCAGCCCGCGCCCGGCGAGTGCGCCATTGTCGATCTCGGTGCGGTCGAAATAGGGGACGAACTGGCCGTCGACGAGCCGGCCGCGCTGCTTTTTCAGCGGGCAGGTCGCTGGATCGGGCGGCGGCAGCAGCGGATCGAGCTGCGGCGGACAGACCGGCACCTGCTGCTCGACCAGATCGCCGGGCAACCGGTAGATCGGAACATAGCCGGGCAGCGGCTCACGCGAGGCCGCGATCTCCGGCTCGTAATAGCCGGTCACCATCGCATTCCCGTTGCCCACTTCGGCGGCTTCGAATGCAGTCGCGAAGAATTGGCGCGCATCGGTCTCGGTGCGGGCGCGGTCGCAGGCCGGGCGCCAGTCCGCAGCGATGCCGGACTGGTCACTGCGGCGCAGCAGGGACGGGCAGCTGATCCGGAACGCGGCAAGCGCGCGCGCCGCCTGTTCGTCGGTGATCGGAAGCGCGGCGGGCCCCGGCCGCACGCCGACGCTGATCGCGTCGGCAGGCGGGGGCGCGGGTGCCGGCGTAGGAGCCTGCCGGGGAACGGCCGGCGGCGGAGCCACCGACGGCTTGGGCACGCAGGCGGTGATGAAGGCCAGGGCAGCGATTGCCGCCCAGCGCCGCGCGGTCACCGGATTTCCGCGGTCACTGGGCCTCGTCGGTTTCGACGAGCAGCCAGTTGGGATCGGAGTCCTTGAGATTGCGGCTGAAGGTCCAGCTGTCGTTGGTCGCGACCGCGTCCGTCAGCGTGCCGGCAATGACGTTGCCTTCCGCATCACGCGTGACGGCCGCGATATCGGCGACGAAATGGACCGTGATGAAGGCCGTGCGGCTTTCCAGCCGCGCCGCCTCGATCCGCGCGCTCTCGATCGAGACCAGCCGGTTGTCGAGCGTGTGGCCGGCTTCCTTCCGCTCCGCGATCGCGGCGGCGAAGGCGTCGCGCACGTCCGCGTTCACCAGCCAGGCAAGCTCTTCCTCATCGCCTTTCCAGAAGGCTTCGAGGATCATCCGATAGGCAGATTTGGCGCCGTCGAGGAAACGGGCGACGTCGAAGCTCGAATCGGCCGACAGAATCGCGCGGACGCCGCTGGTCGCGCCGGCATCGATGACCGAATCGGCCTGCTGCGGCGCGTCGGCGACCATTTCGGGCGCGGCGCGGAGCTGCGGCTGCGGCGCCAGCCGCTCCTCGGCGGGCTTGGGCGGCAGCGCCTGCTCATGGCCGCTCCGCTTGCCGAGCACCATATAGAGCCGCAGCGCAAGAAATGCCGCAACCATCGCGAGCAGAACGATCCCGACCACCAGACCTCCAAACATGAACAGGCGCAACATAGGCGCATGGCCTGTGGGTTTCAAATGCCTGGAACGCAGTTCCGATCCCCCGACGCAAACCCCAAAGCATTGCCGCGCGACCCGGCGGCTGCTAACCGCGCGCACCGAGGGGCATCGGGCCCGCAATCCAGTTCTAGAAAAGGTTCGGACGAATGACTGAGGAAACCGGCGCGCAGGGCGAGGAAACGCTTGGCAACGGCGCGGACAACATGCCGCAGGTCGCGATCATCTCCCAATATGTGAAGGACCTGTCGTTCGAGAATCCGAACGCGCCCGCCGTCTATCAGTGGCAGGTGCAGCCGCAGATCGACGTGCAATTCAACATCGGCATGAACAAGGCGGCCGACGACGTCTATGAAGTCGTGCTGAAGATCGAAGTGCGGGCGCATGGCGATCAGGGCGTCGCATTCGCGGTCGAGCTTTCCTATGCCGGGCTGTTCGGCATCCGCAACGTGCCGGAAGAGCAGATCCAGCCCTTCTGCTACGCCGAGGCGCCGCGGCTGGTGTTCCCGTTCGCGCGCCGGGTGCTGGCCGACGCGGTGCGCGACGGCGGCTTCCCGCCGCTGCTGCTTGAGCCGATCGACTTTGCCGGGCTGTACATGCAGCAGGCCCAGCAGGCCGCCCAGCTGCAGGGCGAAGCGGCGGGCCAGGCTTGATCCGCGCCTCCCGCCGGTAGGGAGGCATGTCCCTCGTCAAATCCCTGAGCTCGGTGGGCGGGCTGACTTTGGTCAGCCGCGTGCTGGCGCTGGTGCGCGACACATTGCAGGCGTCGTACGTCGGCGCGGGCTTTGCGTCGGACGCGTTCTTCGTCGCGTTCCGGCTGCCGAACATGTTCCGGGCGCTGTTCGCCGAAGGGGCGTTTTCCGCCGCATTCATCCCGATGTTCAACCGGAAGGTCGGCGAAAGCGGCGAGCTGGGCGCGGGCCTGCGCTTTGCCGAGCGGGCGCTGGCGGTGCTGTTCCCGGTGCTGGCGGTCTTCACCGTGCTGATGCTGGTCGCGGCATGGCCGGTGACCTGGGGGCTTTCGGGCGGGTTCAAGAATCCGACCGACGAGCAATTCGCGTTCGCGGTGACGCTGTCGCGGATCACCATTCCCTATCTGATGCTGATCTCGCTCGCTTCGCTGCTGGGCGGGATCCTGAACTCGCTCGACCGGTTCTGGGTGAACGCGGCGGCGCCGATCCTGCTGAACATCGCGATGATCGGCGCGCTGTGGTTCTTCCACGGCGACAATGCCTATGAAACGGCGCGGGCGCAGGCGATTTCCGTGACGGTCGGCGGCGTGATGCAGCTCGGCTGGCTGATGTGGGCGTGCCGCCAGTCCGGGGTCAGCCTGAAGCTGAAGATGCCGCGGCTCGACGAGGACGTGCGCCAGCTGATGAAGCTGATCCTGCCGGCGGCGGCCGGGGCCGGGGCGGTGCAGATCAACCTCGCCATCTCGACCGCGCTGGCCGGCGGGCTGCTCGATCCGGGGTCGATCTCTTACATCTATTATGCCGACCGGCTGAACCAGCTGCCGCTGGGGCTGATCGGCATCGGGCTGGGCACGATTTTGCTGCCGACCGTCTCGCGCCTGCTCTCGACGGGCAAGGACGCAGAGGCGATGGACACGCAGAACCGCGGCATCGAGCTGGCGCTGTTCCTGACGCTGCCGGCGACGGTTGCGTTCATCTTCGCCGCCCAGCCGATCGTGCGCGGGCTGTTCGAGCATGGCGCCTTCACGGCCGAGGACACGTACCGCTGCGGCTGGGCGCTGTCCGCCTTTTCGATCGGCCTGCCCTCTTACGTGCTGGTGAAGGTGCTGACGCCGGGATTCTATGCGCGCGCGGACACGAAGACGCCGGTCAAATTCGCGACGATCTCGGTCGGCGTGAATCTGGTGGGCAATCTGGTGCTGATCCCGACGCTGGGGCGGGTCGGCTTCGGTCATATCGGGCCGCCGCTCGCCACCGCGCTCGCTTCGTGCCTGAACACCTTCATGCTGTATCGCGAGCTGCGGCGGCGCGGGCATTTCCATGCCGATTCGCGGCTGAAGCGGCGCATCCCGCGGCTGGTGCTGGCGGCGCTGATCATGGGCGCGGCGCTGTTCGTGCTGGCGCCGATGGCGTGGCCCTACCTGACCGGATCGATCGTGCGGCGGGCGATCGCGCTGATCGTGCTGACCGGCGGCGGTGCCGCGGTTTACGGAGCTGCCTGCTTCCTTACCGGCGCATTCCGCGTTAGCGACCTCCGCGCGCTGCTGACCCGGCGCGTCGCCACCGCAAAGAAGGACTGACATGCGCATCGTTTCCGGCATCCAACCGACCGGCAATCTCCACCTGGGCAATTATCTGGGCGCGATCCGCAACTGGGTGCGGATGCAGGACGAGAATGCGGCCGCGGGCGGGGACACGTTGTTCTTCCTCGCGGACCTTCATGCGATCACCGTCCACAACAAGCCCGAGGAACTGGCCGCGAACACGCGCGAGATGGCGGCGGCGCTGATCGCGTCGGGAATCGATCCCGCCAAGTCGGTGCTGTTCAACCAGGCGCGGGTGCCGGCCCACGCCGAGCTCGCCTGGCTGCTGAACGGCACGGCGCGGATCGGCTGGATGAACCGCATGACGCAGTTCAAGGAGAAGTCCGGCAAGAACCGCGAAGGCGCGAGCGTCGGCCTGTTCGTCTATCCGGTGCTGATGGCGGCGGACGTGCTGATCTACCGCACGACGCACGTGCCCGTCGGCGAGGACCAGAAGCAGCATCTGGAGCTGGCGCGCGATATCGCGACCAAGTTCAACACCGATTTCGAGACCGAGCTGTTCGTGCTGCCCGACCCGATCATCCCGCCGGCCGCGGCGCGGATCATGAGCTTGCGGGACGGGACCGCGAAGATGTCCAAGTCCGATCCGTCGGACATGAGCCGGATCAACCTGTCCGACGACGACGATATGATCGCGCAGAAGATCAAGAAGGCGAAGACCGACCCCGAGCCCCTGCCCGCCTCTCCCGACGGGCTGGAAGGGCGGCCGGAAGCGCGCAACCTGGTCTCGATCTACGCAGCGCTCGGCGACCAGAGCGTCGAGCAGGTGCTGGCCGCGTTCGAGGGTCAGGGCTTCGGCGCGTTCAAGCCGGCGCTGGCCGAGCGGCTGATCGAGGTGCTGGGGCCGATCCGCCGCCGCTTCGTCGAGCTGAAAAGCGACCATGCCGAGCTCGACCGGGTGCTCGAACAGGGTGCGGACAAGGCGCGGACGCTCGCCCGGCCGGTGCTGGACGGCGCCTATCAGGCGCTCGGCCTGCAGCGCTGAGCCGTGGCGGCCGCGCGTTCAAGCGCGGTTCAGTGACAGCCGGGAAGAACGGGCGTAAGCTTCATTCCGCTCGTGTTCCGAGAAGGTAACCTTATGACTGTATTCAGGAAATTCCTCGCCGCCGCGGCGCCGCTGTCGCTGATCGCGCTCGGCGCCTGCGCGCAGGGCTTCAACGCGCGCGTATCGCGATTCCAGGCGCTGCCGCCCCCCGCGCAAGGCCAGACCTTCGTCGTGCAGCCGGCCGATCCGGCGCTCAGGGGCGGCATCGAGTTCCGGACCTATGCGCAGCTGGTTGCGCAGCGCCTGGAAGACTATGGCTATCGTCAGGCGGCGAGCGCGCAGGACGCGAACCTGGTCGTGTCGCTCGATTACGATGTCGACCAGGGCCATGACCGGATCGAGACGATCCCCGGCTGGGGCGGCTATGGCGGCTGGGGCTGGGGCGGACCGGGCTTTTACCGGCCCTATGCGGGGCGCTTCGGCTGGCGTTACGGCTGGTACGATCCGTGGCTGTGGAGCGACCCGTTCGGCGGCCCCGAAATCCGCAGCTACACCGTCTATCAGAGCGTGCTGCACCTGGAGATCGACCGCACGTCCGACGGCAAAAGCCTGTTCGAAGGCACCGCCAAGGCGCTGTCGCGCAGCGACGACCTGCCCTATCTGGTGCCGAACCTGATCGAGGCGATGTTTACCGGGTTCCCGGGGAATTCGGGCGAGACGGTGCGGATCACGGTGCCGCCGCCGGGGAAGAGATAGGTCGCTAGCGAGCCCCTCCCCTTCAGGGGAGGGGTTGGGGAGGGGCTGTCCGTGATTCCGCAATGAGTCGTTTTGGCGCGCAGACGCGCGCCCCCACCCCTTACCCCTCCCCTGAAGGGGAGGGGCTGTTCTTTCCTTAAGCCTCCAGCTGGCGGATCAGGCTGCGGACGTCGGCGTCGAGGTCGGCGTCTTCGCCGCGCAGGCGTTCGATCTGCTTGACCGCGTGGATCACCGTCGTGTGGTCGCGACCGCCGAAGCGGCGGCCGATCTCGGGCAGCGAGCGCGGCGTCAGGCGCTTGGCCAGGTACATCGCGATCTGGCGCGGGCGGGCGACGGCACGGGCGCGGCGGGCCGAGACCATTTCGGCCTGGCGCATGCCGTAATGCGCGGACACGGCCCGCTGGATCTCGTCGATGGTGATCCGCCTCGTCGACGCGTTCAGCATCTCGCCGAGGACTTCCTGCGCGAACGCAAGGTCGATCGCGCGATCGTTGAGCAGCGCATAGGCCGTCAAGCGGTTCAGCGCGCCTTCCAGTTCCCGCACGCTCGTCTGGATGCGGGCGGCGAGCAGCTCGGCGACGGCTTCGGGCATCTGGACGTCCGCCATGCCGGCGAGCTTCGCCTTCACGATCTTCAGGCGGAGCGCGAAGGTCGCCGGCTTGATGTCGACCACCAGGCCGCTGGCGAGGCGGGAAAGGATGCGCGTCTCGACGCCGTCCAGCGCCTGCGGGGCGCGGTCGGCGCTGATCACGACTTTCTTGCCGCTGCCGGTCAGCTCGTTCAGCGTGTGGAGGAATTCCTCCTGCGTGGAGCCCTTGCCGGCGATGAACTGGACGTCGTCGATCATCAGCAGGTCGGCGGAACGCAGCCGCTGCTTGAACGCCAGCGTGTCCTTGTCGCGCATCGCCGAGACGAACTCGACCATGAAGCGCTCGGCGGACATGAACAGGATCGCGGCGCCGGGCACCCGCGCGCGATAGGCGGCGCCGATCGCGTTCATCAGGTGCGTCTTGCCCTGGCCGGTCGCGGAATGGATGAACAAAGGCGAGAAGCGCAGCTCGCCCGCCGCCAGCGCCTTGGCGGCGTTGCAGGCGACGCGGTTCTCGTCGTCGACGACGAAGCGTTCGAAGGTCTGGCGCGGATCGAAGCCTGGCGCGGGCGGGGCCGCCGGCGTGGTTTCGGCTTCCTCGGCGGTGTAGATACGGGTGACGACGTCGCTGGGCGCGACCTCCACCCGCACTTCGCGAATCGTCGGCATCGCCGCGCGCCAGGCCAGCAGCAGCCGGTCGGCATAATGCGCGCGCACCCAATTCGCATGGAATTCGGTCGGCAGCGTCAGCCGTACCACGTCGGCCTTGTCGCTGATCCCGGCCAGCATGATCGGCTTCAGCCAGTGATCGAACAGCCGCGCGCCGCAATCGCGCTTCAGTCCTTCGCGAATGCCTGCCCAGGCAACGGAGACCTGCTCCCCACGATCCATCAGCCTCTCACGTACCAACATTGGACCCACTTTGCCCCTCCCCTCGCCTATCCGAGCCCCCCGGCCGCCGGCGTTCGTTGGACGCAAGTTCCCCCACGGCCGAATCGAAGCGAATCGACCTTCGGAACTCTTTCTCGACGTGATCCCCGCCGCGCGATTCGTGCGCCGGGAAGGCTTTTGTAGGGCCCGTTTCGTGAGTCGATCAAGCGCAGGAATGTCGCGAAACGGAAATAATGCAGGTTGACTCGGAATTCCGCCATTTCTGGCATCGGTGACACGAAGTCACTGATATCACGAGATTATTCAACGTATACGATGACTCGCGCGGAACGAATCATGTAAACTGCGGCACTTGGCCGTAACGGCTGCGTCACAATTGAAAAAGGCCCGGCGGCGCAAAGCGCCGCGGGCCCATTCAATCGCCCTGAAAAGGATCAGGCGAGCGCGGAAACGCGCTTCGTCAGCCGCGCGAATTTGCGCGACGCGGTGTTCTTGTGGAGCACGCCCTTGGCAACGCCGCGCGCCAGTTCGGGCTGGGCCGCCGCGATCGCCGCCGCCGCCGCCGCCTTGTCGCCCGATTCGATCGCCGCTTCGACCTTCTTCACGAAAGTGCGGATGCGGCCGATGCGCGCGTGGTTGATGTCGGCGCGGCGGGCATTGCGACGGATGCGCTTCTTGGCTTGCGGCGTATTCGCCATCGAGGGTCCTTAAAAACTGTCCGGTTAAAACGAAAAGGGCGCGGCGAAGCCGCCGCGTCCTGCGTCGGGCGCACATAGCGATGTGGGGATTGCGGGTCAATAAGTGATCCTCCCCGAGCTCGCTCGGGGAGGGGGACCGCCGCATGGCGGCGGTGGAGGGGCCGCAGCGAAGCGAGGACGCTCAACCCTCCGCTTCGCTCCGGGCCCCTCCACCAGCCTTCGGCTGGTCCCCCTCCCCTGCAAGCAGGGGAGGACTTAGTCCGGCATGCTCAGCTGCTCGAACCGCGCGAGGTGGTGATCGACGCTGCCAAACTGCCCCTCGATCATCGTTGCGCGTTTGAAATAGTGGCCGATCGCGAGCTCGTCGGTGATGCCGATGCCGCCATGGGTCTGGATCGCGTTCTGGCCCACGAATTTCAGGCCCTTGCCGATTTTTGCCTTGGCCTGACTGACCGCGGC
>NZ_DASTXI010000247.1:0-10984 GCF_035758555.1 Sphingomonas sp. | reverse complement strand
AGCTCGTCGGGCGGCGGCACGTCGGGCATGGCGAACTGATGCTCCAGCCCCTGTTCCAGCTTCTGGAAGGAAGCAGCCATGTTCAGAATCGGCTCGCCGCGCTGGAACGCAACGACCCGACGTGTCGAGAAGCTGCCGCCGTCATGGTCGCGATTGACGCGGTAGATGATCGGGATCTGCTCGTCGCCGGCGCGCATGAAATAGGCGTGGAGCGAGTGGGGCAGTCGGTCGGGATCGGCGGAGCGCGCCGCCGCCATCAGCGCCTGCGCAATCACCTGCCCGCCGAATACGCGACCGCGTCCTTCGGGCTGACGCGCGCCGCGATACAGGTCGCGGTCCAGCTCCTCGACCGTCAGCAGCGTTTCCAGCTGCGCGATCATGCCGGCGGGATCGGTGGCGCGCGCTTCCATCTCCGCCATCAGTAACCGCTCATCAGCGCAAGCTGGTCCGCCGCCCAATTCGCGTCGCCGAACAGCTCGGCGAGGACGCGGCCGCGCTTCATGTAGAAGCCGATATCATATTCATCGGTCATGCCGATGCCGCCATGCATCTGCACGCCTTCCTGCACCGCCAGCGTCGCGGCAAGCCCGGTCATCGCCTTGGCGACCAGTGCGGCGCGCTCGGCTCCCGGATCACCGGCGTCGAGCAATTGCTGCGCCTTCAGCACCGCCGCGCGTGCGACTTCCATTTCGGAATAGAGATGCGCGGCACGGTGCTGGAGCGCCTGGAAACTGCCGATCGGCACGCCGAACTGCTTGCGTTCCCTGAGGTACCCGATCGTCATGTCCATCGCGCCGCTGCCGACGCCCAGCATTTCGGCGGAGGCGCCCGCGCGGCCCGCGGAGAGGATGCGCGAGAGGCCGGTCCAGCCTTGGTCGACCTCCCCGATCACTGCGTCGGCATCGACCTCGACGCCCTCGAACCGGAGCCGCGCGGCAATGCTCGCGTCAGCCAGGCGTTCGGGCGTGGCCGTCAGGCCCGTGGCGCCCTTTTCGACCGCGAACAGCGTGATGCCGTCCTGCTCGCCCGGCGCTCCAGCCGTGCGCGCCGCAACGACGATCAGGTCCGCGACATGGCCCAGCGGCACGAAATTCTTGGCGCCCGAGAGCTTAAAGCCATTGCCGGAGCGCTCCGCCTTCAGCGCGATCTGCGCCGGACGGTGCTTCGCCCCTTCGTCGATCGCGAGCGCCGCCACCGCTTCGCCCGCCGCGATGCGCGAGAACCATATCTGGCGCAAGTCCGCGCTGCCGGTGCCGAGCGCGGTCACCGCGCCGACGGCGGTCGGCAGGAACGGCGATGGCGTCAGATTGCGGCCGATCTCCTCCAGCACCACGCCCGCCTCGACATGACCGAGCCCCAGCCCGCCCTCGCCTTCCGGGATCAGGATCGACGTGAAGCCCATCTCCGCGAACCGCTTCCACAGGTCGCGGCTGAAGCCGGCCGGGTCCTTCGCATCGCGGAGCGCCCGCATGTGCGAGACGGGCGCGGTTTCGGCCACGAACTGGCGCGCGGTGTCGCGCAGCATCGTCTGTTCGTCGGTCAGGAAGAGAGGCATCGTATCTCCATTCTAGCCCCTCTCCCGCTTGCGGGAGAGGGTGGTCGAGCGAAGCGAGACCGGGTGAGGGTCTGCCCTGCCCTCACCCTGGCCGCTTCGCGGCCGTCCCTCTCCCGCAAGCGGGAGAGGGGCTGATTGATTCAAGTTCCCGGCAGCTCCAAAATGCGCTTGGCGATGATGTTCAGCTGGATTTCGCTGGTCCCGCCCTCGATCGAATTGGCCTTGGTGCGGAGCCATGCGCGGGCCTTGGTCCCGCCGGCCGACCCGGCGCTGTCCCATTCGAGCGCGTCGGAGCCGCCGGCGGCCATCACCAGCTCGTAGCGCGCCTTGTTCAGCTCAGTGCCGTAATATTTCATCATCGACGGCTGGGCGGGATGCGCTTTGCCGGCCTTCAACTCGTCCATGAATTTCTCGGACATCGCGCGGAACGCCCGCTCGCGGACCTCGAACAGCGCCATCTGGGCGCGGAGCAGCGGGTCGGCGAGGCGCCCCTCCGCATCGACGCCGATCGTCCGCTTGGCGTCCTCGGCCAGCGCCGCGGGCCCGCCCGAACCGAGTCCCCCGCCGCCAAGGCCCATGCCGGAGATCATCTCGCGCTCGTGCCCGAGCAGATATTTGGCGACGTCCCAGCCCTTGTTGAGCTCGCCAACCAGTTGCTCCTTCGGCACTTCGACATTGTCGAAGAAAGTCTCGCAAAAGGGCGAATAGCCGGAGATCAGCAGGATCGGCTTGGTCGAAACGCCGGGGCTTTCCATGTCGAACAGCAGGAAGCTGATGCCTTTGTGCTTCGACTCCTTGCTGGTCCGCACCAGGCAGAAGATCCAGTCTGCCTTGTCGGCATAGGAGGTCCAGACCTTCTGACCATTGACGAGGAAATGGTCGCCCTTGTCTTCGGCGGACGTCTGTAGCCCGGCAAGGTCGGAGCCGGCATTGGGCTCCGAATAGCCCTGGCACCAGCGGATTTCGCCGCGCGCGATCGGCGGCAAGAATCGCTTCTTCTGTTCCTCAGTGCCGTATTTGAGCAGCGCCGGGCCCAGCATCGAGATGCCGAAGCTGTTCAAGGGATTGCGGCAGCCGAGCCGCGCCATCTCCTGGCGCAGGACCTTGGCCTGCTCCGGCGAGAGGCCGCCGCCGCCATAGTCCTTCGGCCAGTCCGGCACCGTCCAGCCGCGCGACGCCATCGCGTCGAGCCACGCCTTCTGATCCGGGGAGAGCTGCGCCTTGCGGCCGCCCCAGACGATATCGCCTTCGCCGCGCACCGGCTGGCGCATCGCGGGCGGGCAATTCGCTTCCAGCCAGGCGCGCGTTTCAGTGCGGAACGTCTCAAGGTCGTTCATCTCAGCTCCTCATTAGCGCGTGGGCCAGCGCCGCGATCGCGATCGTCTTGTGGTCTTGGTACAGGTCGCCGATCACCTGCAGTCCGATCGGCATGTCCTCACTGCCCGTCGCGACCGGCACGCTGGTCGCCGGCAGGTTCGGGAAGGTCGCGAGGCCGGCATAGGCGAATTGCACGCCGAACGGCGTCGGCTCGCCCTCGATCGTCAGCACGCGCTTGTCGGTCGGCGTGTCGTCATGCGGAAAGGCGGTGGCGCCGAACACCGGCGCGATCACCGCGTCATAGTTGCGGAACAGCGCCTGCCAGGTGCGGATGCAACGCGCCTGTTCGTCCTGCAATGCGAACCAGTCGGCAAGGCTCATCGCCTGCCCGCTTGGCCCCGGCGCGCCGCGCGAGAGGGCGGTCAGCAGCATCTTGATGTAGTTGGCATGCTGGGCCGCGAGATCGGGGAACGGGTCCAGCGTGCGTTCGACCTCGGCGCCGGCTCGCTCGAAGACCTGGCCGACCAGCTCGACCGTGCGTTTCATCTCGGCACTTGCCCGCGCGACCGGATGCTCGGGCAGGATCAGGATGCTGAGCGCGCCCGGATCGCGCACCTCTACGCGCGGCAGCGGGAAATCGGTCAGCACGTCGAGCAGCGCTGCAAGATCGTCGGCGTCGCGCGCCATCGGCCCCATCACGCCCAGCGCGACGCGGGCCGAGTCGGTGCCGGGGAAATTATGACCCTCGGGCGCGATCACGCCATAGGTCGGCTTGTGCCCCCAGACGCCGCAGAAAGCGGCCGGGGTGCGGATCGAGCCGCCAATGTCCGACCCGATCTCCGCCGGCACGAACCCGGCCGCGAGCGATGCCGCCGCGCCGCCCGAGGAGCCGCCGGGGCTCCGCTCATGGTTCAGCGGATTGAGCGTGCGGCCATAGACCGGATTGTTGCTCTGCAGGTCGATCAGCCCGGTCGGCACGTTGGTCTTGCCGACGATCACCGCCCCGGCCGCCTTCAGCCGCTGGATCGCGACCGCGTCGGCATGCGAAATCGCGCCCGCATGCTCGGCATAGCCCCAGGTTGCGGGCAGCCCTGCGACGGCATAGCTTTCCTTGACGGTCATCGGCACGCCGAGCAGCGGCGCGTCCTTGGCGACGCCGCCGGCGTCGATCGCCCGCGCCTGCTCGCACGCCCGGTCATAGTCCTTGACGACGACGGCGTTGATCGCGCCGTTGCCGGCCTCAATCCGCGCGATCGCCGCCTCGACCTGCTCGAGTGCCGTCGTCTCGCCGGACCGGACGGCGGCGGCGGTCTGGAGGGCGCCCATCATGCCGCGGCACTCCTCGTGATCGCCGAATAGATCATCGTCTTCAGCTCGCGTCTGACCGGCCAGGTGCTGGACGGGCTCAGCTGGGTCATGAAGATGAAGATCAGCCGCTCGACCGGATCGATGTGGAAGGCGGTCGAGAACATGCCGCCCCAGTAGAATTCGCCGACCGACCCCGGCACCAGCGTCGGCGCGACGTTGATCGTGACGGCAAAGCCGAGGCCGAAGCCGACGCCCGCATTGGTCGCTTCGCTGAACAACGAGCGCGACATGCTGGCGAGGTCGGCGCCGCCGGGCAGATGATTGATCGTCATCAGCTCGACCGTCTTGGGGCCAAGGATGCGCGCGCCGTCCAGCGTGCCCTTGTTCAGCAGCATCGTGCAGAAGCGGTGATAATCGGCCGCGCTCGACACCAGGCCGCCGCCGCCGGAAAATTGGGTCGGCGCCCGCGACCAGGCGCTTTCGTCGCCGCGATCGTACATGATCGCGCCTTTCTCCGGATGCATGGTGTAGCAGTCGGCGAGCCGGTCGATCTTGTCCGCCGGCACGCGGAAGAAAGTGTCGTCCATGCCGAGGGGGCCGAAAATGCGCTCGCGGAACACCTGGTCGAGCCTCTTGCCTTCGATCCGCTCGACGATCAGGCCGAGAATGTCGGTCGCGACCGAATAATTCCACGCTTCGCCTGGTGAGAATTCGAGCGGGATGCCGGCTAGCGTGCGGGCGACGCTGTCGAGGTCGTGCGCGCCATACCAGTCCTCGATCTTCGTCGCGCGATAGGCGGCGTCGATGTTGCCGCGATTCTGGAAGCTGTAGGTCAGCCCGGCGGTGTGCCGTAGCAGGTCAACCATCCGCATCGGCGCAGCGGTCGGCCTGGTCAGGAACGGCGCCGAGCCGCCGCCGCCGTCATAGACGCCGATCCCTTTCCATTCCGGGATAATGCGGTGCACCGGATCGTCGAGCGCGACCTTTCCTTCCTCGACCAACGCCATGAAGGCGACGCTCGTCACCGGCTTGGTCATCGACGCAATGCGGAACAGCGTGTCGGGGCCCAGTGCGCGGCCCTCGCGCATCGTGCCGGAGCTGGAGAAGTGGACGGGCTGGCCTTCGCGGCTGACCAGCAATTGCGTTCCCTTGAACCGGCCAGACTGCACATAGCGTTCGTCCAGGAAGCGATCGATCCGTTGCAGCCGTCCGGCATCGAAGCCGAGGGTGGCGGGATCGGCGATCTGCATGGGCACTCCTGTTCTGGCGGCCGGGTTTATCGCCTTGAGACTCCCCCAAATCAACAATATCCCGCAGAAAAGTGCGGTTTTTGAGGACCGCCGACGATAAGGAGAATGGGATGGGATCGCCCGACGCTACGGCATGGCCGCGCCTGACGCTGAAAGAGGCCGAGGCCCTGCTGTGCGCACCCGGCCAGCGATTCGAGATGGAGACGATCCCGATTCGCGGCATCCCGACCCGCGTCTGGAAAAACGCCCCGCCGGATCTGCGCGCTCTGGTCGAGCTGAGCCGGACGCATGGCGGCCGCGCGGCGACGATCCTTGAGGACGACCGCGTCAGCTTCGAGGCGCAATATCGCGCGATCGCGGCGCTTGCGCGTGCGCTGGCGGAACGCGGCGTCGGCAAGGGCGACCGGGTCGCGATGGCGATGCGCAACCTGCCCGAGTTCATCGTCGCCTTCTTCGCGATCACCGGCATGGGCGCGATTGCAGTGCCGCTCAACGCCTGGTGGACCGGCCCCGAGCTCGAATATGGCATCCGGGACTCGGGCGCCAAGCTGCTGATCGCCGACGCGCAGCGCTGGGCCCGGATCGCACCGTCGCGCCCGGACCTGCCCGACCTCCGCCACGTGATCGTCACCCGCGCCGACGCTCCGCCCGAAGGCTTCGACGCGCTGGAGGCGCTGATCGGCCGGCCGAACGACTGGGCCGGTCTCCCAGACCAGCCGCTGCCGGACGCGCCGCTCGCCAGCGACGACGACGCGACGATCTTTTACACCAGCGGTACCACCGGCGCGCCCAAGGGAGCGCTGGGCACGCACCGCAATCTCGTCACCAACATCCTGTCGAGCGGCTACAACGCCGCCCGCGCCTGCCTGCGCAGGGGCGAAGCGCCGCCCGAGCCGCAGCCCAAGGTATTCCTGACCGTCATCCCGCTGTTCCACGTCACCGCCTGCTCGGCGACCCTGATGGGCGCGATGGCGGCCGGCCACACGCTCGTCTTCATGCGCAAATGGGATGCGGGCGAGGCGCTGCGGCTGATCGAGCGCGAGCGCGTCAACATGACCGGCGGCGTGCCGACGATCGCCTGGCAGCTGCTCGAGCATCCGGACCGCGCGCGATTCGATCTCTCCAGCCTGGAAGCGATCGCCTATGGCGGCGCGCCGTCAGCCCCCGAGCTGGTGCGCCGCATCCGCGAGGAATTCGGCGCGCTCCCCGGCAATGGCTGGGGCATGACCGAGACGATGGCGACGGTCACCGGCCATTCGGCCGAGGATTATCTAAATCGCCCCGACAGCGCCGGACCGCCGGTGCCGGTCGCCGACGTCGAAATCCGCGCCGAGGACGGCGTGACGGTACTGCCGCCGAACACCGTCGGCGAACTGTGGTCGCGCGGGCCGATGAACGTGCGCTGCTACTGGAACAAGCCGGAGGCGACGGCGGCGACCTTCGTCGACGGCTGGGTGCGCACCGGCGACCTCGCCCGGCTGGACGAGGAAGGTTTCCTGTTCATCGTCGACCGCGCCAAGGACATCATCATCCGCGGCGGCGAGAACATCTATTCGATCGAAGTCGAGAACGCGCTCTACGAGCATCCGGCCGTCGTCGATGCGGCGCTGATCGGCCTGCCGCACAAGACGCTGGGGGAGGAGCCCGCCGCGGTCGTCCACCTCGCGCCGGGCGCTGTGGCAACCGAAGCCGGGCTGCAGGATTGGGTCCGCGCCCGCCTCGCCCCGTTCAAGGTGCCGGTGCGGATCGCGTTCGCGTCCGAGATGCTGCCAAGAAATGCGAACGGGAAGATATTGAAGCGGGAGCTGAGGGGAATGTTTTAATCCTCCCCGAGATCGCTCGGGAGGGGGACCTTTACTCCACCCGCTTCGGCCGCATCCGGCTCACCAGCCCAGGCGCCCAGCGGAGAATGAACGCCAGCCGCTTCGCCGTCTTTCCGACGACCACATGACGCCTGGCGCCATGCACCGCGTTCCACGCCGCTTCGGCCACTTGTTCGACCGGGGTGACCTCCAGCCCCATCGCCTTCACATGCTCGCGGCCGGTCAGATTTGAGCCGGCGGCGACGTTGTCGAGCAAAGGCGTGTCGATGAAGCTCGGCATGATCGAGCGGACCTTCACGCCATGCTCCTCCCATTCGACGTCCAGGGAGTCGGTTAGCGCGCGCACACCGAATTTGGTCGCCGCGTACACCGACATGTTGGGCCCGGCGTACAGCCCCGCCGCCGAGCAGGTGTTCAGCAGGCACGATCCCGGCGTAGCCATCAGGTGCGGCAGGCCGGCTTCGGCGCCGTACATCACGCCTTTCAGATTCACGTCGATGACGAGGTCGCTCTTCTCCTCGTCCATCAGCGCGAGCGGCCCGCCATGGCCGACCCCGGCATTGTTGAACAGCACGTCCAGCCGCCCTCCGCTCGCCTTCACGAAGGAGTCGAGGGCCGACCGCCACTGCGCCCGGTCGCGCACGTCCATCCGGTGCAGGCTAGCATTCTCCGGCCCGATCAGGCGCGCGGTTTCCTCGATGCCGGCCTGATTGACGTCGGCCAACCCCACGAACCAGCCGCGCTTCGCGAACAGCTCCGCTGTGGCCCGGCCGATCCCCGAACCGGCACCGGTGATGAAGATCGCTTTGCGCATGCCCGCCCCTTCTCTAACCTTCGCCCATGCAAGTCCGCTTCGAGGCCGTTTGCAAGCGCTTTGGTTCAGTCGCCGCGATCGATGCGGTGACCGCCGAGATAGCGCCCGGCAGCTTCGTCGCGCTGGTCGGCAGCTCGGGCTCGGGCAAGTCGACACTGCTGAAGACCGTCAACGGGCTGGTCCTGCCCGACAGCGGCCGCGTGCTGCTTGACGGGGCCGATGTCGCGGCCGAGGAGCCGCACGCGCTGAGGCGCCGGATCGGCTATGTGTTCCAGAATATCGGGCTGTTCCCGCATCTGAGCGCCGCCGAGAATATCGCGATCGGGCTGCGGCTGGAGCGCCGGGCGGAGAGTGGCCGCGTCCCCGAACTGCTGGATCTGGTCGGCCTTCCCGCTGACAATGCGGCGCGCATGCCAGACCAGCTGTCGGGCGGGCAGCAGCAGCGGGTCGGCGTCGCCCGCGCGCTGGCGCTGGGCCCGAAGCTGATGCTGATGGACGAGCCGTTCGGCGCGCTCGATCCGGTCACCCGCGATGCGCTCGGCCGCGCCTATCGCGGCCTGCACCAGCGGCTGAGCCTGACCACGATCATGGTCACGCACGACATGGCGGAAGCGTTGCTGCTGGCCGACCGCGTGCTGGTGATGGCCGCCGGCCGCATCGTCGGCGACGGCACTCCGGCCGATCTGCTGGCGGGCCGGGCAGGACCGGAGGCGGCGGCTCTGGTCGAAGTGCCGCGTGCACAGGCGGAGCGGCTGAAGGAACTCGGCGTGTGAGCGGCTGGTCCCGCGTGCCGGAGCTGCTCGCCAGCCATGTGCTGCTGGCCGCGGCGGCTTTGCTGCTGGGCTTGGCCGTCAGCTTGCCGCTCTCCGTTTGGGCCGCGCGGAACCGGCATGTCGCGCGGCTGGCCTTGGGGTTCGCAAGCCTGGTGCAGACGATCCCGGCGCTGGCGCTGCTTGCGCTGTTCTACCCGGTGCTGCTGGCTGTTTCGACGCTGGTCGGCGGCGGCGTGCCCGCGCTCGGCTTTCTGCCGTCGCTGCTCGCGCTCGGCCTCTATGCGCTGCTGCCGATCCTCAGGAACGGCGTCGCCGGCCTGACCGGCATCGACCCGGCCGTGCGCGAGGCGGCCGACGGGGTAGGAATGACCGCGGCGCAGAAGCTCTGGATCATCGAGGCGCCGCTCGCCGCCCCCGTGCTGATGGCCGGCATCCGCACCGCCGCAGTGTGGACGATCGGCGCGGCGACGCTGTCGACGACCGTAGGATACCCGAGCCTGGGCGATCTGATCTTCGCCGGCCTGCAGACGCAGGACTGGGCGCTGGTGACGACCGGCTGCATCGCCGCGGCGGCCCTTGCGCTGATCGCCGACGGACTGCTTGGATTGATCGAGCGCGGAATCAAGCTGCGGCGGCGTGCTTTGGCGTGGCTCGGCGTGGCGCTGCTGCTCGGTGGCACAGGCGCAGCGTTGGCCCCGAAGCTGATGCCGCAAAGGCCGGTGGTCACGATCGGCGCCAAGAATTTTTCGGAGCAGTATATCCTGGCCCGACTGATCGGACGGCATCTGGAAGCCGCCGGCTATCGGGTCCGGTATCGCGAAGGGCTTGGCTCCGCGGTGATCTTCCGAGCGCTCGCGGCGGGTGATGTCGACGTCTATGTCGATTATGCCGGCACGCTCTGGACCAACGAGATGAAGCGCCGCGACGTCCCCGATCCCGCGCGCATGGTGGCGGAGATCGGACACTGGACAGCCCGGGAGCACGGCGTCGGCCTGATCGGAACCCTGGGCTTCGAGAACGCTTATGCGGTCGCCGTGCGCAGCGCGGATGCGCAGCGGCTGGGCTTGAAGACCCTCGACGATCTCGCGCGCGCCTCGCCGCGCATGGTGCTGGGTACCGACCTGGAGTTCCTCGAACGGCCCGAATGGGCGGCGGTGCGCGATGCCTATTCGCTCCGGTTCGCCGCCACCCGCGCCTTCAGCCCGACCTTCATGTATCGCGCGATCGAGAGCGGCGCGGCCGACGCGATCTCCGCCTTCTCGTCGGACGGACGGATCGCGGCGCAAAAGCTGGTCGTGCTCGCCGATCCGCGTCATGCGATCCCGAGCTACGACGCGCTGCTGCTGGTCTCGCCGAAGCGGGCGAAGGATCCCCGCTTCATCGCCGCGTTGAAGCCGCTGGTCGGCCGCATCTCGGTCGAGGCGATGCGCGCGGCCAACTACAGCGTCGATCGCGACCACGACAAGCGGACGCCGGATCAGGCCGCCGTCTGGCTGGACGCGCGGCTCCGTTGAGCCCGGCCTGCGGCGGGTCTAAGGAACCTGCGGCTGCAATGGACGCGAATCCGGTCTTCTACGATGCGAGCGGGCGGCGGCGGCGGCAGTTCACGCTGGCACTGGTCGCGTTCGTTGCCTTGCTGCTGCTCTCCGCCGGGCTGTTCGCCGCCACCATCATCGCGATCTCGCCGGAGCCGGCACTGCCGTTCCAGGCCGAACGGCCGGGCGGGGCCGCGCCGAATGCGGTCGAACGCGGTGCGAAGCGGTTCGGCCGCGCGATCGTCCGCCGCGGCAAATGGCTGCTGAACGGTCGCCCGGCGCGGCTGACGACGCTGACCGTCGGCTTCCACGCACCGTGGGACAGCTCCAGCACCGCGTCGCTGCAGCGGCATGTCGATGAGGTCGATTGGCTGGTGCCGGGCTGGATCTCGGTTACCGGGCCCGATCATCGCTGGACGGTCTTTCCCGATCGCGCGGGCCGCCAGATCATCGACCATGCGGTCCATCGGCCGAAGGTCCTGCCGATGGTGCAGAATGCCCTGAACGGCGACTGGGACGGAAAGGGCGCTGCGGCGCTGCTCCGTTCGCCTGCCGCGCGGAAGCAATTGCTCGACCGGCTCGAGGCGTTCCTGATCGCGAACAAAGCCG
>NZ_DASTXI010000231.1:0-5080 GCF_035758555.1 Sphingomonas sp. | reverse complement strand
GGTGTAGCGGGTGCCGAGCTCCGCCTCGATCGCGGTCGGCCGGATGCGGGTGCCGCGGGCCTGGGCGCGGGCGGAGGCGAGCCGTGCCTCCAGCGGCGCCATCGTCTCCGGGTCCTTCAGCGGATTGCCGGGCGAAACCAGCCACCACAGCTCGTCCAGCTCCAGCGCCCGGATCGCGAACAGCGAGATCGCCCGATGCCCGCCATGCGCCGGATTGAAGCTGCCGCCAAGGAGGCCGATGCGGGTCAAAGCAACGGGCGCCAATTCTGGCTTTGATGGACGACGCGCAGGACACGCAGTTCAGCGTGCGTCGCTCGGTAGATGATCAGAAAGGGCGTGCGGCCGACCTTCCACTTGCGACGATTCGAGCCTTCCACCGGCGTTCCGCCGCCCGGGGTGTCCAAGAGGAGTTCAGTCGCATCGCGCAGCGCCCGATAAAAGCCGACAATCAGATCGTCGCGGTCGCGCCAATAGCCCTCAATGTCAGCGATGTCCTCTTTTGCCCGATGGGCATAGATCAGCCGCCTCACGCCGCCTTCGCGCGCTTCATTCGTACCTGAGCAGCCGCGATGCGTTCATCGAACCACACATCCATATCTTCTTTCGTATGATAGCGGCCTTCGTCGATATCCCGCTCGCCTTCATCCACGAAATCCAGAAACGCCGTCTGCTCATCGATATAGGCCTTAACGGCAGCCGCAAGGATCCAAGACCGCGATCGGTCCATTCGCGAGGCCAGTGCATCAAGCCTTCCGACCATTTCTTCGGGCAGGCGAGCGGTAACAACGGAAGTCGTCATCCCCTCTATATAAATGATGTATACATCTGATTCAACCGCGCACCTGCCCCGTTCCGCGTCCCACCCACTTGTAGGTCGTGAGCCCTTCCAGCGCGACCGGGCCGCGGGCGTGGAGGCGGCCGGTAGCGATGCCGATTTCGGCACCCATGCCAAACTCGCCGCCGTCGGCGAACTGGGTCGACGCGTTGTGAAGCACGATCGCGCTGTCGACCTCGGCGAGGAAGCGCCGGGCCGGGGCGGCGTCTTCCGTGACGATCGCGTCGGTATGGCCGGAGCCGTGCGCTCCGATATGGCCGAGCGCCGCATCGAAGCCGTCGACGATCGCGACCGCGCAGACGGCGTCGAGATATTCGGTGTCCCAGTCCGCCGCCTGGGCGGGCCGGATGCGCGGATCGAGCGCCTGGGCACGGCCGTCGCCGCGCACCTCGCAGCCGCGCGCCAGCAGCGCTTCGACCAGCGGGATCGTCGCCTGATAATCGGCATCGATCAGCAGCGTTTCCATCGCTCCGCAGATACCTGTGCGGCGCAGCTTCGCATCGAGCACGATCGCTTCCGCCATCGCCGGATCGGCCGCGTGGTGGACATAGACATGGTTGTTGCCGTCCAGGTGCGCGAGCACCGGCACTCGCGCCTCTGCCTGGACCGCCGCGACCAGCGACTTGCCGCCGCGCGGCACGATCAGGTCGATGCCGCCCGCCGCACGGAGCATCGCCGAGACCAGGGCACGGTCGGGATCGTCGACCAGCTGGATCGCCGCCTCGGGCAGGCCGGCGGCGCCGAGGCCTGCCGTCATCGCCTGGTGCAGCGCGCGGTTGCTCGCCCGGGCTTCGGAGCCGCCGCGCAGGATCACCGCGTTGCCCGAACGCAGGCACAGCGCGCCGGCATCGGCGGTGACGTTCGGGCGGCTTTCGTAGACGATGCCGACCACGCCGATCGGCACGCGCACGCGTTCGAGCCGGAGGCCGTTGGGGCGCGTGCGGGTGTCGATCACCTCTCCGACCGGGCACGGCAACGCGGCGATCATGTCCAGCGCGGCGGCGACTGCCTCGACGCGCGCTGCATCGAGCCGCAGCCTGTCGCGCATCGCCGGGGCGAGATCGTGCGCGCCGGCCAAATCCTCGTCATTCGCCGCAAGGATTGCCGACGCACTGTCCCGGACGGCACCGGCCGCCGCATGAAGGGCCGCAGCGGTGCGCGCGGGATCGGCGCGCGCCAGCTCGGCCGCGGCCATGCGCGCCTTCTTCGCCATGTCGGCGATCCGGTTGTCAGGCGATATCATCGCCGGCCGCCTAGCATGGCCGGCACGAACTCTGCTACGCTTGCGCAATGACGGGGATCGAAGCGACAGGGGACCTGGTCACCGGGGCATTGGTGGCGGGTGCGATCGAGCGGGCAGGCGGCGAGCGGACGGACGACGGCGCGCCGCACGCGCTGTGCCTCAATTGCGGGACGGCCTTGCTGGGCGATTACTGCCATCGCTGCGGCCAGCCCGAGCACATCCACCGTTCGCTTTCGGCGATCTGGCACGACCTTGCGCACGGCGTGCTGCATTTCGAAGGCAAGATCTGGAACACGCTGCCGCTGCTTGCCTTGCGGCCGGGCGAGCTGACGCGGCGCTTCATCCATGGCGAGCGCGCCCGCTTCGTGTCGCCGATGGCGCTGTTCCTGTTCTCCGTGTTTCTGATGTTCGCGCTGTTCAGCGCGGTCGGCGCGCACATGGAAGTGCCGGAGAACAAGCCGGCGACGGAAACGGCGCAGGCCGCCGCACGGGCCAAGATTCCCCAGGTCGAGGCCGAATTGTCGCGGCTGAAGCAGCAAAGGGCGAGCACGCCTGCGGCAGAACGGGATGCGCTTGAAAAGAAGATCGACGAGGCCGGGGACAATCTCGAAGGGCTGAAAGCGGTCACCGACTGGAAGCCCGGTCGCCCGATGGACCTGCACACGGGATGGCCTGGGGTCGACGCGGCTTTGAAAAAGGCAAACGAGAACCCGAACCTGCTGCTCTACAAGCTGCAGTCCAGCGCCTATAAATTCTCCTGGGCGCTGATCCCGCTCTCGACGCCCTTCGTATGGCTGCTGTTCGCGTGGAAGCGGCGGTTCAAGGTCTACGACCATGCGGTGTTCGTGACCTACTCGCTGTCGTTCATGACGCTGATGGTGATTGCGCTGACCGTGCTCGGCGAAATCGGGGTCATGGACGGCCTCATCGTGATGGCGGCAATGCTGATCCCCCCGGTGCATATGTACCGGCAATTGCGGGGCGCATACGGGATCGGACGGCTGAGCGCGCTGATCCGCCTGAGCGCGCTGCTGATGTTCGCGCTGTTCGCGCTTGTCGCCTATCTGTTGCTGCTGCTCGCGATGGGCGTGCTCGGCTAGGGAGCATCCGTGACAGTCTTGGGGCGGCGCGGTCGCGTCTTTCCGCGAACTAGGGTGTGTACTCATATCCAGCATCGGCGTGACGGGGCGTATTTTGGCCTGTGGATAGGAGCGAGGAGGGCGCGATGCGGGACATCGCAACCGACGAGCGACGCCGCCACAGGCCAAAAGACGCCCCGCCCCGCAGGGGTCGCGGTGGGAGGCGCGCTGGCTACGTCGCTTGCTTGCGCGTAGCTTCAGCTACGCGTCTGCGCCGCGCTCCTACCCAGCGCACCTCCCACCGCGATCACGCTCGACGCTGGATATGAGTACACACCCCAGGGCGATTTAAGACCAACCAGTCGCTCGTCCCGAGCGAAGTCGAGGGGCGCTTCTCCAGACCTTGTGCCAGCGCCCCTCGACTTCGCGCTGACGCGCTCCGCTCGGGACGAGCGGAGAGAAATCAGCTCACCCCAACCGTCTCCCCGCCCAGACGACACGCCCGATCACGTCCAGCCGCGACAGGTCCAGCGTCGGCCAGCTGGTATAGGCCGGGTTGTCGCTCTTGACCGAGACGCGGCCGCGGGCACGGTCGACGATCAGGCGCTTGACGTTCAGCGCCCCGTCCAGCCGCAACACGTAGATGCCGTCGCGCAGGGCAGGCGCGGCATCGCTTAAGTTGACCAGGATATCGTCGCCGTCATTGAGCGTCGGCGACATCGAATCGCCGGTCACCTGGATCACCGACAGCTGCGCGGGATCGAGCTTCAGTCCGCGCAGCCAGCCCGGATCGAAGCGCATCCGCGCCCGCGCGCGTTCGTCGTCGGCAAAGGCGCCGGGACCGGCCGACGCCTGAACGTCGAGCACCGGCACCGAAATCAGCGCCTCGCCTTCGTCCTCACGGCCGCCGAGCAGCGCCTCGGCCACGCCGAAATAACGGGCGAGCGTGCGCCGGTCTTCCTCGTCCAGCTTCTTCGGCACGCCGCGCTTGATGAATTGCTGGATATAGGCGGGATTGCGGCCCAGCAGCCGGGACAGCGAGGCATAATCCTCCCGCCTTTCCCGGATCAGCGCGTCGAGCGCGGCACGAGCATCCCCGTCCATCAATTCTCCTTAGCATAGGAATTATCCTAGACAAATAGGAAAATGCCTATGAGATAGGAAAACTCCTATCGAACGCGAGTCGCGGAAGGGGAGTGCGATGATTTTGAGGCAAATTGAGCGTTATCTGCAGCGGAGCGGCATGTCGGCGACGCGGTTCGGGCGGCAGGTCGCGCGCGACCCGCGGCTGGTGCACGACCTGCGCCGCGGCCGCGAGCTGGGTCCGGGGCTGCGGCAGCGAGTCGAGACATTTATCGGAGCGGGCAAGTGAGGCGCCCCGATCCGCACCGCGCGCTGATCCGTGCGCTGACGGCGCGCTATCCGGGCCTGCTGGTGCTGACCGGCGAGAGCGAGCCCTGGGCCAGCGTCACCTATACCGGCGCGCGCCATATGCTCGTCTGCGCCGCAGGGCCGGACCTGACCGGGATCGGAGAGCAGGAATTCGTCCTGCCCGGCCATATCGTCGCCGATATCCATGCCGAGCGCGTGGGCGACCGCGTCACGATCGAGGCGCTGACGATCGAGGACGCATGACGCCGGCGCTGGGAACGCCTTCATCTTCCACGCATTCCTGCCCATGTGGCGGACCTCAGCACTTCGCATCTTTCCTTTGTCGATGACGAGATGCCGGGGATCACCCGCCGCCGCACCGGCCGGGCGTTCGGCTATTTCGCGCCCGACGGAAAGCGGATCACCGACCGCGACGAGATCGACCGGCTGAACGGCGTCGGCCTTCCCCCCGCCTACGAGAACGCCTGGTTCTGCCCGGACCCGGACGGCCATATCCAGGCGATCGGCTGGGACGAGCGGGGGCGAAAGCAA
>NZ_DASTXI010000161.1:0-3753 GCF_035758555.1 Sphingomonas sp. | reverse complement strand
GCTTGGCCTCGCCGCACGGCTCGGGCGCGAGGGCTTTGGCAACATTGCCGAGGCGGTCGGGACCGAGTAGCGGCCTCTGATGCGTCTGCGCCACTTGCTCATCGCCGCCGCGATCGCTTTCGGCGGCTGCACCTCTCCACTCTATTCCGCTCCCGCCGAAGTCCCCGGCATGGTCAGCGCGGCCGATCCGCGCGCGGCCGCGGCCGGGGTCGAGATGCTGCGCAAGGGCGGGAGCGCGGCCGACGCGGCCTTCGCGACCCTGCTCGCGCTCAACGTCGTCGAGCCGCAAAGCTCGGGAATCGGCGGCGGCGGCTATCTCGTCTATTCCGACAAGGGCGGACCGGCGGTGACCTTCGACGGCCGCGAAAAAGCGCCGGCCGCTGCGAACGGCACCTGGTTCTACAAGAATGGGCAGCCGATGGAGTTCAGCGATGCGCAGCCCGGCGGCAAGAGCGTCGGAGTTCCGGGCAACCTCCGCATGATGGCGATGGCACACGCGAAGTACGGCAAGCTGCCCTGGGCCGAGCTGTTCCAGCCGGCGATCCGCCTCGCCCGCGACGGGTTCAAGGTGACGCAGCGCCTGCACAATTCGCTCGACAAATATCGCGTGACGGGAGCGCTTTCTGCGGAAGCGCGCGACATCTTCTACCGGCCGGACGGGCAGGCGAAGCCGGTCGGCACCTTGGTGAAGAACCCCGCCTTCGCGAATTTCCTGGAGAAGCTGGCGAAACTCGGCCCGGACAGTTTCTACGTCGGCCCGAACGCGCAAGGGATCGCGGCCGCCGCCAGCCACGCTCCGCACAACCCGGCCCCAATGACCGCCGGCGACATCGCCTCCTACGAGGCCAAGCCGCGGCCGCCGGTGTGCGGCACGTACCGCGTCTATCGAATCTGCGGGATGGGTCCGTCCTCGTCGGGCGGGTTCACGGTCTATGCGGCGCTGAAGCAGCTTGAGCGCTTCGACATGTCGTCGCTTGGACCGAATTCGCCGACGGCATGGCACTTGATCGCCGAATCCGAGCGGCTCGCTTATGCCGACCGCGACAAATATCTGGCCGACGAGGACTTCGTCCGAGTCCCGCTGCCTGGCCTGCTGGACCCGACCTATCTCGCCGCTCGCTCCGCGCTGATCTCGCCGACCACGACGATGGCCAGCGTTCATGCGGGCAAGCCGGCGGGCGCCGAGATCGTGTGCACGCCCGAGCCGCAACCCGAGCGCGGCACATCGCACTTCGTCGCGGTCGATCGCTGGGGCGATGTGGCCTCGGAGACCTCGACGATCGAGAGCAGCTTCGGATCGGGGCTGATGGTCAACGGCTATTATCTCAACAATGAGCTGACCGATTTCAGCTTCAGGCCGGAGAAGGATGGCTGCCCGGTCGCGAACCGAGTCGAGGGCGGCAAGCGGCCGCGCAGCTCAATGAGCCCGACCATCGTCTATGGACCCGAAGGGCGGCCGGTGCTCGCGGTCGGCGCGGCGGGGGGCTCGACCATTCCGGCGCAGGTGATCAAGACGATCGTTGGCGTGCTCGACTTCCATTTGCCCCCGCAGCAGGCGATCGCCTTGCCCATGATCTATGCGCCGGGCGACACGGTCTATGTCGAAAGCGGGACCTTCCTCGAAGGCATGATCCCGCAGCTCCAGGCGCTCGGCCACGCCGACGTGAAGATGCTTCCGCCGAGCACGTTCAAGGCGAACGCGATCGAATGGCTCGACGGCCGCTGGATCGGCGGCGCCGACCCGCGCAGCGAAGGGGCGGCGGTCAGCGAATGAGCCGCGAGCCGCGCCAGCTGGAGCACTTCGACAACCTGGTCGCGATGTTCCTGACGCGCGCCGGGAAGAAGGGCGATGAGCCGTTCCTGTGGGCGAAGCGCGGCGGCGCGTGGACCTCGATCAGCTGGGCCGAGGCGGCACGGCAGGTCGCGTCGCTCGCGGCATCACTGAAGCGCATCGGACTGGAACCCGGTGATCGCGTTGCCTTGGTCAGCGAGAACCGGCCGGAATGGCTGATCTCCGACCTCGGGATCATGGCCGCGGGCTGCGTGACGGTTCCGACCTACACCACGAACACCACGCGCGATCACACGCACGTGCTCGGCAATTCGGGTGCGAAGGCGGTGATCGTCTCCAACCAGAAGCTCGCGAACAACCTCGTGCCGGCGGTGCTGACGTCGACCGAATGCCACCACGTGATCGCGATGGAGCCGCTGCGCACCGGCCAGGCGCCGGAATGGGTGACGTGCCACAGCTGGTCGAAGCTCGCCTCCGCCGACGCCGATGTCGCTGCGTTGAAAGAGCAGGTCGCAAGCGTCGGCCGGGACGACCTCGCCTGCCTCATCTACACCAGCGGCACCGGCGGCGCGCCGCGCGGGGTCCAGCAGCATCACGGCGCGATCCTCCACAATGTCGAGGGTTGCACCGACATCATCTCGAGCGACTTTGGCTGGGACGACGAGATCTTCCTCTCGTTTCTCCCCGCCAGCCATGCCTACGAGCATACCGGCGGGCAGCACTTCCCCGTCGCCCTCGGGGCGCAAATCTATTACGCCGAGAGCCTCGAGAAGCTCGCCGCGAACATCGAGGAGGTGCAGCCGACGATCATGGTCGTGGTGCCGCGGCTGTTCGAGCTGCTGCGCGCGCGGATCATCAAGTCGATCGAGGGGCAGGGCGGGCTGTCGAAGTATCTGCTGCACCGCGCGCTGAAGATCGGCGCGGACAAGGGCGCTGGACATTTCCGGCCGTGGGACCTGCCGATGGACGGGCTGCTTTCGCTGACTCTGCGGCGCAAGATCCGGTCGAGGATGGGCGGCCGGCAGAAGGCGTGGGTGTCGGGCGGAGCGCCGCTCAATCCCGAGGTCGGCAGGTTCTTCGAATCGATCGGGATCACCTTCCTGCAAGGGTATGGGCAAACCGAAGCGGGGCCGGTGATCAGCTGCAATCGGCCGAGCGTCGGAATTCGTCTCGATACGGTCGGGGTGCCGGTGAAGAACACCGAAGTGAAGATCGCCGATGACGGCGAGATCATGCTCCGCGGCGAGAATGTGATGCACGGCTACTGGCGCAATCCCGAGGAGAGTGCGCGCGTGCTTCGCGACGGCTGGCTGGCGACCGGGGACATCGGTCATTTCGACGACAAGGGCCGGATCGTCATCACCGACCGGAAGAAGGACATCCTCGTCAACGACAAGGGCGACAATGTGTCGCCGCAGCGCGTCGAGGGCATGCTGACCCTGCAGCCGGAGATCGCGCAGGCGATGGTTTATGGCGATCGCCGCCCGCACCTTGTCGCCTTGCTGGTGCCGGACCCGGAGATTGCGTCAGCAGCCGACGTCCATCAGCGGCTCCAGCGCGCGGTCGATCGGGTCAACGCCGATTTGTCGGTGATCGAAAAGGTGCGGCGCTTCATCATCGCGGAAGAGCCGTTCAGCATCGAGAACGAGCAGCTGACCCCGTCGATGAAGATCCGCCGCCATGTGATCTCGAGGGCGTACGGCTCCCGGCTCGACGCTTTGTACCCTGCCTAACCGGCCTTCACATAGGGCGTGAAGTCGCCGAACACGCAGCTTCCGACCGTGATGTGGTTGAGCGGATCGATGACCTGCGCGATGTCGCCGTGGCACAGGCCGGTGCCGCCGAATTGCTTCGTCAGCAGCGCATAGGGACTGCCCGGCCTGAGGTTGGTGCAGCCGTTGGTATGGGCGACATAGACGCGGCTTCCGCCTCCGGTGCGGAAGGCGATCGTGTTCTCGTCG
>NZ_DASTXI010000114.1:0-18520 GCF_035758555.1 Sphingomonas sp. | reverse complement strand
CTCGAGCGCCGCATAGGCGTCCCGGTCGGTTCGCGCCAGATGCACGGCCGCACCAGCCCGGACCAGTGCATCCTCGATACTCATGCCGATCAGGGGCTCGTCTTCGACCAGCAGCACGCGAACGCCGGCAAGCGGGTTGCTCACCATGCGAGCCCCGCAAACTCTCCGAAACAGGATTGCCGACGCGTCACAACAAAATCCGAACCGCATCGACAACGAGCGGCCGTCAGCTCCGGTTCCTGATCAGACCCGCTGCGCGCCGGCCGCGCGCACTGCAGCGAGCGTCGGATAGCCGTTCACTGCCATCAGCAGGTCCGCCTCGGCCAGGATCGCGCGAAGCACCGAAGCGGCGCCCTCCGCGCCCGCCAATGCCATGCCATAGGCATAGGGCCGCCCGACGCCGACCGCAGTCGCACCCAGCGCGATCGCCTTGATCACGTCGGTGCCGGATCGGATGCCGGAATCGAACAGCACCGGCGTCTTCCCCGCCGCTTCGACCACGCCCGGCAGCATGTCGATCGCGGCGATGCCGCCATTGGCCTGGCGCCCGCCATGGTTGGAGCAATAGATCGCGTCCGCACCGCCATCGATCGCGCGCCGCACGTCGTCCCGGTGGCAGATGCCTTTCAGCACCAGCGGCAGCTTCGTCATGCTCCTGAGCCACGGCATGTCGTCCCAGGTCAGCACCTTGCCGAACACGCCGGCCCAGGCGCGGATTGCGGCCGCCGGGTCTTCTTCCGGCGGCTTGGCCAGGCTTGCGCGGAAGACGGGATCGCTGAAATAGTTCATCAGCACGGCGCCGCGCAGCTGCGGGAAATTGGCGGTGTTCAGGTCGCGCGGCCGCCAGCCCGTCACCCAGGTATCGAGCGTGACGACAATCGCCTTGTACCCGACCGCCTCCGCGCGCCGGACAAGGCTTTCGGCCAGTGCCTTGTCGCGCGGCGTGTAGAGCTGGAAGAAACCCGGCGTTTCCCCCTGCGCTTCCGCGACCGTTTCGAGCGGATCGTTGGACAGCGTCGAGGAACAGTAAGGTACCCCCGTCAGCGCCGATGCGCGGGCGGCGGCGAGGTCGCCATGCTGGTCCGCCGTCATGATGCCGTTGACGCCGATCGGCGCCATGAAGAGCGGACTCTTCAGCCTCAGCCCGAACAGCTCGGTCGACAGATCGCGCCTGGCGCAATCGACCATCATCCGCGGCACCATGCCCCAGTGGCGGAAGGCGGCGGCGTTCCGGTCCTGCGTCCATTCGTCACCGCAGCCGCCCTGGACATAGCTCAGGATATGCGGCGGCAGCGCGGCCTGGGCGCGCTTCTCCAGCGTCGCGAAATCGACCGGGATCGTCGGCAGGATGCCGCTCAGGCCCGCGCCGTAGATCGCGTTCTGCAGATCACCGAAATGCCCCTCGCCGCCCGCATAGGCCATGATCGCCTCCCGTCCGTTTATGGCCGCAGGATGGGCGATCGGTTGGGGCGCGGCAAGTCACCCGCTCATGACCCCAGGAAAAACAGGGCGAGGGCGGGCGGGGGTGATAAGCCCGCCCTCGCCGGCGCACCCGTTCCGCACGGACCGTGGGAAGAGGGGAAGAGGTGCGCCCCGGCTTCATCAGAAGCCGACACTCAGGGTCGCGCGGAAGCCCAGCGCCGCACGGCCATTCTGTTCCTCGACGCTCGCCTCGCCGCCGGCGCGGAAGCCGTCGCCGCCGCCGACCAGCCGCAGCCGGCCGATCCAGCCCGCCTCGCGCTCCTCGGGCGTCAGGGTGAAGTTGTCGCCGTCCTTGAAATGGGCGACCGTCTTGCCCAGCGAGCCGCCGACGATCTCGCGCCGTCCGCCTTCCAGCTCGACGCGCAGGAAGCCGGCGTCGGACGCGCTGATGTCGTAGCCGGCCGCGATCGTGCCGGTCGCGGCAAGCTCGTCGCTGGTGCGCGATGCGACCGTCAGGTTCAGCGCGTCGCCGCCGCCCTTTTCGGTGTGGCCGTCCTCGCGCAGCCGGTAATAGTCGATCGTCGCGCCGGGCCGGATCGTCAGCCGGCCGGTGCGGAACTGGTAGGACAGGCCGCCCGATGCCGAATAGAGCTGGCCGTCCCAGTCGCCGGTCGCGGTGCGCACCACGTCCTCGGTGCCGAACGTGCCGGCAAAGCGCCGCGATCCTTCCAGGTTCACCATCGCGGCGGATGCGCGTGCGAAAGCGTTGAAGCCGCCCCAGCTGTTCCGCCAGTGGACCGCCGCTTCATACTGGTTCGAATCGACCTGGTCGTCGATCCGGCGCTGCTCCGTCTTGCCGTTCAGGTAGGCGATCGAGACGCCGAATTTGCCGATGCCACTGTTCAGCTCGATGCCGCCGCTCGCGCCCCAGCCGGACGAACGGTACGAGGCGGTTTCACCCCGCTCCTTGGTCGTGCCCCACACCGCCTGCTGCAGCCAGAAGCCGATGCCCTCGCCCAGCTCGGCGACCATCGCGTTCGGATCGGCGATATAGCCGCCCAGCGTCCGCGATCCGCGCGTGACGGTCTCGAACACGCCGCCGGCATGGTCGGGCAGCATCTGCGCCACCGCATCTTGGAACGCCTCCTGCGCGCGGATGCCAAGGAACGCGCCGGCAACCTTCGCGTCTTTGTCGAGCGCCTCGAACACCGCGTCATAGGCAGCGGCCTGCGAGCGGTTGAGGCCAAGCTCGTCCGCCGCCTTGCGCTGCACCTTCAGCTTGACCTCGCCGGCCGCATCGTCGGCACTGACGCTGCCCTTGAACATGAAAGGCAGCGCGGCGCTGTTCGCCGCCAGGTTGGAACCGCCGGTCAGCGTCCCCGCCTTGACGATCACATAGTCGCCCTCGGCGCTGCCGACGCTTGCGACCGACACCGCCACTTTCGATCCCGCTCCGAAGCTGGCGCTGCCGACCTGGTATTGCGTGGCGCTGTGCGTGGTCGGGTCGACCGTCACGCCGATCGTGCTGTCGCCGGAGAGGTTGAGGCTGGAAAGCGCGATCGCGCCGGTGTTGCGCACGTCCAGCGTGCCGCCGGTCATCGTCACCGCGACCCCGCCGCTGTTCGCGAACGTGCCGCTGAACAGCGATTTGTCGGAAAGCGTCACCGCATCCGCGCCGCCGCCGAAATCGACCGCCCCTCTCAGCGCTGACGTGCCGCCCAGCGCCAGCGTGTCCGCACCGGAACCGAACGCGACATCGCCCTGCACCAGCGCATCGCCGGACAGCGTCAGCCGGTTGTTGCCGGCGCCGAACCGGGTCGTGCCGGTCACCGTGCCGTCGGCGACCTCGAACACGTCGTTGCCCGATCCGAACAGCACTGCGCCCACGATCTTCGGCGCGGTCGCGGTATCGGCGACCTTGTTCTGGCGCACCGTCGCGCCGCTGCTGTTGGCCTGCACGTCGATCGCGACCGCGCTCTCCACCGCCGCCTTTTTCGAGGTCGCGCTGATCGCGCCGGTATTCTCGACCAGCGTCAGCGTGCCCGACGCATCGCGGATCGCGGTGGCCGTGGCGTCGCCACTGGCGACCGCGCTGATCTGGCCGCTGTTCGTGATCGTCGGCAGCGAGCCGCCGCTGTCGATCGAGACCGCGCGCACCTGCCCGGCGGCACCCGCGCCGCTCGTCGCCGCGACGGCACCGCCGACCCGCAGCTTCGGAACCGCCGCGCCGGAGCCGATCCGGATTGCGGTCGCGTTGGCATCGAGCGACTTGGCGCCGACCGTGCCGTTCACCGCCGCGCCGCCGGCGATGGTGACGGTCCCGCCCGTCCCGCCGATCTGCAGGCCGGTCCCGTCGATGGTCTTGTAGACGCCGGAGCCGAGCAGGTCGCCGTTGATGACCAGGCCGAAGCCGTCGGCGTTGCCGGTCAGCGCGCCGACCGCGACAGTGCCGCTCGCTCCTCCGATCTGCACCGCCGGCGCCGCACCGAAGGACGTGACCGAAGCGTTCGCTTCCTTGGCGTCCTCGATGCCGTCCTTGTCCTCGTCATTGTCCTTCGGATCGGCGTCCTTCGGCTTCGTGTCGAAGATGATGCCGCCCGCGACCGATCCCGCGACGCGCACGGCCGGGCCTCCCTGCAGCAGGTCTTCCGCGTCGAGCTTCGACACGTCGGCCGGCGGCGTTGCGGTTCGATAGCCGGACGTGATGACACTATTCTGGATCTGCAGCGTGCCCCCGACCGGTCCGTCCACGGCAATGCCGACCGCGCCCGCGCCCTGCACCGTCACAGCACCCAGCACCTTCACCGAGCCGCTGACGCCGCCGGTCTGCACGCCCACCGAATTGTCGCCCAGCACGTCAAGGGTGCCGCTTTGCGTCAGATTGCCGGTCAGCGGTCCGCCGAGAAGGATGCCCGCGCTCTGGTTGCCCTTGACGCTGATCGCGCCGCTGTTGGTCACGTCGCCGGTAAAGGCGCCGATCGTCTTGATGCCGGCGTTGCGCGCCTGCTTCGAAAACGGGCCGTCCAGGTCGCCGTCCTTGTCGGTATCGGTCGCGGCATAGGTCTCGCCGATCACGATCTTGCCGCTGTTGCTGATCCCGCCCGAGTTCGAGGTCGCGAGGACGCCGGTCGCGTCGTTCGCGTCCTTCAGGCTGATCGTGCCTTCGTTCTTGACCGTGTTGGCGCTGTCGAGCGTGACCGCGGTGCCGCCGGTCAGCTCGATCGAGCCGGTGCCGGTGATGCGCAAATCGTCGCGCGCGCCGTTCTTGATGGTCGAAGTGGCGACACCGCTCGTGCGCTTCGCGTCGACGGTCGTCTCGGCATGAGCGACGGCGGGGATGAACAGGATCGGGGTCAGGCAGGAACAGGCAAGCAAACGGCGCACGAACTTACTCCCATGGTGATAGGGAGCGCAGCGCGGCTCCCCCCTTTCACCCGGAAGACGCCGCGGTGGCGGCAGGTGCGTAACGGAATTTTAGAACGCCGCTTCCAGCCCGATCCGCAGCGTGCGCGGGCGTAGCGGCGTCACCTGCTGCTCGCGCCCCAGCATCAGCGGCGAGCCGAGCGCGAAGCGGTTGCCGGTCTCGTCGGTCAGGTTGGTGAGCGTCGCCGATACCGCATAGCGGCCGCGGGTCGCGCGCAGCGACAGACCGGTATCGACATATTCGCCCTGACGCTGCCCCAGGATCGGGCCGACGCCCAGCCGCGATTGTCCGACATAGCGCGCCCAGGCGGAGAAGCTCAGGTCATAGGCGCCGACGGCCGTGCCATAGCGCAGCGCCGCCGACGCATTCAGCCGCGCGACGTTGGGCAGGTCCGACCGGTCGACGGCCACCAAGGCCGCAACCGCGAGCGCGGGCCGCGTCAACCGGCTGTCGGCAAGCACACCCGCAACGTCGAGGCTCCAGCCGGGCGCCGGCCGCACGCTCGCCTTGGCGTCGAGCGTGATGATCCGCCCGTTGCCGATATTGACCGTGGTCGGCAGCCCGCCCGCGTCGATCTGGTCGGCCTGGATGTTGCGCCAGCTCGTATAGGACAGCGCGCTCGACAGCCGCACCGTCTCGTCCGGCGCTTCCCAGCGCAGGCCGATCTCGCCCGCCCGAACGTCGTCGGGCCGGTATCGCTGCACGAACGCGTCGCGCACGACGATGCCGCCGGGCCGGAAGCTCTGCTGGTAGCGCGCATAGGCCAGCAGCCCGTCGGTCGGCCGCCAGCTCAGCGACAGCGACGGCAGCAGCGCGACCTCGCGCCGGCTCGCCTTGTCCTTGGCCGCCCGCGCGAACGCGAAGCTGGTGACGCCCTCTGCCGATCCGGACAGCTCCAGCACCGTCAGCCGGCCGCCGACCGAAGCCAGCACCCGGTCGCCGAGCGCGAAGCTGCCTTCGCCGAACGCGGTCGCTTCCTGGATGCGGTTGGAAATCCCGCCCAGCCGCGCCGCCAGCGCGATCGGGGCGAAGCTCCGCTCCAGCGTGTAGCGGTTCTCGACGATGCTGGTGCCGACCACCCAGCCGCTGCCGTCCGGATTGTTGCGGACCAGCCGGTTCTCGTTCGAAAAGAAATCGACGCGTCCATGCTGGTCGAACCGCGTCGGATCGTCGGCGGTGGACGCGTCGAAGCTTTCGCGGATGCGCTGCCGCGCGAAGCTGGTCGCGGACGTCAGCGTCAGATCGTCCCAGCTCTTGCGGATCACCAGCTGCCCGAGCCCGTAGCGGCTGGCGAACCCTTCAGCGATCGGGCTCGCCTTGGTCAGCGGCGGCGCATCGCGGTCGGCATATTGGGAATCCCGCCCCTCGATCTCCTGGAGCGCGCCGCCCAGGTCGATCGCCCAGTCCGCGGCCGGCGTGAAGCGCAGCCACACCCGCCCGCCGACGGTGTCGACCCGGTTGACGTCGTCCTTCCCGCGCAGCCGGTCGTCGATATAGCCGCCCTCGCGGACACGGTAGCCGACGGTGCGGAGGCCCAGCGTGTCGGAAAGCGGCAGGTCGACGATCGCGCTGAGGTCGCCGCCCGGATCGCCATGCTCGGTGAACGAGATGCCGCTGGTCAGCGACGCTTCCGGCCGCTCAAGGTTCGGCGGCGCCGGCTGCAGCCGGATCACCCCGCCCAGCGTGCCGACCCCGTGCAGCGTGCCCTGCGGCCCTTCCAGCACCTCGACCGATCGCACGTCGTAGAGCCTCAGGTCGGGGTCCGGCCCGTTATAGTTGAGCCTCGCCTCGCCCAGATATTCGCCGACCGTTGCCTGGGTCGGCCCGTTGAAGCTCGAATCGGCGAGGCCGCGCACGAACAATTTGTTCCGCCCCGGCCCCAAATGCGTCGAGGTCAGGCTCGGCAGATAGGTTGCAAGCGCCGCGCTGCCGAGCGACTCCAGCCCCGGCGCGACCATGTCGGTCTCGACGATCGCCACCGACGCCGGATAGCGGCCGAGCGGCGTGTCGCGCTTGCTGGCGATGACGACGATCTCCTCGTCGTTCAGCGGCTCGGGCGAGGCCGCCGGCGCCGGCTGCGGCCGCGGATAGGGCGAGGCGGGCAGCCGCACGATCCGCCAGCTTCGCGGGCCCACCCGCACCGCCCCGGCGCCGGTGCCGGCAAGCATCCGGCCGAGCGCAGCGCCGACGTCCGCCGTCGACCCGACAGGCCGCGTGCGCAACGCGGCCAGCGTCGGATCGGAAATGCCGATGCTCACGCCTTCGCGCTTGCCGATCAGGATCACCGCGCGGTCGAGCCGCGTCGCCGGCACGCCGTCCGCAGCGGCCGCCGTCAGCGGCGCCAGCAACAGGATCGCGGCGATCGCCGCCTGCCCGGCCCTCATCTCACGGCGCGACCAGCAGCCAGCGGTCGCCGGAGCGCCGCACCCCGACGCCCAGGATCATCGCCGCGGAGCGGAGCGCGTCCTCGCCCTTGCCTTCCAGCTGGATGATCCCGCTGAACGGCCGCGCAGAGACGCTCGCGTCCGCGGCGACCGGCAGGCCCAGCCCGCGCGACAGGTCGTCGGCGACGCGCGCCAGCTTTGCGCCGCGGTAGATCAGCCGCCCCTGCCGCCACGCACCCACCTGCGCGACCTCCACGCGGGTCACCAGCAGCTGGTCGCCCGTCTCCTCGATCTGCTGCCCGGCGGTCACATGCACCTGCTCGCGCTCGGGATTGAACACGATCTCGCCTTCCGAAACCGTGACCGTGAAGCGCATCGGCTCGCGCACCACATTGAAGGTCGTGCCGACGTCGCGGATCAGCGCGTCGCCGCTCGCTACCTCGAACGGCCGCGCCTCGTCGTGCACGACCGCGAACAGCGCCTCGCCCTGCTCCAGCCGGGCACGGCGCGGGCCGTCGAGCACCAGCCGCGTGCCGCCGTTCATGTCGATCCGGCTGCCGTCGGCCAGCTTCACCGTCAGCTTCTGTCCCGGCGCACTCGCGATCGTCTGCGGCGTGAAACCGGGCTGCATCACCGTCGGCACCGCGACCAGCGCCAACGCCGCCGCCACGGCGCCGCCCACCACCGGCCAGCGCCAGCGCCGCCTCACCGTCGGGATTGGCCGTGCCAGCTGCTCGGCGATCTGCGCATCGGCCAGCGACAGCGCGTCATACAGCCGCGCATGCTCCGGGCTTGCCTCCAGCCACGCGGTAAAGCCGTCCCAGTCTGCAAAGGACGGGTCGCGCGTCAGCATCACCCAGGCGATCGCCTGGTCTTCCGCTTCCCTGTTCACGCGCGCGCTCATTGGCCCTCCGCCTGGATGACGCCGCCGATAGCCGAACTACGCATCGCCGCCGCTCCTCAGCTCCAGCAGCGCGCGATAGGCTTTCTGCAGATCCTTCTCGACCGTGCTGCGGCTGACGCCGAATTCGCGCGCGACCTGATCGATCGTCACTTCGTCGAGCCGATAGCGGCGGAAGATCGCCTCGACCCGCGACCCGAGCGACGCCAGCACCGCCTCCGCACGACCCAAAGCCTCGCGCCCGATCAGCGCTCGCTCCGCATTCGGCACTTCGTGATCGGCGGAGGTGGCGGTCTCGGCCCAGTCGAGGTCGCGCCGCATCGCCCGCATCTGCCCACGATGCCGGTCCAGCATCAGGTTGTTCGCCGCGCGCATCAGGTAGCCCACCGGCTCCGCGATTGGCCCGGCCGGGGCGGCGGCGACCCGGAACCACAGCTCCTGCAGCAGATCGTCGGCATCGTCTCCGGCGCCGCGGGCGCGGAGGAAGCGCAGCAGCGCATCGCGGTGGGCAAGGAACACCGCCTCGAGGCCGGCAAGAGTCAGGTCGCGGTTCCGAATCGAAGGGACGGGAGCCATGGCGCGGCGCGCGGAAACGGGCAAGCGCAGCGTCGACCAGCCCGCAACTACGGGCGACAGGCTCCAGCCATCAGCAGCGCGCCGGCCAGCCCCGCATCGTCGCCCAGCGCCGGCGGAACGACGAAGTCCGGCCCCTCGACGCCCGGATACAGGCCATAGCCGTTGAGGCTCCGCAGCATCGCCGCATGCGCCCGCTCGTGCAGCCCCGGCGTCTTCGCCACTCCGCCACCGATCACGATTCGCCGCGGCGCCGCCGCCAGCACCAGGCTGGCGAGCAATTGCCCCAGATAGAAGGCGATCAGCGCGCGGCCCGGATGCCCGTCGGGCAGCGCACTGAGGCTCGCGCCGAACCGCCGCTCGATCGCCGGCCCGCTCGCCAAGCCTTCGGCACAATTCTGATGCCACGTGCAGACCGACGGACAATCGTCTCCCGGCGCACGCACCAGCGCGACATGCCCCATTTCAGGGTGGCTTGCGCCGGGAGCGGGACTTCCTCCCACGATCAGCGCACCGCCGATGCCGGTGCCGACGGTCAGGTAGATGCCGCTGTCCAGCCCCGCCAGCGCGCCGAGCGCCGCCTCCGCCCTGCCCGCCGCATTGACGTCGGTATCGATCGCCACCGGCACGCCGAGCGACCCCATCGCCGCGCCGATGTCGAAATCGCGCCAGCCCGGCTTCGGCGTTCCCCGCAACCGCCCGTAATCGGCATCGCCGCGCCCGACCGCGACCGGCCCGAACGCGCCGATCCCGATCGCGTCAATCGGCGACCCGCCCCGGAAGAAGTCGAGAATCCGCGCGAAACTCTCGTCCGGCCCTACCGTAGCGAAAGTCTCGCCGGCTTCGATCCGCCCGTCGCCGCCCCCGCGCGCGACGCGGATCTTGGTTCCCCCCAGCTCGACCGCGCCCAGCATCATCCTTTTTCCCGTGCCCGCAAACGGCACGCGCCTCAAGGCGGAAACGAACGCGCGGCCGGCCGGTTATTCCGCCATGGCGACGTCAATCCCCGAGCCCTCGCGCGCAGGCGCGTCGCTGCTCCAGCTGCCGCTGTTCAAAGGCCTCGATCCCACGCTGACCGACCGTTTGCTGCGGCACGCAAAGGTTCGGCGCGGGCGCAAGGAATCGGTGCTGTTCGCCGAAGGCGATGCGGCCGACGACGTCCATGTCCTGATGCGCGGAACGGTCGAGCTGACCAAGCTGGACGGCGGCGGCGATTGCGGCGTCATGCTGCTGTCGCGGGGCGACGTCTTCTCGCTGGGCGCGGCGATCAGCGGAGAGCCGCACCTGACCTCCGCCCGGGCGCTGAGCCCGGTCATCTTCCTCGCGCTTCCGGCCAACGTCCTGCGGGAGGAAGCGGCACGCGCGCCCGATCTGGCGCTGCGCCTGCTGACGATCCTTGCCGGGCAGTGGCGGACCGCCACGCGCCAGATCATCGACCTCAAATGCCGCACCGCCGCCCAGCGCGTTGCCGCTTTCTTTCTGCGGCTGGTCGACAATCGGGGCGAGACCGCCAGCCGCGCCGAATTGCCGGTCCCGAAGTCCCGCGTCGCGGCCCGGCTCGGCATTTCCCCCGAAACGCTGTCGCGCAGCTTGCACACGCTCGCCGATGAAGGGCTGATCGTGCAGGGTCCCTATATTCGCGTAGCGGACCGCGACCGGATCGAGCGCTTCTGCGGCCTGACGGAGCTGGACGGGGCCGAGACCCATTTGGGCGTCGGCGCGCTTTGAACGCTTGATCCAGGTCAAATCCGGGACCGGTCCGTCGCTGCATCCGTTGGTCCGGCAGCAGGCGCGATGCGCCTGACCGATTCACCAATCAAGGAGAATGCCCATGACCGGACCTCTGTCCGCGATCCTGCTCGCCGCAGCCGCCACGACGCCGCCGCTCGCTCCCCGGACCAGCACCGTGGTCCACCCGGTGGTGCCGCCCGCCACGGTCGTGAAGCAAGTCGCCCCCGATGCCTTCACCGTCACCAACATTCCCGGCGTCGCCGTCGCCACGCGCGTCGAGATTCAGCGTTTTTCGGACTATGACCTGAACAAGGACGGCTCCTACGGCCCGATGGAATTCGCGCAGGCCGCCTATTTCCTCGCGACTGGCGATCCGGTCCCCGGCACCACTGCCATTCCGAAGCCCGGCGAGTATCTGCCGCACCTGGCCGCAGTGCATATGAACCCGAAATTCGCCGCGGCACTGCTCAACGCCACCTCGGACGAGTTCACCGCGATCGACAGCAATCACGACTGGCGCGTCACGCCGGCGGAGCTGAACGGCTATGCGCAGGGATAAGGGAGGCACGGCAATGAAACATGTTCGATCGACTCTCGCCATGCTGCTCGCCACCGCCGCCCTGTGCGGGTGCAGCGAAGAGAACAAGGCCGCGGCGGCGCCCGCGCCCACCCAGACCGGCAACGCCCAGGCGACCCGCGTCGCGAACGCCGCCAACAACAGCTGGCTCACGCTGAACGGGAAAGTCACCGCGACCACGCCGACCAGCTTCGATCTCGATTATGGCTCTGGCCGCGTGACCGTCGAGATGGACGATTGGGACTGGTTCCAGGAAGGCCGCGCGCTGAAGCCGGGCGACCAGGTGATGGTCACCGGCCGCGTCGACAACGATCTGTTCGAGAAGAAGAAGATCGAGGCCGCCAGCGTCTATGTCGAAAATCTCGGCACCCACTTCTTCGCCAATCCCGGCGACGAGGAAGACCTGGCGCGCACCACCATCGTGGTTCCCCAGAAGCAGGCGTTCGTCGGCGCATCGGGCTTCGTGACCGAAAAGGAAGGCACGGAATTCGAGATCGGCGGCCCGACCGGCGTGCGCATCGACGTCGCGAAAATGCCGGACAATCCGCTCGACGCTCAGGGCCTGGTGCAGGTCAAGGTCGGCGACCGCGTCCAGGTGTGGGGCGACTTCAACGCCGATCCCGATGAACGGCCGGAGATCATGGCCAAGGGCCTGATCGTACTTGCGAGCGACCAGGCCAAGGCCGCCTCAGGCGAGGCTGGCTAGCACTGCCTCCGCCAGCGCCGCCGCCATCACGCCGAAGCTCGCCTCGCCCTCGGCGGCGCTGGCCTGCGACGGCGTGCCGAAATAGGCGCCGGGCCCGCCCGCCTCGGTAAAGGTGGTGGCGCCTTGCGCAAAGGCTGTGACCAGGCTCGACGGATTATCCGCCAGCGCCTTGCCGGCAGTGGCGTCGACCAGCTCGGGCCGGTCAGCTAGCACCAGGCTCGTCTCGAACTGGCCGGCATGGCAGGCGCCGGATTGAAACTCCGCGGTCAGCGTCCCGGCGAGCGCGCGGCGGGTGAAGTCCGGGAAGGCGACCGGCAGGTCCAATGTCGCAATCTCCGCCGCCGCCTCGCGCAGCATCGCGACGTTCGCGGGATCGAAATGGCTGTTGGCAAAGGCGAGGCAGGCAAAGCCCTGTCCTTTAAGCGACCGCGCGATGTCGAGCAGCACCGCCTTGGCCGCCGCCGCGCCGATCGAGATCGTGCCGGCGAACTCGGATGCATAGCCCGCCGGCGCGTAGGCCAGCGCCGGCAGCACGAACGCGCGCACGTCCCGCTCTTCCAGCAACGCGGCCGCGCGCGCCGCCATGCCGTCGCTGATGACGACGTCGGTCGTCAGCGGCAGGTGCGGCCCATGCGCCTCGACCGCGCCCAGCGGCAGGATCGCCACCACCGGCGCGCCGCTCGCCAGCGCATCGCGCACTGCGGTCCAGGGCCCGTCGCCCATCCTCATCCGAACCGCGCCCTCAGCGCCTTGCGGTCCAGCTTGTCCCGGTCGTTGCGCGGCAGCGCCGCCTCGGCGAAGATCACCTCGCGCGGCGCCTTGTAGTGGACGAGCCTGCTGCGGGCGAAGGCGATCAGCTCTTCGGCCAGCACCGGCGACGCTGCGACGCCGGGCCGCGGAAACACGATCGCGACCGGCTTCTCCAGCCCCGCGCCGTCCTTCCTGCCCGTCACGCAGCACTCGCCGACCGCATGATGCTGCGCCAGCACATTCTCGACCTCGATCGGGCTCACATAGATGCCGCCGCTCTTGATCAGATCGTCGCCGCGCCCTTCGTAATACCAATAGCCGTCTTCGTCCTCGCGGAATTTGTCGCCGCTGACGATCCAGCCGCCGCGTAGATGCTCGACCGACTTGGCATAATCGGCGTGATAGCAGAGCGCCGCCGACGCGCCTTTCAGCCACAAGGTGCCGACATCGCCTTTCGCGACCTGCCTGCCTTCGTCGTCGAGCAGCCGCGCCGCGTATCCGGGCACCAGCCGGCCGAGGCTGCCGGGGCGAATATCGTTCGGATGGTTGCTGATATAGATATGGAAGCTCTCGGCGCTGCCGATCCCGTCGATGATCGGCACGCCGAACGCCTGGTCCCAGCGCGCGTGCAGCTCCAGCGGCAGCGCCTCGCCCGCGCTCCACATGAAGCGGATGCTCGACAGGTCGGCCTTGCGTCCGCTCTCCAGCATCTTGTGAATCAGCGTCGGCACGCTGGTGAACACGGTCGGGCGGTGGCGCTCGATCAGCTCGAACAGCCGCTCGGCGCTCGGCTGCTCGCTGAAAAGCACTGTCGTCGCGCCGACTGCGAACGGGAACATCAGGTTGGTGCCCGTCGCATAGCCGAAATACAGCCGCGCGCCGGAAATCGTCACGTCGCTCTCGCGCATGCCGATGAAGCTTTTGGCATAGACTTCGGTGTTGAACGGGAAATGGCCGTGCGTATGCACCGCGCCCTTGCTCTTGCCCGTCGAGCCGCTGGTGAACAGCCAGACGGCGGGATCGTCGCGCCGGGTCGGCCAGGGCTCGGCATCCGGCGCGACCGGGCCGGCGAGCCAGGCGTCGAAATCGGCGATCACACCCCGCCCGTGCCGCGACCGCTCCGCCGCCGCGCCGAACGCCGCCGCGCTCGCTTCGTCGACGAACGCGAACTGCGGCTTCACGTAATCGAGGTAGTAGGAATAATCCGCCTCGGGCAGCAGCGGGTTGATCTGCGTGACCACTGCGCCCGCCTTGATCGCGCCGAACCAGGCATAGGCGAACTCCGGGCAGTCGCGCATGCAGACCAGCACCCGCTGCTCCGGCAGCAGCCCTTCCGTCACCAGGCGCCGCGCGACCCGATCCACTTTCTCGCGCAGCTCGGCATAGGTGATCGCCCGGTTCTCGAACAGGATGGCGGTTTTGTCGGGCGCGCCGACGCCCAGGAACCAGTCCGCCATGTTGAAGTCGTCGGGGAACACCGGATCATCCATGCGCCTGCTCCGCGTGCTGGTAGTGGCGGCGGTTCGGCCTGGCGCGCGCGTTCAGCTCCGCCTGCTTCTCGTTTGCCTTCTCCGCCTCGCGATACAGCTGATACTCGCCCGACTTCAGCTGCACCGGCCAGTCGAGCGGCACGCCGCACGCGGTCCGCACCCCATAGTGCCCGGCCGCCTGTCGCGCGAAGAAGGGATTGTTCAGCATCGGCCGCGCCAGCGCGCACAAATCGGCGCGGCCGGCGGCGACGATCGCGTTGATCTGTTCGGGCAGCGTGATGTCGCCCACCGCGATCGTCGGGATATCGGCGGTCAGCCGGATGAATTCGGCGAACGGCGTCTGCCACATCCGGCCATAGACCGGCTTCTGCCACGGCACGGTCTGGCCGGACGAGGCGTGGATGATGTCCACGCCCGCCGCCTTGAACGCTTTGGCGATGGTCGCGAGATCGTCGAGGCACAGCCCGCCCTCGGCCCAGTCGCTGCACGACAGCCGCACCGACATCGGCCGGTCCGCGGGCCACGCCTCGCGCATCGCCATGAACACTTCCAGCGGGAAGCGCGCGCGATTGAGCGCGCTGCCGCCATATTCGTCCGTCCGCCGGTTGGTCAGCGGCGAAAGGAAGCTCGCCAGCAGATAGCCGTGCGCCGCATGCAGCTCGATCATGTCGAAGCCGGCACGCGCGCCGCGGATCGTCGCGGCGACGAAGCTGTCGCGGATGTCGTGCATCGCTGCGCGATCGAGCTCGATCGGCACCGGCGAAGCATTGTCGAAATAAGGCAGCGGCGAGGCCGACCAGACCGGCCAGTTCCCTTCCGCCATCGGCAGATTCTCGCCCAGCTCCGGCACGTTGGTCGAGCCTTTGCGCCCGGCATGGCCCAGCTGCAGCGCCACCTTGGCGGGCGTTGCCGCGTGGATGAAATCGACCAGCCGCGTCCAGTCCGCCTGCTGCGCGTCGCTCCACAGGCCGGTGCAGGCGGTGGTGATCCGCGCATCGGGCGTCGGGCACGTCATCTCGGTGAAGATCAGCCCGGCCCCGCCCAGCGCCCTCGCCGTATAGTGGCTGAAATGCCAGGGCGTCAGGTCGCCCTCGATCGCGCTGTACTGCGCCATCGGCGCCATCACGACGCGGTTCGGCAAGGTCAGCCCGCGCAGGTCAAACGGGGTAAACATCGGCGTCGGCCGGTCCGACGCGTCGCGGCCGGTCCGACGCTCATAGCGCGCGTAGAATTCGTCCTCGACACGCGCGAGAAACACCGGGTCGCGAAGGCCGATATTGTCCCAGGTCAGTGCCTTGGCGCGCGACATCAGCGAGAAGGCGAATTGGTAGCGCGGCTTGCCCCAGTGGAGCGGCATGTCCTCGAACCAGCGCAGCGACACCTGCGCATTGTGCTGCGTGATCTCGACCGGCGTCCGCCGTGCCTTCTCGTAAGCCGTCTCGACCGCGTCGAGGTCGGCCCCATGCGCCACCACCGCGTCCGACAGCGAAGCCGCGCACTCCATTGCCAGCTTGGTGCCGGACCCGATCGACCAATGCGCGGTCGCCTTGGCGTCGCCCAGCAGCATCATCCTGCCGTCCCGCCATTTGGCGCAGCTGATCGTCTGGAAGCTCCGCCAGATCGAGCGGTTGGTGATGAAGCCATGCCCCTGCAGCGGCCCGGCGAAGATCGCCTCCAGCGCCCGCGCGCTTTGCTCCTCGTCCAGCGCGTCCAGGCCGTGCGCCGCCCAGCTCTCGGGCGTCGTCTCGATCACCCAGGTCGAACGGCCCGCTTCATACTGATAGGTATGCGCGCAGAAATACCCGCAATCGGTGCGCACGAAGAAGAAAGTGAAGGCGTCTAGCGGGCGGGTCGAGCCCAGCCAGCAGAATCTGTTGCGCGTGTCGACCGCGCGCACCCCGAACGCCTCGGAATGGGCGGCACGGATCGGGCTGTTCACCCCTTCCGCGACGACGACCAGGTCGCAGTCGCCGAATCGGCTATCGATCTCCTCCGGGCCGATATGCGTCGAAAAATGCAGCCCGATGCCCAGGTCCGCGCACCGCTGCTGCAACAGGCTCAGCAATGTCTGCCGCGAGCAGCCTGCAAAGCCGTTGCCGCCCACCACGGTCCGGTCGCCCGCATGCTCGATGACGATATCGTCCCACCAGGCGAAGTTGGACCGGATCGCGTCGTAGGATTCCGGATCGGCGGAGAGGAACTCGTCCAGCGTCTCGTCCGAAAAGACGACGCCGAAGCCGAACGTGTCGTCGGCCCGGTTCTGCTCGTACACGTCGATCGTGCAGTCCGGCAGCCGCTTCCTGGTCAGCAGCGCGAAATAGAGCCCGCCCGGCCCGCCGCCGATCACTGCGACCTTCATTCGACTACCGCCGTCGTTTCGATCTCGACCCGCGCGGCATCCTCGACCAGCCCGGAAACCTCCACCACCGCCATGCAGGGAAACACCTTGCCCAGCACCTCGCGCCACGCCGCGCCGATCGCCGCGCGTGCCGCCACATAGTCGCGCTTGTCGGTGACGTAGCAGGTCATCCGCACGATATCGGACGGCGCAGCCCCGCCTTCGGCCAGAATCGCGCGCGTGTTCAGCAGCGCCTGCCGGAACTGGCCGGCCAGGTCGGCATGCTCGAATTCCTCCCGCTCGTTCCAGCCGATCACGCCGGCGGTGAAGACCATGCGTCCGCTCGCGGCGATGCCGTTCGCATAGCCTTTCGGCCTGACCCGGCCGGGCGGTTGCAGGATCTTCACGACTCCTCCCGCAGCGCATTCAGCTGCTGCCCGGCGATGATCAGCTTCTGCACTTCCGACGCGCCTTCATAGATGCGGAGCGCCCGGACCTCGCGGTACAGCTCCTCGACCTTGACGCCTTTCGCAACGCCCATCCCGCCGAACATCTGCACGGCCTTGTCGATCACCACCTGCGCCTGGTCGGTCGCGAACAGCTTCGCCATCGCCGCCTCGCGGGTCACGCGCTGGCGCTTCACGTCCTTGGTCCAGGCGGAGCGGTAGACGAGCAAGGCCGCCGCATCGATGTCGAGTGCCATTTCCGCCAGCCGCTCCTGCGCCAGCGGCAGGTCGGCCAGTGTCCCGCCGAACATCCGCCGATTGAGAGCGTGGCGTCCCGCCTCGTCGAACGCCCGCCGGGCAAAGCCGAGCGCGGCCGCGCCCACCGTGGTGCGGAAGATGTCGAGCGTTGCAAGCGCGATCCGGAACCCCTCGCCTTCCTCGCCGATGCGCTTGTCGAACGGCACCACGCAATCGTCGAAGCGCAGCCGCGCGAGCGGATGCGGCGCGATCACCTCGATCCGCTCGGCGATCGAAAAGCCATGCGCGCCGGCATCGACCACCACCGCCGTCACCCCGCGCGATCCGACGCCGGTGCGCGCGAACAGGCAGTAGAAATCGGCGATGCCGCCGTTCGAGATCCAGGTCTTCTCGCCGTTCAGCACATAGCCGTCGCTGGTCGCGGCGAGCGAGGCCGACAGCGCGGCCGCGTCCGATCCGGCCTCGGGTTCCGACAAGGCGAAAGCGGCGATCTTTTCGCCCGCGGCAACGGCCGGCAGATAGTCCTGCTTCAGCGCTTCCGATCCGAAGGAGCTGATCGCGCCCGAACCCAGCCCCTGCATCGCGAACGCGAAGTCGGCGAGCGCGGAATGATAGGCGAGCGTCTCGCGGATGATCGACAGCGATCGCACGTCCAGCACCTCGTGCACGCCGCCATAGGCCTGCGGCACGCAGTAACGCAGCCATCCCGCTTCCCCCAGCGCGCGGACAATCGCCCGGCAGGTGGCGTCGACATCGTCATGATCGCCGATCGAGGGTAGCGCCGCGCGCGCCCAGTCGTCGACCGCCAGCGCCAGCGCCTTGTGCTCGGCGCCCAGGAACGGCCAGTCGAGATAGCTCCGGTCCATCTCAGTCGCCCTCGAACACCGGCTTCTGCTTCGCGACGAACGCCTGGTAGGCGCGCTCGAAGTCCTTCGTCTGCATGCAGATCGCCTGCGCCTGCGCCTCGGATTCGATCGCCGTCTCCAGGCTCATATTCCATTCCATGTTGAGCTGGTTCTTGGTCATGCCGTTGGCGAAGCCCGGCCCCGCCGCAATCCGCCGCGCCGCCTCAATCGCGTGTCCGTCGAGCCGGTCCGCCGGCACGACGTCGTTGAACCACCCCCAGGCCTTCCCCTCCTCGGCGCCGAAGCTGCGGCCGAAGAACAGCAGCTCGCTGGCCCGGCCATGGCCGATGATCCGCGGCAGGATCGCGCACGCGCCCATGTCGCAGCCCGCCAGCCCGACCCGGTTGAACAGGAACGCGGTCTTCGCCTCCGGGCTGCCATAGCGCAGGTCGGACGCCATCGCGACGATCGCGCCCGCACCCGCGCAGACGCCGTCGACCGCCGCGACGATCGGCTGCGGACAGGCGCGCATCGCCTTGACCAGATCGCCCGTCATCCGCGTGAAATCGAGCAGCTCCGGCATCGACATGCGCGTTAGCGGCGCGATGATCTCGTGAACGTCGCCGCCGGAGCAGAAATTGCCGCCGCGGCTGCCGAACACCACCGCCCTGACCT
>NZ_DASTXI010000101.1:0-6965 GCF_035758555.1 Sphingomonas sp. | reverse complement strand
GGCGGCTCGATCGAAGCCTGGCTGGCCGCGGCGACCAGGACCGGACGGCTGTCCCCGGCCGTCCTCCATCCGGCCGCGGCGCGGGTGCTGGAGCGGCCGGTCGATCAGCTCTGGCCGCTGCCTAAGCAGGCCGACTGACGCATTCGCGCCACAGGATGGACGGAACCGCGCGGCCCCCGCTTCCGTTGCGCCCGACGCGTGACTATATAGCGCGGGCAACAACCAACAGGAGCCTAACCTATCCGTCCTCCCATGATGCGGCGCCCGCTGGCGCCTCCGGCCCTTTCCGGCCCGCGATTCAATGAGTTCATCCAGAGCCAGAAGGTTCGGGTGATCGACGAGAATGGCGAAAATCTCGGCGTGATGTACACCCGCGAAGCGATGGAGCAGGCGCGCGAGGTCGGTCTCGACCTTGTCGAAGTGTCGCCCAACGCCGATCCGCCGGTCGCAAAATTCCTCGACGTCGGCAAATTCAAATACGAGGCCCAGAAAAAGGCCAACCTCGCCCGCAAGTCGCAGAAGACGCAGGAGATCAAGGAGATCAAGATGCGTCCGAATATCGACGATCACGACTATGACACCAAGATGAAGAAGGTAGTCGAGTTCATCGAGGACGGCGACAAGGTGAAGGTCACGATGCGCTTCCGCGGCCGCGAACTTTCTCACGGACAGCTCGGCATGGCGGTGCTTCAGCGCGTCGCCGAACAGACGGCAGAGATCGCCAAGGTCGAAGCCCATCCGCGCATGGAAGGCCGCCAGATGCTGATGGTGCTCGCGCCCAAGTGATCGCCGCGCCCGGCGATCGGGCGATGCCGTAGCGTCAAAGCCGCACACGCCGCACGCACTGTTGCACAAACGCCGCACGCGCCGGGAAAACTCCCGGCGTAAGGCTGTGTTGTAGATGTTACGGCCCCGTGATTCTAAGCTCCGCCCCAAAGCAGGACAGTCTGGGGAGGATGGGATGACGAAGTCGGCTTGGTTGCTTGGCGCTGCGATGTTCGTGCTCGCGTCGCCGGGATTTGCACAGGATACGCAGAGCGCATCGTCGACGGCCGGTCCGGCCGCGGCCGATGCACCGGCCCAGGCGGCCAATGCCGGCGACATCATCGTGACGGCCACCCGCCGCGCCGAAGCGCTGTCGGACGTGCCGATCGCCGTCTCCGCCGTCTCGTCCGAATCGCTGCAGAATTCGGGCGCCAGCGACATCCGCCAGCTGAACCAGCTCGCGCCGTCGCTGCTCGTCTCCTCCACCGGCTCCGAAGCGAACGGCTCCGCGCGCATCCGCGGCATCGGCACGGTCGGCGACAATCCCGGGCTGGAAAGTTCGGTCGCGGTGTTCGTCGACGGCGTTTATCGGTCGCGCTCCGGCATCGGCCTCAACGAGCTGGGCGAGGTCGACCGGATCGAGGTGCTGCGCGGCCCGCAGGGCACGCTGTTCGGCCGCAACGCGTCGGCCGGCCTGATCCATATCATCACCAAAAAACCGAGCTTCACTTTCGGCGGCTTCGGCGAGCTCAATTACGGCAATTTCGATTATGTCCGGGCCGCCGGCGCAGTGACCGGCCCGATCACCGAGACGCTCGCGGCACGGCTCGACGCCGTCTATGTCAACCGCGACGGCTTCTATCACGACGTCACCAACGACACCGACGTCAACGATCGCAACCGCTATTTCGTGCGCGGGCAGCTGCTGTACGAACCGAACGAGGATCTGTCGGTCCGGATCATCGGCGACTACACCCACCGCAACGAGAAATGCTGCGGCGCCGTTTATATCGACGAGACCGTCGCCGGCGCCAACCGCAACCTGCTCGATCCGACCAAGAACACGATCATCAACGCGCTGCTGGGCCTGGGCACGCCGGCCGCGGCATTCAGCGATCCGTTCAGCCGCAACATCTATCCGACGGCCGGCCGCAGCTACAAAGGCATCACCAAGGTTTGGGGCGTCTCTGCGGAGATCGACTGGAACCTGGGCGGCGCGAACCTGACCTCGATCACCGCCTATCGCGATTATACGTCGAACCAGGGGTCGGACACCGACTATTCGACCGTGGACATCCTGTACCGCGCACCGGGCAAGGCAGCCTATCAACGCGAATTCCGCACCTTCACGCAGGAGCTGCGGCTGCAGGGATCGGCCTTTGACAACAAGCTCGACTGGCTGGTCGGCGCCTATTTCGCGCACGAGAAGCTGGACCTGACCGACAACCTGAAATTCGGCAATCAGTACGGCCGCTTCGCGACCTGCCGCCTGGTCGGCGCGTTCGGGTTCCCGGCAAGCTTCTTCAGCCCCGGCAGCACGTCGTGCCTGAGCCCCACCGGCCGCGCCGTGCTCAGCGGCGCGCTGGCACCGGCCGTGAACTCACCATTCGGCGCTGCCGGCCCGGCGATCGTCGCGGGCTTCGATCGCCTCGACAGCATCAACAATGTCGGCGACAACAATGCGCTGTATCGCCAGAACGACACCAATTATGCGTTCTTCACGCACAATATCTTCCATGTGACCGACACGTTCGATGTGACGCTCGGCCTGCGCTACACGCACGACCGCAAGAAATTCGCGGCAACGTTCAACAACACCAATACGATCTGCCCTGTCCAGCAGGCGAACCTGACGCCTTTCCTGGCCACGCCGCTCGCCGCTGCGGCGGGCGCGCTGATCAACCTCAGCTGCCAGGGCAATGCGACATCCGAGTTGAACGGCGTCAGCATCGACGACCGGCGTGGCGAAAGCGAGTTCACCGGGACCGCGGTTGCGTCGTGGAAGCCGTCGCCCGACTGGCTAGTCTATGCGAGCTATTCGCGCGGCTACAAGGCGGGCGGGTTCAACCTCGACCGTTCGGCGCTGAAGCCGCCGATCTTCATCGTGAATGGCGTGCCGACGACGACCTTCGCGGCCGCCGGCGGCGCCCAGTCGCTGGTCGGCAATCTGCAGTTCGACCAGGAGATCAACGACGCCTACGAAATCGGTCTCAAATATTCGAGCCCGATGTTCTCGCTGAACATCGCCGCCTTCCACCAGCGCTTTTCCGATTTCCAGCTGAACACGTTCAACGGCTCGGTCTTCCTGGTGCAGAACATCAACGGCTGCTCGCAGGATCTGGCGGGGGCCGACCGCGACACCAGCGCCACCACCGGCGCCTGCCCGAAAAACCAGGTCGGACCGGGCGTCTTCTCCAGCGGCGTCGAGATCGAAAGCGCGATCCGGCCGGCACGCGACCTGTCCATCGGCCTCGGCCTGACCGTGTCGAACACGCATTACCGGCACGATCTGGTCGGCAATTCGGACGGCGTGCCGCTCGATCCCGCGCTGCGCCAGCTACCGGGCTCGAAGCTGTCGAACGCGCCGGCAGCCGTCGCGACCGGATCGCTGACCTGGACGCCGCCGATCGGTGACAGTGGCCTGACCGGCCTGTTCTATGTCGATGGCCGCCTGACCAGCGACTACAACACCGGCTCCGACCTGTTCCCGCAGAAACAGCAGGACGGCTATGCGGTGGTCAACGGCCGCATCGGCATCCGTGGGCCGGAGGAACGCTGGGCGCTCGAATTCTTCGTCCAGAACCTGTTCAACCAGGACTACACGCAGGTCGCGTTCAACACGCCGTTCCAGGCCGGCGCCGCAAACCCGGCGGTGTTCCCGGCCGCGCAATATCCTGGCGCGACGCAGATCTTCTCCGCCTTCCTGGCGGAGCCTCGCACCTACGGCGTGACGCTTAGGACGCGATTCTGATCTAAGATCCTCCCCTCGGCTGCGCTGAGGGGAGGATCGATTTACGCCGCCACTGTCTCCGCGATACCCTCCGCTGCCTCCAGCAGCCGCTTCTCCAGGCTCTTCAGCCGCGCGGGCGAGGTGATCTTCGCGCCCAGCAGGTCGGTCACGTAGAAGGTGTCGACCGCGCGCTCGCCATAGGTGGCGATGTGGGCGGAATGGATCGTGACCTTCGACTGGAACAGGCCGTAGGCCAGCGCATAGAGCAGGGCCGGCCGGTCGCGGGCATTGACCTCGACCACGGTGAAGCGGTTCGAGGCGCGGTTGTCGATCAGCACGTTCGCCGCGATCGGAAACGCCTCCGCGCGCGTGCGGGACAGCGGCTTGGCCGCCAGCCGTTCCGGCAGGCGCGTGCGATTGGCGAGCGCGTCCTCGATTCCCGCCTTCAGCCGGTCGAGCCGTTTGCGCTCGTCGAAGGGCCGGCCGAACGGGTCCTGCACCAGCATATTGTCGAGCGCCATGCCGTCACGCGTGGTGTGGATGCGCGCGTCGATGATGCTGCCGCCGGCCAGATGGATCGCGCCGGCGATCCGGTAGAACAGTCCCGGATGGTCGCTGGCATAGACGGTCACCAGCGTGGCCCCCCGCTCGGGATAGACCGACGCGGCGATCGACAGCTGCTGGTCCCTGGCCGCCGCGACATGGCGGGCATTCGCCTCCAGGATGTCGCCCGGCTCGGCGATCCAATACGCCTCGGGCAGGCGCCGCGCGAGCGCGGCGAAGGCCGCCTCGTTCCAGCCGAGCTGTTCGGCAACGACGCGCTGCTTGGCGGCGACGCGCTCCTTGCGGCCGGTCTGCTTGTGGCCGAGCCGCAGCACTTCCTCGGCCCCTTCGAATATGTCGGTCAGCAGCTGCCGCTTCCAGCTGTTCCAGACGCCGGGCCCGACCGCACGGATGTCGACGATCGTCAGCACCAGCAGCAGCTTCAGCCGCTCGGGGCTCTGCACCGCTGCCGCAAAGTCCTGGATCGTCTTGAAGTCCGACAGGTCGCGCTTGAACGCGGTCGCCGACATCAACAGGTGGTGGCGAACCAGCCAGGCAACCGTCTCCGTCTCCGCCGGCGTCAGCCCCAGCCTCGGGCAGAGCTGGAGCGCGATCTCGGCGCCCAGCACGCTGTGATCGCCGCCCCGTCCCTTGGCGATATCGTGCAGCAGCACCGCGACGTAGAGCGCGCGGCGCGACACGATCTGGCGGATGATCGCGGTCGAGATCGGATGCTCCGCCTTCAGCGCGCCGCGGTCGATCTGCGCCAGCAGCCCGATCGCGCGGATCGTGTGCTCGTCGACCGTGTAGTGATGGTACATGTCGAACTGGGTCTGTGCGACGACGCGGCCGAAATCAGGCACGAAACGGCCGAACACCCCCGCCTCGTTCATCCATCTGAGCACGGTCTCCGGATCGCGCGGAGAGGTCAGCACGTCCAGGAACAGCGCATTGGCGCGAGGATCGCGGCGCACCTTCGCGTCGATCAGCCGCGCGTCGCGCCGTGCGCAGCGGACTGCGGCCGGGTGCAGCTCCAGCCCGTGCCTGTCGGCGAGCGCAAACATCTCGATCAGCCGCACCGGGTCCTGTTCGAGGAAATCGTCCGACGGAAGCGCCAGCCGGCCGCGTACCAGCCGAAACCCGTTCAGCTTGCGCGGCCGCCGCGGGATCGCCGCCAGCGTGAAGCGGCGACCTGGGCGCGCGAATTGCTCGTCCAAATGAGCGAGGAACAGCCCCGTCAAATCGCCGACCGTCTTCGCCTGCAGGAAATAGTAATGCATGAAGCGCTCGACGGCCGATCTGCCCGGCCGCGTCGCGTAATTCATCCTCTCGGCGATCTCGCGCTGATAGTCGAACGTCAGCCGCTCCTCTGCGCGCCCTGCGAGCAGGTGGAGATGGCAGCGCACAGCCCATAGGAAATTCCCCGCGCGCTGGAATTGGTGCAGCTCCTCGGGCGTGAGCAGCCCGGTTTCCACCAGGCCCGCGGCCGAATCGACGCGGTGCACATATTTGCCGATCCAGAACAAAGTGTGCAGGTCGCGAAGCCCGCCCTTTCCTTCCTTCACGTTCGGCTCAACGACATAGCGGCTGTCGCCCATTCGCCGATGCCGCTCGTTGCGCTCCTCCAGCTTCGCCGCGACGAACGCCTTGTCGGTGCCGGCCACCACCTCGCGGTGAAAGCGCGCCAACCCCTCGTCTGCGAGCGCGCGGTCCCCCCAGACGAACCGGCTTTCCAGCAGGGCCGTACGTACCGTCAGGTCGCTGGTCGCCATCCGCACCATATCGTCGAGCGAGCGGCTGGAATGGCCGACCTTCAGCCCCAGATCCCACAGCGTATAGAGCATCGATTCGATGACCTGCTCGACCCAGCCGGTCTGCTTCCAGGGCGTCAGGAACATGACATCGACGTCCGAATAGGGCGCCATTTCGCCGCGGCCGTAACCGCCGACGCCCAGCAGCGCGATCCGCTCGCCCGCGGTCGGGTTGCTGACCGGGTACAGTCGCTGCGTGGTGAAATCGAAGGTCAGCCGCAGGACTTGGTCCACCAGGAACGCCTGCGCGCTCGCCGCCTCCAGCCCGCGCGACGGGTTCAGCATCAGCCGGTCGGCAATCTCGGCGCGTCCGGCCTCGAGCGCCTCCTTCAGGATAGCGACAAGCTGCTGCCGAAGGTCGGTGCCGCTCCCGTCGATTACCGCGATCACGTCCGCCAAGGCACGCCGGTCGACGATCGCGCGACGATTGGGAACGGAGTCGAGGCGGCTGGCCATTCCCGCTACATAGGGAACGGATGGTAAAAGGGGCACCCATGACCGATCACCCGCTCGACCGGCCGGTTTGGAATGCGCTTGCGACCCGGCAGGCGGAGCTCGGCGTCGGGAATGCGCGGGCGCGGCGGTATCGTCCGGAAATCAATCTGTTCGCGGCCGGCGCCGAGCCGACGGAAGCCTGCGCAGAGGCGATTGCCCGGTTCCTCGACGACGGCGGACCGATCGGCCTGGTCGAGGCCGCGGCATTCCCGCCGATTCCCGGCGCGGTGGTCGAGAAGCAGGCAGTCATCCGTCAAATGGTCGCAAGCGGCTCGCCGGACTTGGTGGACGGCTTCGACTACCGGATCCTGGGCGACGCTGACGCGCCCGGGATGCTGGCGTTGGCGACGCTGACCGCGCCTGGCCCGTTCTTCGCCGCGACGCACCGAATGGGTCATTTC
>NZ_DASTXI010000096.1:0-3627 GCF_035758555.1 Sphingomonas sp. | reverse complement strand
GTAGACGCTGAGCATCAGCACGCCGAGTTGGGCCAGCGTGCCGACGCCGTATTTGCCGATCGTGAAGGCCATCGCGCCGAACGCGCCGATCGGCGCCACGCGCATCAGCATGGCGATGATGCGGAAGAAGAATTCGCTGGCATGGTCGAGGAAGCGGACCGCCGCCTCGCCTGCCTCTTTCATGTGCGCGAGCGCGAGGCCGGAGAGGATCGCGATCAGCAGCACCGGCAGCAGGTCATCCCCCGTCAGCGCGCCGAAGAAGCTGTCGGGGATGATGCCGAGCAGGAAGGGCGCGACGCCTTGCTCATGCGCCTTGCCGGCATAGTCGGCGACGCCGGCCAGGTTGAGCGTCGCGGGATCGGCGTTCACGCCGTCGCCCGGACGGACCAGGTTCACGATCAACAGTCCGATCACCAGCGCCAGCGTCGTCACTGCCTCGAAATAAACGAGCGCCTTCAGTCCGACCCGGCCGAGTGCGCGCAGGTCGCCGATCTTGGCGATGCCGAGCACGACGGTCGTGAAGATGATCGGGGCGATCATCATCTTGACCAGCTTGATGAATGCGTCGCCGAGCGGCTTCAGCGCGGCGCCGAAATCCGGCCACAGCCAGCCGACCAGCACGCCCAGCACGATGCCGACGAGCACCTGGGCGTAGAGGTGGCGGAAGATGCGCATTCAGGCGAGGCTGACTCGGCCGCCGGCGTGGCGTTCCAGCCGGCCGGCAAGCTCCAACTCGAGCAAGGCGGTCTGCACGACCGCGCTGGGCAGGCCGGAAAGGCGGATAATCTCGTCTACGGGCACGGCGGTGGCGCCGAGCAGGTCCAGCACCGCCTCACGCTGCGTGTCGGACGCGTCGTCCGTTGGCCCAGGTTCGTATGAACCGATGGGCTGGGCGACGGCGCGCGCGTCGATCGGGCGGATCTGTTCCAGCACATCGGCGGCAGTCTGGATCAACGTCGCGCCGTCGCGGATCAGCAGGTTGCAACCCTGCGCGCGCGGATCGAGCGGCGAGCCGGGGACCGCCATCACTTCACGGCCGAGCTCCGCGGCGATGCGGGCGGTGATCAGCGACCCGGATTTGGGCGCGGCCTCGACCACGACGGTCCCCAATGAGAGGCCGGCGATGATCCGGTTTCGCGACGGGAAATGGCGCGCCAGCGGCTCGGTGCCCGGCGGCTGTTCGGCGATCAGCAGGCCGTCGCTCGCGATCTTCTCCTGCAGCGCGGCGTTCTCGGGCGGATAGGCGATGTCGATGCCGCTTGCGATGATGGCAACGGTGCCGCCCTGCAACGCGCCGACATGGGCCGCGGTGTCGATGCCGCGGGCCAGGCCGGAGACGACGGTCGCGCCCTCCCCCGCCAGCTGCTGCGCTAGGCCCCTGGCGAAACGGCATGCGGCCGCCGATGCATTGCGGGCGCCGACGATCGCGATCATCGGACGGTCGAGCAGCTCCAAATGGCCCCGCACGGTCAGCATCGGCGGCGCACTCTCGGTTGCGCGCAGCAGCGCAGGATAGTCCGGATCGTCGACGAACAGCGCGCGCGCACCGAGCTTTGCGATGGCGGCGAGCTCGCGTTCGACCTGCCGCCGGTCGGCCGGACGGAAATCGCGCCGGCCGCCGCGCGCCGCCAGCATCGGTAGCGCGTCCAGTGCGGCCGTTGCGCTGCCGAAGCGGGCGATCAGCTGGCGATAGGTGATCGGCCCGATATGCGGTGTCCGCAGCAGCTGGAGCTTCGCCGCGCGGTGGTCGGGCTCGATATCAGCCACTCTTGCGCCCGACTTTCGGCTCGGTGCCGGCGAACAGCCGCGCGATGTTGCCGCGGTGCCTCCAGAAGACAACCAGCGCGAGGGCGATGAAGAGGATGCCGAAATCGGCGCGGCCGAACAGGAACGCCGCAATCGGAGCCGCCACCGCTGCCGCAAGGCTGCCGACCGACGAATAGCGGCTGGCCGCCAGCACGCCGAGCCAGACCAGCAGATAGATGACGCCAATCGGCCACCAGGCCGCAAAGCCGATGCCGCCGAAGGTGGCGGCCCCCTTCCCGCCCTTGAACCTGAGCCAGATCGGGTAGCAGTGACCGAAAAAAGCGCCTGCCCCGCCCAGCACGCCGCCGCCGGGCACGATCGCCTCGCCGATCCAGACCGCCGCGGTGCCTTTCAGTGCGTCGAGCAGCAGCGTGGCGGCCGCCAGACCCTTGCGGCCGGTGCGAAGCACGTTGGTCGCGCCGATATTGCCGGAGCCGATCGCGCGGATGTCGCCGGCGCCGCTGAACCGGGTCAGCAGCAACCCGAACGGGATCGAGCCGAGCAGATAGCCCAGCGCCAGCGCCAGCGCCGGCATTTCCCAAAGGACATCGGTGGTTTGCGCCCCCATCGGACGCGACAAACCGCAAAAGCCCGAAAAACACAACCGTCCGCTTCTCGGCTTCGCTCGAAACGAACGGTGATTCTCACGTGAAAGTCGATTAGGTGCGCCCCGCATGACCGACCCGCGTCCGCTGCTGTTCTTCGATTCCGGCGTGGGCGGGCTTTCCGTGCTGGCCGCGGCACAAAGGCTGTTGCCGAAGGCGCCGATCGTCTATGCCGCGGACAGCGCCGGCTATCCGTACGGCACCAAATCCGAAGCGGAGATCGCGGCACGCGTGCCGGCACTGCTGGGGCGACTCGTCGAGCGCTACCACCCCCGGCTCGTGGTGATCGCGTGTAACACCGCCTCCACCATTGCGCTCGCCCATGTGCGGAGCGCGCTGGACCTGCCGGTGGTCGGCACCGTCCCGGCGATCAAACCGGCGGCCCTGCTGTCGAAGACGCGCGCGATCGGCGTGCTCGGTACCGAGGCGACGATCCGCCAGCCTTATGTCGACCGGCTCGCCGCCGAGTTCGCCGCCGACTGTCTGGTGCTGCGCCACGGTTCGGCCGAGCTGGTCGACCTGGCGGAAGCGAAATTGCGTGGGCAAGACACCGATCCGGCGGCCTATGCGCGTATCCTGGACGGGCTAACCGGTCAGCCCGGCGGCGAGCGGATCGACACCGTCGTACTCGCCTGCACGCACTTCCGGTTGGTCGAGCCCGAGCTCGCAGCCGCACGACTGCTCACCTATGTCGATGGCGCCGATGGGATCGCGCGGCGGATCGCTTATCTGACCGACGGTCAGAGCTGGCCCGACGCGCCTTCCCCGGGAATCGCCGTGTTCACGCGGCTGGACGACTCGGTCGAGCGGCTCCGGCCTGCTCTTGGCAACTTCGGTTTAGCGCGGATCGAGCGCCTATGAGGGCTTATTGCGAGTTGTTCTCACTGGCCTGAGCGCGCCCGCAAAGGTAAACGGGGCCGAGAGCGAACCGAACACAGGTTAGGGCTTTGGACTACAACCGCATTTTCACCCAGGCGATCGACCGGTTGCACGGCGAGGGCCGGTACCGGGTGTTCATCGACATTCTGCGCAACAAGGGGATGTTCCCGAACGCGCGCTGCTTTGCCGGGCATAATGGGCCGAAGCCGATCACGGTCTGGTGCTCGAACGACTATCTGTCGATGGGCCAGCACCCGAAGGTGATCGCGGCGATGGAAGAAGCGCTGCACGATGTCGGCGCCGGCGCCGGCGGCACCCGCAACATCGCCGGCAACAC
>NZ_DASTXI010000025.1:0-11015 GCF_035758555.1 Sphingomonas sp. | reverse complement strand
CTCGATCATGTGCTGGACCGGCTGAAAGCGGCGGGCGTGAAGCGCGCGGTCGTCAACGTCCACTACCTCGCCGACGCATTGGAAGCGCATCTGAAGCGCCGCGTGCAGGGCATTGATATCGTTATCTCCGACGAGCGCGAGCAGTTGCTCGATAGCGGCGGCGGGCTGGTCAAGGCGCTGCCGCTGATCGACGATGATCCATTCCTGATCGTGAACAGCGACAGCCTGTGGGTCGATGGGCCGACCGATTCGATCCGTGCGCTGGCGGCACGGTGGAACGACGCGGAAATGGACGCGCTGCTGCTGCTGGTCCCTTTCGCGCGGGCCAATTGCTATCCGGGCCGTGGCGACTTCCACATGGACGGTAGCGGCCGGATCACGCGCCGCAAGCAGGGACGGGTGGCGCCGTTCGTGTACACAGGCGTCCAGATCGTCTCCAAGCGCCTGTTCGAAGGCGCGAAGGCCGAGCCGTTCTCGCTGAACCGGCTCTGGGATCGCGCGATCGCTGAGGGACGCGCGTTCGGGCAGGTGCACAACGGCCTGTGGTTCGAAGTCGGCAACCCGCCGGCGATCAAGCGGACCGAGGCCCTGCTGGCGCAGGAATAAGCGCCAAAGCGGAACAAAAGGTGCTCGACTTGGGCCATCCGCCCGCTATTCTCGGCGTGTGATCCGCCCCTCCGTCTACACCATCCCGCCGCATCGCAGCTTTGCCGACGCGCTCGTCGCCGGGTTGATGGCGCGGGAAGGGCGGGACCGGATGACGCTCGCGCGTGGGCTGGTGCTGGTGCCGAACAACCGGGCGGCGCGTGCCGTTCAGGACGCATTCGTGCGCCGTGCCGAGGGTGGCTTGCTGCTGCCGCGGCTGGTGCCGATCGGCGATCCCGAGCTGGACGAGCGGATCGGCGCCTTCCTCGATCCGATCGACGCGGAACCGATCCCGCCCGCAGTCGATCCGTTGCAGCGCCAGCTGATCCTGGCGCGGCTAATCGAGGAGAGCGGCGGCGCTGCGGGCGCGGAGGCGATGCGGCTGGCCGCCGAGCTCGCGCGCACGCTCGACCAGCTGCATGTCGAAGGCGTGCCGCCGCAGCGGCTGCGCGAGATCGATGTCGGCGAGCTGACCGAGCATTGGGCGCGATCACTGGAGCTGTTCGCGCTGGTGCTCGAACAATGGCCGAAGGAGCTGGCGCGGCTGGGGCGGATCGACCTGAGCGATCGCCGCAACCGGCTGCTGGAACGCGTCGCGAAGCGCTGGCGCGAGACGCCGCCGCCGGGATTTGTCGTAGCCGCCGGCATATCGACCGCTGCGCCTGCGGTCGCGGCGGTGCTGAGGACGGTCGCGTTCATGTCGAACGGGCGGGTGGTCTTCGACGCGCTCGACACCGGCATGCCGGAGGAGCAATGGGCGGCGCTCGGCCCGCATCGGCCCGATCCCGACGCCGAGGTCGCCGAACGGCCGGTCGAGACGCATCCGCAATATCATCTGAAGCTGCTGCTCGACCGGATGGGCGTCGCACGCGGCGAAGTCGAGCGCTGGCGCTGGGGTGGCGGCCACGCGGCGCGGGCCGGGCGAAGCCGGCTGATCTCGAACGCGCTGGCGCCGGCGCGCTTCACGACGGAATGGACCGACCTGCCCCGCAAGGAGCGCGACCGCTCCGGCGTCGAGTTGCTCGAAGTCGCGACGCCGGCCGAGGAAGCGCAGGCGATCGCGCTGGCGCTGCGCGAGGCGCTGGAGACGCCGGGACGCACCGCCGCGCTGGTGACGCCGGATCGCGGGCTGGCGCAACGCGTGTCGGCGCATCTGAAGCGGTGGGACATCGAGGCCGACGATTCGGCGGGCGTGCCGCTGTCGGTGACGCCGCCGGGCACTCTGCTGCTGGCGATCGTCGAAGCCGCGGCGGAGCGGTTCGCGCCGGTGCCGCTGTTGGCGCTGTTGAAGCATCCGCTGGTGCAGGCAGGCGAGGGGCGAGCGGAGTGGCTGGAGCAGGTGCGCCGGCTCGACCGCAAGCTGCGCGGCCCTCGGCCTGCGCCTGGGCTGACGCATTTGCCGGAGGCAGTCGCGGCGGAGCGGGCGAGGGAGTGGCTTGGGCCACTGGAAGAAGTCTTTTCCCGCTCATCCCGAGCGCAGTCGAAGGACGCGGGTACAGAGTCCGAGCAGCGCCCCTCGATTACGCTCGGGACGAGCGAGATTGGGAGTTTTGCGGAGCTGTTGGCAGCGGTCCGCGAGGCCGCCGAGCGGCTGGCCGGCGACGAGGTATGGGCAAAGCCGGCCGGGCGTGCCGCCGCCGAGTTTTTCGCCGGGCTGGAGGGGCATGGCGCCGAAGGGCCGGCGCGGATTGCGCCTGACTCGCTTGGCCCGATGCTGACCGAGCTGATGAACGGCGTCGCGGTGCGGCCGCCGCAGGGCGGGCATCCGCGCATCTTCATTCGGGGCCTGATCGAAGCGCGGCTGCAACAGGCGGACCTGACGATCCTCGCCGGGCTGAACGAAGGGACGTGGCCGGCGCTGCCGTCGCCCGATCCGTGGCTGGCGCCGCGCATCCGTGCGGAGCTGGGCCTGCCGGGGCTGGAGACGCGGATTGGTCTCGCCGCCCATAGCTTCGCCGGGGCGCTTGGCGCGCCGCAGGTGCTGATCACGCGGGCCAGACGCGATGCGCGCGGGCCGGCGGTCGCCTCGCGTTTCTGGCTGCGGCTGGAGGCGCTGACCGGTGGCTTGCCGCGCGCCGGGCGGCTCAAACATTGGGCGCAGGCGCTGGACGGAGTCGAGGAAACGAAACCTTCGCTCCGGCCGGCGCCCGCACCGCCGGTTGCCGAGCGGCCGAAGCGGTTGTCCGTGACCGACCTCGACCGGCTGAAGGCCGATCCGTTCGCTTTCTACGCAAAGGCGATGCTGAAGCTGTTCCCGCTCGATATGGTCGACGCCGATCCGACCGCCGCCTGGCGAGGGACGGCGGTTCACCTCGTCCTCCAGCAATGGGCGGAAGAGGATGATTGCGACCCGGCGAAGCTTCGCCCGCGCGCAGAGGCTTTCCTGGCCGGTGCCGACGCGCACCCGCTGATGCGCGCGTTGTGGGAGCCGCGGCTGATCGAGGCGATCGAATGGATCGCCGCCGAAATGGCCGAGCGCAAGGCCGAAGGGCACAAGGTGCTCGCGGTCGAATGCGAGGGCGAGCTCGACGTGTTCGGCGTCACGCTGAAGGGCATTGCCGACCGGATCGACCGCCGGCCCGATGGCAGCCTCGTCATCGTCGACTACAAGACCGGCAACGCGCCTTCGCCGAAACAGGTCGCAAGCGGCTATGCGCAGCAATTGGGGCTGATCGGCCTGATGGCGGAGCGTGGCGCGTTCGACGGCGTGGCGGGCACCGCGGGCGCGTTCGAATATTGGTCGCTCGCGCGCAACACGCAGGACGGCTTCGGCAAGATCGTCTCGCCGGTCGATCCGGCGGGCAAGGGCGGGCGCATCTTCACCGACCAGTTCGTCGCGCGCGCGGCGAGCAACCTGCAAGGCGCGGTCGAACGCTGGTTGACCGGCGCCGAGCCGTTCACGGCGAAGCTGCACCCGGAGCATGCGCCTTACGGGGATTATGACCAGCTGATGCGGCTGGACGAATGGTACGGCCGGGATGCCAGCCCCTCTCCCCTTGCGGGAGAGGGCGACTCGGCGAAGCCGAGCTGGGTGAGGGGTGCAGAGCGAAGCACAGCGAGCGTGGCCGCTCGCTCCCCCTCACCCTCCCACTCGCCTGCGGCGAGCGGGCCCCTCCCTCTCCCGGAACGGGATAGGGGCTGAATGCGGCCTCTCCCTCCTCTCCAGCCCGAGCAGCGCGAGGCGTCCGACCCGCGCGCGCAGGTGTGGCTGTCGGCGTCGGCCGGGACCGGCAAGACGCAGGTGCTGGTCGCGCGCGTGCTGCGGCTGTTGCTCAGGCCCGGCACCGATCCGTCGTCTATCCTGTGCCTGACCTTCACCAAGGCCGGCGCCGCGGAGATGGCGAACCGGCTGAGCGAGCGGCTGGCGCATTGGGTGCGCGCGGACGACACGGCCTTGTTCAAGGAGCTCGAAGCGCTCGGCGAGAAAAGCGGACCCGAGGCGCGGACCCATGCGCGCGGCCTGTTCGCGCGGGTGCTCGACGCGCGCGGCGGCGGCTTGCGTATCCAGACCATCCACAGTTTTGCGCAGGCGCTGCTGGCATCCTTTCCGCTGGAGGCGGGGCTTGCCCCCGGCATGCGGCCGCTGGAGGGGCGCGAGGAAGCGGCGCTTGCCCGTCGCGTGCTCGCGGACCTGGTGCTGCAGGCGGAGCGCGAGGGACGGCGCGGGCTGATCGCCGACCTGCAGGCGCTGAGCCGACGGCTGGGCGAGGACGGCGCCGAGTCCTTCCTGCGCGACTGCGCCCGCGCGCCTGACGCGATGGCGCAACTGCCGTCCGGCATCGCGCCGTTCGTTCGGCGCGCGCTCGAGATCCCCGTCGACGACATCGAGGCGCATATCGCCGAGCAATGCGGCGATGCGCTGTTCGACCTCGCCAGCCTGGAGCAGGTCGCGTTCGACAATCGCGACTGGGGGACTGCCAAGGGCCTCGATCGGGCGGAGATCATCGGCCGGTGGCGCGGCCTGTCGTCGGGGGATCGCGCGCTCGCTTTGGAGGAGTTGCACAGCGTCTGGGCGACGGCCAAGGGCGATCCGCGCTCGTTCGGCAAGGGTCAGGCGCCGCAGACCAGCGGCTATGCCGAACTCGCCAATCGGCTGCACGGGCGGTGCAGGGAGCTGATCGAGCTGCGTATTCGCGCGCGGCTGGCCGACCTGTTCGCGGCGGCGCTGGAGGCCGGCCGCGCCTACGCGGTCGCCTATGTCGAGGCGAAAAGGGCCGCGGGCGTGGTCGATTTCGACGACCTGATCCGCGCCACGGTGCGGCTGCTGGGCGAACCCGGCATGGGCGAGTGGATTCGCTATAAGCTAGACCAGGCGACCGACCACATCCTGGTCGACGAGGCGCAGGACACCAACGCCAACCAATGGGCCATCATCGGCAAGCTTGCCGAAGAATTCTATGTAGGAATTGGGCGCAAGGGACTGAAACTGCGGACGATCTTCTCGGTCGGCGATTTCAAGCAGGCTATCTTCGGTTTTCAGGGCACCGATCCGAACCTGTTCAACGGTGCCCGCGAGTGGTTCCGCGAGCGGATCGAAGGTGTCGAGGGCTGGCAGCTTAAGGATCTGTCGCTCGACCGATCCTTCCGCTCGACACCGCCGGTGCTTGAGGCGGTGGATGCGACGATTGCGGGCCTGCCGGAAGGCGCGCTTGGCGAGGGCGTGCGGATCGAGCCGCACCGCAGCGCGGTCGCGGGACCCGGCCTCGTCACGCTCTGGAAACCCCTCTCCGCCGAGCAGGCAGAAGACGAGGAGGGCGAGGAAGGCTGGGTCGACGACGCCCAGCGGACCTTCGCGACTGGCCTTGCCCGCCAGATCAAGGCCTGGCTCGCGGAGCCGATGATGCTAGGCAAGGGGCCTCTGCGGCCGCAGGACATCATGGTGCTGGTCAGGAAGCGCGGCGACCTCGCCTCGCTGATCGTGGCGCGGCTTTATGCCGAGGGCGTGCCGGTGGCTGGCCTCGACCGATTGCGGCTGAATGCGCCGCTCGCGGTGCGCGACCTGCTCGCGGCGGCACGGTTCGCGTTGCAGCCGGATGACGACCTGACGCTCGCCAGCCTGCTGGTGTCCCCGCTGATCGGCTGGAGCCAGGAGGAATTGCTGGCGAATGCAGTGCCGCGCGAGGGGAGCTTGTGGCGGCATCTCCGTCAGAGACGTCAGAGTCCGTTCGTTTCGAGCGAAGTCGAGAAACGCCTCTCCACCCGCTCCGGGCTAGCGCTTCTCGACTACGCTCGAAGCGAACGGGTGAAGGGTGCCGTCGACCACCTCACCGCCATCCTGAATGCGGCCGATTTCACCACGCCGTACCGCTTCTTCGAAGGCATCCTGTCCGGCCCGCTCGACGGGCGGCGCAAATTGCTCGCGCGGCTCGGCGAGGAAGCGCGCGATCCGGTCGAGGAATTGCTCTCCGCAGCGCTGGCGTTCGAGCGGCAGGCGACGCCGTCGTTGCAGCGCTTCCTCGACTGGTTCGATCGCGGCGACGTCGACATTGTCCGCGACCCCTCGCAGCCTCTGGACGCGGTGCGGGTGATGACCGCGCACGGTGCCAAGGGGCTGCAGGCGCCGCTGGTGATCCTGGCCGATGCGTGCACCGATCCCGGCGCCAACCGCCGCAACCGGCTTGACTGGAAAGTGGAGGGCGTGGACCAGCCGCTGCCGCTGTTCCGTCCGCGCAAGGACGAGCTGGCCGGCTCGCTCGCCGACGATCTCGCGGAAGCCGAGCGCAAAGACCGGGAGGAGCATTGGCGGCTGCTGTATGTCGCCATGACGCGCGCCGAGGAGCGGCTCTATGTCGGCGGCGCGCTCGGCTCCCGCGCCAAAGGCGTGCCGCCTGAGGAGAGTTGGTACGCGGCGGTCGAGCGCGGGTTGAAGGCGCTCGGTGCGGAACCGCTGGACGATGGCCGACTCGAATGGGCCGGGCGCTCACCGCAGCCTGCCGGCAAACCGAAACCTATCGAGGAGAAATCGCGGCAGCCGGCGGCTCCTCTGCCCGTCTGGGCGCGTCGGCAGGCGCCGCAGGAGGCGCGGCCGCCGCGGCCGCTCGCGCCTTCATCGATCGGGCTGGACGAGACCGCCGATCCGCCGCCCTCGCCGCAGATGCGCGCCGCGGCCGAGCGCGGGCGCTTGCTGCACGCGCTGTTCGAGCGGTTGCCCGCGATCGCGCCCGAGCGGCGCGCCACGGCCGGCGAGCGCTGGCTGGCGGGCGCGGGCGGAGCGAGCGATCCGGGCCTTCGTGGCGAATTGGTCGAGACGTGCTGTGCGATCATCGGCGATCCACGCTTTGCCGACGTGTTCGCGCCCGACGCGCTGGCCGAAGTGCCGCTCGCGGCGGTGGTGGAGGGGCGAGTGGTCGCCGGCAAGGTCGACCGGCTGCATGTGTCTGCCGACCGCGTGCGGGTGGTCGATTTCAAGACCAATCGCCGGGCGCCCGCCCGGCTCGACGATGTGCCCGAATCGCACCTGAGGCAGATGGCCGCCTATGCCGCCGCGCTTGCCCGGGTTTTCCCGGACCGGCCGGTGGAGGCGGCATTGCTCTACACCGCAGGGCCGGTGCTCCTGCCCCTGGACGCAGAGACGCTGGAGCGGCTCAAGCCCCGCTTGGCCGAGGCGTAACAATCTTTGGCGTGCGTGGCAGTTGAGCCGCCCGCGCGCCGTCCCTAAGTAGCGTCGCGACACAAGGAGTTTGACGCATGGCCACCAAGCAGATCACCGACGCGAGCTTCCAGACCGACGTGCTCCAGGCCGACAGGCCGGTGCTGGTCGATTTCTGGGCGGAATGGTGCGGGCCGTGCAAGCAGATCGGCCCCGCGCTCGAAGAGATCGCCGACGAGCTCGGCGACCGCGTGACGATCGCGAAATTGAACATCGACGATCACCCCGACGCGCCGGTCCGCTACGGCGTGCGCGGCATCCCGACGATGATCCTGTTCAAGGGCGGCGTCCCCGCCGCCACCAAGGTCGGCGCCGCGCCCAAGAGCCACATCAAGGGCTGGCTCGAAGGCGAGCTCTGATTCTTCAACGCAGCTTGTTTCGAGCGAAGTCGAGAAAGGCGTCGGACGGCGTGCTCCGCTTCTCGACTTCGCTCGAAGCGAACGGGTTATGAGGACGGAGGTTTGCTCCCCTCCAGCCCCCGCGTATCCGGCCGGAAGCGGTCGTGGCGCGGCAGGTCGTCGCATCCGTCCGCCCAGGGGATGCGGCTGGCGTAGAAGATGTGGAAGCCGGGCGCGATGCGCTCGGGCTGGTCCAGCGTCGCGACGCTGAAGTCGATCGTGTCGGGCTGGTGCTGGACGTGCATGCCGAGCGGCGTGCCGCAGGCGCCGCAGAAGATGCGCCAGCCGAAATTGCTGGAGGCGAAGCGCTTCACGCTGTCCTGCCCTTCGACCACTTCATAGTCGTTGGACGGCACGGTCGCGAACGCCATCGCCGGCGCGCCGGAGTTGAGCTGGCACGTCCGGCAGTGGCACCAGCCGGCGTCACAGGGCTCGCTGCCCAGCCGGTAGCGCACCGTTCCGCAGCAGCATCCGCCGGTCCAGTCGGTCATGATCGGTAATCCGCGTTGATCGAGATATAGCCGTGGGTCAGGTCGCAGGTCCAAACCGTCGCGCGGCCGGCGCCCAGCCCTAAGTCGACGCCGATCTCGATCTCCTGGCCTTTCAGATGCTCGGCGACCGGCGTCTCGTCGTAACCGGTCACCGCGCAGCCGCCTTCGGCGACGATGGTGTTGCCGAAGCGGATCGACAGCTTGTCGCGCTCGGCGGGCTCGCCGGCCTTGCCGACGGCCATCACGACGCGGCCCCAGTTTGCGTCCTCGCCGGCGACCGCGGTTTTCACCAGCGGCGAGTTGGAGATGCTCATCGCGATCCGGTGCGCGCTGCCGTCGGTGGCGGCGCCGGTGACCTGCACCTCGATGAACTTGGACGCGCCTTCGCCATCGCGCACGACGAGCTGGGCGAGCTCAAGGCACAGCGCGTCCAGCGCCGCCGCGAAAGCATCTGCGCCGGGATCGTCGAACGAAGCGAGCGGCGCATTGCCCGCCTTGCCGGTCGCAAAGGCGAGCACGGTGTCCGAGGTCGAGGTGTCGCCGTCGACCGTGATGCAGGAAAAGGTGCGGCGGTTGGCGGCGCTGAGCAACTGTTGCAGGAAGCCGGGCTCGACCGCGGCGTCGGTGAAGATGAAACCCAGCATCGTCGCCATGTCCGGCGCGATCATGCCGGAGCCCTTGATGATGCCGGCGAGCGTCACCGTCCGGCCGCCGATGACGGCCGTCTGGACCGCGCCCTTGGGAAAGGTATCGGTGGTGCCGATCGCCTCCGCCGCCGCAAGCCAGTCGCAGGCCGGCGCGGCGAAGGCGCCGTCGAGCCCCGCTTCGGCCTTGTCGATCGGCAGCGGCACGCCGATCACGCCGGTCGAGGCGACGAAGATGTCAGACGGCTGGCAGCCCAGATGGGCCGCCGCCCGCGCCGCGATCGCCTCCACGGCCGCGCGCCCCCGATTGCCGGTGAAGGCGTTCGAGTTGCCGGCGTTGACGACGAGAGCGCGGGCCCGCCCCAGCGTCAGCGCCTTGCGGCACCATTCGACTTCGGGCGACGCGCATTTGCTGTTGGTCAGCACGCCCGCGACCGCGGTGCCTTCGTCCAATGCGACGAAGGTCAGGTCGCAGCGATCCCATTCCTTGTACCGCGCCCGCGCCACGGCCGGTCGGGCACCGGCAATCGGCGGCAGGTCGGGGAACGGGCGGGCGAGGGGAGAGGGGTCGGCCATGCGCCCGCCGATACTCACGCGAACCGGGCAACGCCAGATATGGCTAACACTCGTTTCGGGCAGTGGACGCGGGCGCGGGGCGACACTATGTCACGGCCGGTTGTCGGACCCATTTTGTCGAACGGACTTGCGTTTGCGTTTGCTGCTGCACCTCCTGGCGCTGATCGCGGGCTTCAACGGCTTGATTGCCGGTCCTGCCGCTGCGCGTGCAAGCGAGCCGGCGGTGATTGCGGCGGCGGTGTCCGGCAGCATGGAACAGGCAGGCGAATCGGCCGCGGTCCACCTTGCATCCGTGCAGGCGCCGACGCTCGTCGAAGCGCCCGCCCTGGCCGAAGCCCGCGATCTGGTCTTCGTGCCCCAGACGCACCCGGTCGACGAGCGCCGGATCGAATAGCGCGCCCGCGCTGTTCCTTTACCGCCGGGTGCCGCTGGCGCCCGATCTGACCCCAGTTATCGATAGGTATTTCCATGTTCGGCGCAGTCGCCAAGGCCGTTTTCGGCTCTTCCAACGATCGTTACGTCAAGTCGCTCGGCTCCATCGTCAACAAGATCAACGGCTTCGAAGCCACTGTTTCTGCGCTCGCCGACGACGAGCTGGCGCAGCAGACCGTCCGCTTCCGGGAGCGGCTGGCGAACGGCGAGAGCCTCGACAGCATCCTTCCCGAGGCGTTCGCGACCGTGCGCGAGGCCGCCAAGCGCACGCTCGGCCAGCGCCACTATGACGTGCAGATGATCGGCGGCATCGTGCTTCACCGCGGCGAGATCGCGGAGATGCGCACCGGCGAAGGCAAGACCTTGGTCGCGACGCTCGCGACCTATCTGAACGCGCTGCCGGGCCAGGGCGTGCATGTCGTTACCGTCAACGATTATCTCGCCCGGCGCGATGCCGAGTGGATGGGCCAGATCTACCGCTTCCTGGGCCTCACCGTGGGCGTGATCGTGCCGAACCTGACCGACCAGCAGCGCCGCGACGCCTATGCGGCAGACATCACCTACGGCACCAACAACGAATTCGGCTTCGACTATCTGCGCGACAACATGAAGTACGAGCGCGAGTCGATGGTGCAGCGCCCGTTCAATTTCGCGATCGTCGACGAGGTGGACTCGATCCTGATCGACGAGGCGCGCACGCCGCTGATCATTTCAGGGCCGACCGACGACAAGTCCGAGCTGTACAAGCAGGTCGACGCGGTGGTCAAGCAATTCGTCCCCGACGATTACGAACTGGACGAAAAGCAGAAGACGATCATCCTGACCGAGGACGGCACCGAAAAGGCCGAACGGATGCTCGAGGCCGCGGGTCTGCTGCAGGGCGACAATCTCTACGATTTCGAGAACACGCAGGTGGTGCATCACCTGAACCAGTCGCTGCGCGCGAATGCGATGTTCAAGCTCGACACCGACTATATCGTCAAGGACGGCAAGATCGTCATCATCGACGAGTTCACCGGCCGCATGATGGATGGACGGCGCTGGTCGGACGGCCTGCACCAGGCGGTCGAGGCGAAGGAAGGCGTCAATATCGAGCCAGAGAACCAGACGCTCGCCTCGATCACGTTCCAGAATTATTTCCGCATGTATCCCAAGCTCAGCGGCATGACCGGCACCGCGG
>NZ_DASTXI010000018.1:0-11298 GCF_035758555.1 Sphingomonas sp. | reverse complement strand
ACACTAATGGGGAACACAGGGCCACGGGGAAGCTCTGGCCGCAGGGGCTCCAACACCGCCATGGCACTGTCGAGTAGCGGAATGGTGCGAGGTACTCCTGTCTTGCTGTCTGCGATGTACGCAGTGCGCTGCTTCCAGTTCACCTGTTCCCATCGGAGCGCCAGTATCTCGCCGCGCCGCATTGCAGTGTGAATGGCGAACTCCACAACGGGAGCCAGTAACGGATTGCGCGTTCGCCGCAGCGCGGCCTTGAGCCGGTCATACTCACCTTCTCCAAGCCGTCTATCCCGTGCGTTAGCAAGCTTTGGCCGCTTCACCCGGTCCAGCGGGTTGGCTGGCAGGTCCATCCCCCATTCGCGGCGGGATACCTCCACCGCATGGCGGATCAGACCAAGCTCCCGATGTACGGTACCGGGTTTGACCGTCGCAAGCCGCGCTCCCCGGTAGTCGGCGAAGACCTTGGGCGTGAGGTCCGCGAGCGCCAAGTCGCAGAAGGCTTGTTCCCGTAGCAGCTTCTCGATGCGGAGCTTCTCCGTGTACGCGCTGTCCTTTGCTGGCGTGACTTCCTCAAGGTATCGTGTGAGGAGGTCCCGGAGGGTTGTACCCTTCAAAAGCCGGAGATTGACGGGTGCGAGGGCGCGGTCAATGCGTCCTTCCTGTTCCCTCGCCCACGCCTGAGCCTCCGCCTTCGTTGGTAGGGTGCGGGTCTGTTGCGGGTAGCCTTTGCGCCTAATCTGGACGCTCCAGCCGTTCTTTCGCTTGGTGATGGTAGCCACTGCCGTCTCGCTGTGTTGAGTTTGTGTTCAGCGAGTTGCGGGAGCCTAGCCGTTGACCCCGTGCGAACGCACGACGCCGGGCTAAGCCTCGGCTTTCAAAGGGCTAATCTCTCGGGGGAAAATGGTGGGCGCGGCAAGGATTGAACTTGCGACCCCTGCGATGTCAACACAGTGCTCTACCACTGAGCTACGCGCCCACGAGGGGGGGCCTCTAACGGAGCCTTTCCGGCTTAGCAAGTATCAGTTGAGGCCGCTCGCGCTGCCGATATCGAACAGCCGGTCCACTTCGAGCACGAGGTCGCGCAGGTGGAAGGGTTTTGACAACACCTTGGCCTGGGGCACGGCCTTGCCGGCCTTCAGGGTGACGGCTGCGAAGCCGGTGATGAACATGACGCGCATGTCCGGCGCGATCGCGCCCGCGCGCTGGGCGAGCTCGATTCCGTCCATCTCGGGCATGACGATGTCGGTCAGCAGCAGATCGAACCGCTCCTGCTCGATCAGCGGCAGCGCGGCCGTGCCGCGGTCCACCGCCGTCACCGAATAGCCGGCCCGCTCCAGCGCGCGCTCCAGATAGACGCGCATCGCTCCATCGTCTTCAGCGAGCAGGATTCGGATCATCGATAGCCTCATCGCGCCACTTCCCAACGCACGAGAAGCGGTCCGCGGTTCGAGTTATGCGCAGTTAGATTAATTATTTCTAGGCAGCGCGCCGAAACGTTGCGGCGCAGCGCCGCCGCGCCTAGCAATTGCAGGGGTGACGAGCGCGAGTCCCGCACTTGAGCTGATCGACCGCGAAGCAGGCGGACCGGTGGTCCTGTCGGTGCCGCACGGCGGCCGCGATTATCGGCCCGATCAGCGCGCTCGGTTGCGGCCTCCGGCGGAAAAGCTGATCGTGCTGGAGGACCGGCTGGTCGACGAAGTGGCGGCCGAGGCCGGCGCGCCGACGCTGGTTGCACGGGCGCCGCGGGCGTGGATCGACATCAACCGGCACGAAGCGGAGATCGACCCCGGGCTGGTCGAGGGCACGGTCGCTTCGCGGCTGATGCTGACGCCCAAGGTGCGCAGCGGCCTGGGCCTGATTCCGCGACGGCTGGCGGGAATCGGCGAAATCTGGCGCGGACGGATATCCCTTGCCGATGTTGAGGCGCGACTGGCGGAAGTGCATCGGCCCTATCACGCGGCAATCGCCGAGCTGCTGCGCGAGGCGGCGGGTATGCATGGCATAGCCGTCCTGCTCGATCTCCATTCGATGCCGCCGCTGGCGCGCCAGGGCGGCGAGAAGACGCCGCAGGTGGTGATCGGCAATCGCTTCGGCCACAGCGCCGCGGCCTGGGTGACGTCGCGGATCGCCGCCACCTGCACCCGTTTCGCGCTCGGCTGGCGCGAGAACAGCCCTTATGCCGGCGGCCATATCGTCGAGCGGCACGGCGCCCCTGGCAGCGGCGTGCACGCCGTTCAGCTGGAGCTCGATCGATCGCTGTATCTGGAAGGCTCCGGCGAGCAGTGCGACCCGGATGGGCTCGCCTTTTGCCGCCAATTCCTGCGCGCGGTGATAGAGGACCTCCGCGCCGCCGCGCTCGAACGCGCGATGCCGCTGGCGGCAGAATGAAAAGACCGCCCCGTGCGATGCACGGAGCGGCCAAGGTTCAGGGAGGAACACGCCCGAAGGCGTGATAACGCCGGAGAGAAAGGGGGGAACTCCCGGGCGTCACTCAGGAATTTAGGAAGCCGGCAAGCGGATGCAAGTCATTCGCCGCAGGAATTTAACGGTTGGCAGCAACCTGCCCGGGCCACATCCGTGCGAGCAGACGCGTGCGATCGGAATAATGGTGTTTGAGCGCAGCTGCGACGTGGAGCACGATCAGCGCCATCATCGTATAGCCGAGAATCTCGTGCGCCTCATGCGCGAACCCGCGCACCGCCTTGTCGCCCTCGAACGGCAGATATGGCAGGCCGAACAGCCCGTACCAGTTCAGCGGCTTCCGATTCGCGGAAGCCGAGACCATCAGCCACCCGCTCAATGGCAGCACGATCATCAGCGCGTAGAAGAGCCGGTGCACCGCGCGGGCAGCCACCGCTTCCCAAAGCCGGAGCTCCGCCGGGAGGGGCGGCGGCCGGTGCGCAAGCCGCCAGAGAAGGCGCGCGATGCTCAACACCAGGATGGTGATGCCGGTCGCCTTGTGAATCTGGATCGCCGCAGACCGCGCGGGCCCATGCCAATCGTCCGTGATCAGCGCCAGCGCGATATTCACCGCGATCAGCAACGCGATCGCCCAGTGAAAGGCGATCGCGCCGCCTGAGTAGCGAGAGCGGCTCGCCCCCGGCTCCGGCAGTCGGCTCAAGCCGGAACGCCGACCGGCGGCAGCTTGCCCTGCGCCGCCTGGCGTCCATAGATCTCGCGCATCAAGTCGAGCGAGAACAGGTGAGCCATGATCAGCGTGAGCATGCCGTTCTGCATCATCTTGCGGAGCTGATCGCCGCGCAGGTCGCGCAGCTTTTCCTCGTTCACCATCTTGAACCCGCGATAGATGTGCGGCTGTGTCGCGCTTTCGGCCTGGATCGACACTTCGCCGTCCATCAGCAGGTCGAGATCCTGCAGCTCCTTAACGAACGCGCCGGTGCGCTGCGCACCCTGCTCGAACGATTCGCAGAAGCCCAGAATGTCCTTCGTTCCCTGGGTCGGCTGGCCGTTCTCGAACAGCTTGACCGCATCGCCGTCGGGCCCAACCGCTCCCGAACTGGGATCGAAGCACAGCGACAGCTCCTGCGGATTCTGCCCCAGCTGCGCGAGCATGAAGGGATAGCGCCGGATATAGGCCGGCACATAGACCGGCTGCGTGAACTTGCCATTGTCGTCGAGGAACACGTTGACGCCTTCGTTCAGGCCCATCAGCGCCAGCGGCACGGGAGTCTCGGCATCGGCGAAAATGATCGGGAAGCTGCGCTGGACCTGGACGAATTCGTCGATGATAACGGGCACCGCGTGCTGGTTCTTGAGGAACGCGGCACCATCAAGCGCCTTGGTGCCCCACGTCGCGTGCTGGTCGGACGAAAGCGGGACGAGATCGTTGTAGAGGATGGGAAGGCCGGTCGGCTGGGGCGCGGTCGCCATGAAGAACTCCGAAGATGAAAGAGGGCGGTCGCCCGGTTGCAGCGCGTCCTATGGTGCGCGGGGCGCAGACGCAAGGCTCGGCACGAGCTTGCCCGGATTCATGATGCCGAGCGGATCGAACGCCGCCTTCAGCGTCCGCAGCGCATTCAGCCGCGCCGGATCGGTCAGGCGCAGGAACGTGTCGAGCTTCATCTGGCCGATGCCGTGCTCGGCAGAGATCGAGCCGCCGGCCGCGACCACGCGATCGTAGACGAAGGCGCTGATCGGCTTTTCGCTTTCCGTGATCCAGCGCTCCGGATCGGCGCCGGCGGGCGCGCGGACGTGGAAGTGGACATTGCCGTCGCCAAGGTGCCCGAAGGCGCTGGCACTGGTGCCGGGGAACGCCTGTTCGACTTCGGCGGCGGCCGACGTCATGAAGTCGGGCATTCCGGCAACGGGCACCGAAATGTCGTGCTGGACCGCGGGTCCGCTCGCGCGTTCCGCTTCCGAGATCGACTCGCGGATGCGCCAGAAGGCGCCAGCCTGGGCTTCGCTGGCCGCCAGCACGCCGTCGCTCGCCAGCCCCTGCTCCAGAGCACCGGCCAGCACGGCTTCGAGCTGCCCGCTCACGCCGGCTCCGCCGGTCACTTCGACCAGCGCGTGCCAGGCTGGGTTCGATTCCAGCGGCGGCCGCGTACCCGAAATGTGGCTGAGCACCAGGCCCAGCGAATCCGCCGGCACGAGCTCGAAGCTTTCGACCGCAAGGCCGGAGCGCTCCAGCCGGCGGAGCAGCGACAGTGCCGTCTGCGGCGAAGGCGTGCCGACCCAGGCCGTCGCCGTTTCCTCCGGCACCGGCACCAGCTGAAGCGTCGCCGCCGTGACGACGCCGAGCGTTCCTTCGGCGCCGATCAGCAATTGCTTGAGGTCGGGCCCGCGATTGTCCTTCTTGAGCGGCGCGAGGCTGTCCAGGATCGAGCCATCCGGCAGCACCGCTTCCAGGCCCAACACCAGAGACCGCATCGTGCCGAAGCGCAGCACCTGGGTCCCGCCCGCATTGGTCGAGCACAAGCCACCGATCGTGGCCGATCCTTTGGCGCCAAGCGACAGCGGAAAGCGGGCGCCCTCGGCGCGGGCGGCGTCGTGCAGGTTGCTGAGGATCACGCCGGCTTCGACGATCGCCAGGCCGGCCTCCGCGTCGAGACGGCGCACGCGGTTCATCCGCCTCAGCGACAGGACCACCGCCTCTCCGGATCGGTCCGGGACGGCGCCCCCGACCATCGACGTGTTTCCGCCTTGCGGCACGATCGGCACGCGGTGCTCCGCACAGAGCCGCACGACCGCCGCGACCTCGCCGGTATCCGCCGGCATCGCCATTGCAAGCGCCGCGCCGTGATAGCGGCCGCGCCAGTCGGTCGACCAAGGCCCGAGCTCGTGCGAGTCGCTGGTCACACCTTTCGGACCTAGCGCGGAACCGAGCGCGTTCAGGAAATCGCCTTTCGTCATAAAGCCGTTATAGATTGCGGAGCTGGGAAGGGAATTCATGACGCGTTCAATGTCCGGCGGTCATGCGCGGACTATGGGGTGCTCGCAGTGACGATCGGAATGATTGTCGCGCTGCTGCTGGCTGGCAGCGGCGGCGGCCCGGTCATGCTCGCTCAATACACGATCCGGCAGCAGCTGATCATCCGCGTGCCTTCGCGGGTGCGCCCGCCCGCCGATCCGGTCCGATACAGGGAAAAGAACGGCCCCAAATGCATACCGGCGGACGCGTTAGCGGGGGCCCAGATCTCGAACTACGGCGTCGACCTGCTGCTGAAGGGCGGCAGGAGAGTGCGGGCAAAGCTCGCCGAGGATTGCCCGCCGCTCGACTATTATTCGGGCTTCTACATCCGCCAGGGTCGAGACGGGCAGGTCTGTGCGGATCGCGACTCGATCCGCGTGCGCTCGGGCGGCTCATGCGAGATCGAACGCTTCAAAAGGCTAGTGCCGCTGAAGCGGAAATAGCCCTCGCTCCTTGACTTTACGCGGCGCTTCCATCAATCGCGCCCTCTGGGCGCAGCGGCTTGTCGCCGCCCCATTTCTTCAGGATTTCGATGAGCTTTGCCGATCTCGGCCTTTCCGACGAGCTTTTGAAAGCCGTCAGCGATTCCGGATACACGGAGCCGACGCCGATCCAGCGTCAGGCGATACCGTCCGTCCTGATGGGCCGCGACCTGATCGGCATCGCCCAGACTGGCACCGGCAAGACGGCAAGCTTCGTGCTGCCGATGATCGACATCCTGGCGCATGGCCGCAGCCGCGCGCGCATGCCGCGGTCGCTGATCCTGGAGCCGACGCGCGAGCTCGCGGCACAGGTCGCCGAGAATTTCGACAAGTACGGAAAGTATCACAAGCTCTCGATGGCGCTGCTGATCGGCGGCGTGTCGATGGGCGATCAGGTCAAGGCGCTTGAGAAGGGCGTCGACGTGCTGATCGCGACGCCGGGCCGGCTGATGGACCTGTTCGGGCGCGGCAACATCCTGCTGACCGGCTGCGAGCTGCTGGTGATCGACGAAGCCGATCGCATGCTCGACATGGGCTTCATCCCGGATATCGAGGAAATCTGCACCAAGCTGCCGAAGAAGCGGCAGACCTTGCTGTTTTCCGCGACGATGCCGGCGCCCATCAAGAAGCTGTCCGACAAATTCCTGACCGAGCCGAAGTCGGTCGAAGTCGCGCGGCCGGCGACGGCCAATGCCTCGATCGAGCAGCGGCTGGTCGAGACCTCGTCGCGCGACAAGCGTGAGACGCTGCGAAAGCTGCTGTCCGCCGACGACGTCTCGACCGCGATCATCTTCGCCAACCGCAAAACGACCGTGCGCGACCTGACGAGCAGCCTCAAGCGCGCCGGCTTTGCCGTGGGCCAGATTCATGGCGACATGGAGCAGCCGGAACGGCTGCGCGAGCTCGACCGCTTCAAATCGGGCGAGATCAACATCCTCGTCGCCTCCGACGTTGCCGCCCGCGGGCTCGACATCAAGGGCGTCAGCCACGTCTTCAACTATGACGTGCCCTGGCATCCGGACGACTATGTCCACCGGATCGGCCGCACCGGCCGCGCGGGCGCGACCGGCAAGGCGTTCACGCTGGCGACCGGCGACGATTCCGAGGCCGTCGCCAATATCGAAAAGCTGACCGGACAGAAAATCGAACGGATCGCGACACGGGCGCCCGACCAGCCGAAGATCGTCGAAGCTGAGCCGGCCGAGCGTCCTCAGCGCAGGAAGCGCGCCGAGCGCCCGCGCCGTGAGGAACGCGGCGAACGTCCCCGGCAGGAGGATCGCCGCCCGGTCGCCGCCGAAGCGCCGGACGAGGGCTGGAACGGGCCGATCCCGGCGTTTCTGGACGTCGGCATCGCCGCCTGACGGTCAGCCTCGGTCGCCGCTCTCCAGCCACGCCGCGCATTCCGGCCCGAGCTGCTTGATCGCGCGTTCGCGATAACGCCGATTGTCTTCATCGGTGAGCAGGTCGCGCCAGCGGCCGTTGGTGCCTTTGTTGATGAAGCGCCCCGCTCCGCCTTCCCAGAGCATTCCGCCCAAGGGGGCCGCCTTTTCCGCGTTGCGCTTCATATAGTCGAAGCTGCAATGTTCGAGGATGCGCGGCCAGGCGTCGTCTGCAACGGCGACGTCGAGGAACGACGCGAGCTCGCGAATCTTGTCTTCGGGATCGGCCTTCAGGTCCGCGAAGTGGAGCAGCATCACGTTCGGCAGGTGCTGCACCTCCCACCAGGTCCGGATATTTTCCCAGAACGACCACAGCGGATATCCGTCATGCTCCAGCCATTCGAGGAAGAATTGGCGGATGTCGGCCGGCGGCCTGTCGAGGGCCGGCCCGATACGACCCGGCGTGTCGTTGATCAGACGGTAGAATTCGTCGGTGCCGTAGAACAGGTGATTGTGAAGGCTCCACGCCACGTCCCGGCCGTCGCGGATGATGTAGACGTACTTGGCGTGCGGGCTGAACACGAGCGCATCGACCGGCAGGTGGGTCTTCACGAAGCGGCGGTGCGTCTGCGCCTCAAGCGCGGCGAGCATTTCGATCCGCGGCATGATCCGCATGTCGATCCAAGGTGACAGCCCCGGCACGTCGATGCCCTCCGCGCCGCCGAAGATCAGCTGCGACACGATCTGCTGCGTCCAGGTGGTGCCGGACTTGGCGTAGGTGCCGATAACGATGTCGTCGTCGCGGAAGCGGAAGTCGTTCCACACGGTCGAATCCATGTGGTGATTGTGCAGCTCGCGGGTCTTTTGCGGCCAGCTGGTGCGCTGAAGCATGGGCGTCTCCTCATTCGCGGCGCGCCAGTGGCGCGCGGCGCTGGGGAGAGCAGCTATTGTGCGACGGGAGTGCCGGCTGTGACGACCGGCACGCGGTCAGCAGCGGCCCGGTGCGTCCTGGGCCGACAAATTTCCGACGAGTTTGCGCAGCAATTGCTCGGCTTCGTCGAGCTGCTGGAGCGCAACGCCATAGCGGCCGAGGATATAGGCGTCGTTCGCCAGCGTCTCGTTGACCGTTTCGCACAGGCGCAGCGCATAGCCGAGCTCATCGACCAGCCGCTTGCCGATCGCGGCTGCGCCGACCAGCTGCTCGGTTTCGGCGAAGCTTGGGACCGGCCGGTTCTCGCGCAGCGCGCGCTGGATCACATCGACGCGTGACTGGTGGTCTGGCCCACCCTTTCGCCGGATCAGGTCGTCGACCTTGACGAGGTGAACGAAAGACAGCCCGCACCGCCCCTCGGCGCGCCACATCACTGTTGCCGGAATGCGATAGTCGCTGCGGCGCAGCTCCACCGTTTCGCCTTGTTCGGGAAGGTTGCGTCCCTCGACCAGCGCGCCGGCCTTCGACAGGTTGCGCACGAACACGTCCGCCGTCTGACTGCCGAACTGGATCGTCGCGGCAAGCATCGTGTTGGTGCGCGCGTGGCGCCGTACTTCTTCCAGTGCCGCAGCGGACAATGTGAACCTCGACCTTCGACCCTTTCGCATTCTCTAGCCGCCCGAAGCTTGCGAAATGGTTTGCGTCACTTGCCCTTTTTGTAGCGGTCGCGGAATGTCGCCGCGAATGCGGACAGCTGGCCGGTGCCGATCGCCTGCCGCAATCCGTCCATCAGCTGTTGATAGAAGCTCAGATTGTGCTCGGTCATCAGCATCGCGCCCAGGATTTCGCCGGCGCGGACGAGATGGTGCAGATAGGCGCGGCTCCAGGTCGCGCAAACCGGGCAGGCGCAATCGGGGTCGACAGGCCCTTGATCTTCGGCAAAGCGCGCATTGCGGATGTTGATCGGCCCGTCCCAGGTGAACGCCTGACCGGTGCGCCCGCTGCGGGTCGGCAGCACGCAATCGAACATGTCGACGCCGCGCTCGACCGCGCCGACGATGTCGTCGGGCTTGCCGACGCCCATCAGATAACGCGGCCGGTCGACAGGAAGCTGGCCGGGCGCATAGTCGAGCACTCCGAACATCGCCTCCTGCCCCTCCCCGACCGCGAGGCCGCCGACCGCGTAGCCATCGAAACCGATCTCGATCAGCCGTTCGGCCGAAACCTGCCGCAACTCGCGGTCGAGCGCTCCTTGCTGGATGCCGAATTGGGCAGCGCGCGCGGCATGGTCGCCGTCGCCCAGGAACGCCTCGCGAGAGCGCTTCGCCCAGCGCATCGACCGCTCCATCGCCGCGGCCTGCACGTCTCGCGAAGAGGTCGTCGGCACCAATTCGTCAAAGGCCATGACGATATCCGATCCGAGCAGCCGCTGGATTTCGGTCGAACGCTCCGGCGTAATCAGATGGCTGGCGCCATCGAGGTGCGACTTGAACGCAACACCCTGCTCGGAGCGTTTGGTCAGCTCCGCAAGGCTCATCACCTGATAGCCGCCGCTGTCCGTCAGGATCGGCCGCTCCCAGCCCATGAAACTGTGCAGCCCGCCCAGCCGGGCGACGCGCTCGGCGCCGGGGCGAAGCATCAGGTGATAAGTGTTGCCGAGTATGATGTCGGCGCCCGTCGCGCGCACGTCCGCCGGTTTCATCGCCTTCACCGTCGCCGCGGTGCCGACCGGCATGAAAGCTGGCGTGCGGATTCCGCCGCGCAACATGCTGATCGTGCCGGCGCGGGCAGCGCCGTCGGTCGCTTCGATGGAAAAGGCGAAACGCTCGGTCATGCGATTGCCTTTGGCAGCGCGGGCGAAGCTCTGCTAGCCCCGCAACAGCAGGAGTGAGGGGACAAGCCATTGGCCGACAAGACTGACGCCCACGCCGTGCGCCCGGGCGGCGCCTATGCGCGCTACGTGCTCGCGGTCCTGTTTCTCGTTTATGTGCTGAACTTCGTCGACCGGCAGATTCTGAGCATCCTCGCGAAGGACGTGAAACGCGATCTCGGCCTCGACGACGCCGATATCGGGTTCCTGTTCGGCACGGCGTTCGGCGTCTTCTATTCGCTGTTCGGCATTCCGCTCGGGCGACTTGCGGACAATTGGCACCGGGTGCGGCTGATCACCATCGGCCTGTCGATCTGGTCGGCGATGACGGCATTTTCCGGGCTGGCGCGGACCGGCATGCAACTGACGTTCGCGCGCATCGGGGTCGGCGTCGGCGAAGCGACCGCCTCGCCATGCGCCTATTCGCTGATCTCGGACTATTTCCCGCGCGAGCGGCGGGCAACCGCCCTCGCCGTCTATTCGTCCGGCATCTTCATCGGCGGCGGGATGTCGCTGTTCATCGGCGGCGCGATCGTCGACAGCTGGAACCGCGCCTTCCCCGGCGGCCATTGGGGGCTGGTTGGCTGGCAAGTCGCATTCATGGCGGTTGGCATACCGGGCCTGCTGCTCGCAGCCTTGGTTTCGACTTTGCGCGAGCCAGTGCGCGGGGAGTCGGACGGGCTGCTGATGGCGCCGGCCGAAGCGCCCTTTCGCGATTTCCTGCTGGAGCTGATGTCGATCATCCCGCCGCTGACGCTAATCGGCGCCGCCCGGCGCGGCCAGCGCGCGCTGCTCGTCAACCTGATCGCGTTGGCCGGAATCGGCGTGGCGGTCTGGGTGCTCACGCTGGCGATCGGCGATCCGGCGCAATGGCTCGCAGTCGGCGGCGGCATCTATGCGGTGTTTTCATGGGCAAGCGCGCTGAGGGAACGCGACTATCCGACTTTCAAGCTGATCTGGGGAACGCCCGCCTTTCTCTATGTTTCGCTCGGTTATGGCCTGATCGCATTCGTGTCGTACGGCGTGGCCGCGTTCGGAGCGCTGTACGCCGAAACGGTCCTGCACCAGCCGAAGACGGAAGTGGGGCTGTTTCTGGGCGGTGGCGCGGCGGCAGGAGGGTTCCTCGGCATCGTGCTGGGCGGCCGCATCGCCGACGGACTGAAGCAGCGCCATGCCTGGGGCCGCATTCCGGTGATCATGGCGGGAAC
>NZ_DASTXI010000230.1:0-3244 GCF_035758555.1 Sphingomonas sp. | reverse complement strand
AAGGCCCATTCCGCGCAAGGCCGGTCGGGGATCAGGCGGCCGCGGACGCGGCACTGGAATTGGCGCGGATCGCAGGCGTGCTCCCGGCCTTTTTCGTGCGGGAAGCGGCGGCGCAGGATTCGCTTGCGCCCGCCGATATCGACGCGTTCGCCGACCCCGCCAAGCTTCGCATCGCGACGCGCGCGCGCCTGCCGGTCGAGGCGGACGAGCATGCGGAGATCGTTGCCTTCCGCTCGGGCGACGGCGGCGACATGCACGTCGCGCTGATCCTCGGCCAGCCCGACGGAACGCCACCGCTGGTCCGCCTCCACAGCGAGTGCCTGACCGGCGACGTGCTCGGGTCCCTGAAGTGCGATTGCGGACCGCAGCTTCATGCCGCGCTGGGCGAGATCGCCGGCGCCGGCTGGGGCATCCTGCTCTATCTGCGCCAGGAAGGCCGCGGCATCGGCCTGATCAACAAGCTGCGCGCCTATGCGCTGCAGGACCAGGGCTTCGACACGGTCGATGCGAACACGCGCCTCGGATTCCGCGTCGACGCGCGCGACTTCCGCATCGCTGCGCGGATGCTGGAGCTGCTCGGCCAACGGCGCATCCGGCTGCTGACCAACAACCCGGCCAAGGTCGCCGAGCTGCAAAGGGGCGGCATCGAGGTCGTCGAACGCGTCCCCCACCGCGTCGCGCCCAACCCGCACAACGAGAAATATCTCGCCACCAAACGCGACCGCACCGGCCACCAGCTTTAGGCGATCAGCCGCATCACCTCTTCGAAGTCCGCCGCGATGTCATGCACGCCGAGGGCACGCAGCTTGTCCGCGTGGCCGGGCAGACAATGGGTGCCGGCGCAAAGGCCGATCACGTGCGCGCCCGAAGCCACTGCTCCCGTGACGCCGACGATCGAATCCTCCAGGATCGCCGTGCGGCGGATGGCGATCCCCAGCGCGTCGGCGGCGTGCAGATACAGGTCCGGGGCCGGCTTGCCGCGCGCGACGTGTTCCTTGCCGCTGAACACCTTGTCGCCGAACGCGTCCGTCAGCCCCAGATGGGCGAGATGCGTCTTCACCCAATGCGTGCTGCTCGACGAAGCCACGGCCTTGGGCCAGTCGTCGGGCAACGAGCGCACGAAGGCGACCGCGCCGGCCACTTCCGCCAATCCTTCGGTCAGCACGCGCGCATCCTCCTCGGCGCGGCGCGGGTAAAATTCAGGCGGGAGGGCCGTCCCGATCCGCGCCTCGATGGCGGCGATGAAGTCGGGCCCGCTGAGCCCGGTATAGTGGGTCAGCGTGTCCTCACGGCTGTGCGGGAAGCCGAGATCGGTCAGCAGCTCGGCAAGCTGCTCGTTCCCCGCCGCCTCGCTCTCCAGCAGCACGCCGTCGAAATCGAAAATGATGCCGTCGAACCTCAAGCGCGTGCCCCGAACAATGCGGACCCAACCCGCACATGCGTGGCGCCCAGCATCACCGCGGTCTCGAAATCGTCGGACATGCCCATGCTGAGGAGCGGCAGGCCCTGGTCGCGCCCGAGCTTCGCGAGCAGCGCAAAATAGGGGGCCGCTTCCACGCTGGCCGGGGGCACGCACATCAGGCCGGAGATCGCCAGCCCCGCCCCGTGCGCTCGCTCCAGCAGGGCAGGCAGCTCCGCCACCTCGCAGCCGCCCTTCTGCGGCTCGTCGCCGATATTCACCTGCACGAACAGGGTCGGGCTGCGTCCTGTCGTGTCGATCGCGCGCGCCAGCGCTTCGACCAGCGACGGCCGGTCGACCGAGTGGATCGCATCGAACAACCGCACCGCCGCCTCGGCCTTGTTCGACTGGAGCTGGCCGACCAGGTGCAGCTCCAGATCCTCGTAGCGCTCGGCGAGCGCGGGCCATTTGGCTTCCGCTTCCTGTACCCGATTTTCGCCGAACACGCGCTGGCCCGCTTCGATCAGCGGCACGATCGCTTCCGGCGGATGGGTCTTGGACACAGCAATCAGCGTCACGTCGGCGGAGTCGCGCCGCGCGACTTTGGCGGCGCGGGCGATCCGTTCGCGGACCTCGGCAAGGCGTTCAGTTTCGAGCATCGGCGCTGCTATAGGCAGGGCGATGAGCCGCCGCCACCTTGCCCTGCCGCGCGTCTGGATGCTGACCGACGAACGGCAGGGCGAAGCGATGTGGCGCGCCGTCGCCCGCTTGCCCAAAGGCGCCGGCGTGATCGTCCGCCACTATTCGCTGCCGCTCGCCGAGCGGCTGGCCATGGCCCGACGCATCCGTGAGCAGGGCCGCTTCGTCGCATTCGCCGGCACCGAAAAGGAGGCGCAGCAAGCCGGCGCGCGAGCCGTGTACGGCGCTAGCCGGGGCCGCAGCACACTTCCCCGCCTCTATCCCGTCCACAATCGCAGCGAGATCAGGGCAGCCGAGCGCGCCGGCGCTTCCCTACTCCTGCTCTCCCCGGTCTTCCCGACCTGCTCGCACCCGGGCGCAAGAACCTTGGGTCCACACCGCTTCGCCCCCCTCGCAGCCTCCGCACGCACACCCGTCCTCTCGCTCGGCGGCATGACGTCAACCCGGTTCCGAAGACTGCAGCCGCTCGGGGCGGACGGTTGGGCGGCGATTGACCACTGGATAGAAAGCTAGCGCGCGGGAATGAACTGCGTTTCGCTTTGATGCGGCAGGCCAGGCAGGTTCATTGTCGCGCGGGCGTCGAGTCCAACCTTTCCGTCCTTCAGTACGACCGTCAACGTGCAACCGTCTTCGGGACCATTCGAGGCGAAAAACTCTTCGCCAAGAACCGCGGACATAGCTGCATCGGGAGTGTCCGGCTCCGCCGGTGCGGCTTCGGGGATAAGAATGCTTCCTCGATGGGAAACAAACATTGGTCCGCCGCGGCGAGGAAAATAGACGCGAACACCTTCATTGGAGACACGCACGTCACTCACCCAGCAAATGCCAGAGCTGGGCTCGTCAGCCGCCGCCACGTTAGAGCCAGCCATCAATAGCGCTAGTATGGCAAATAACCGCCCGAGTTCGTGAAAGACCGACAGGGCCCTCACCCCAATCAGAACTTGAACGCGGTCCCGATATACACCGCCTGGCTGTCGCGGCGGCCGTCGTCGATGATCTGCAGGCGATCGCGGCGTTCGGCCTTGTAGCGGACGCCCGCGGTCACATCGAGGTTCTTGGTCAGCGAATAGGAGCCGCCGAGATCGAAGTTGACGCTGCGGCCGCCGGTCAGGTTCGCCGAAGCGACGTCGACGGGGCGATCCTGCC
>NZ_DASTXI010000229.1:0-32431 GCF_035758555.1 Sphingomonas sp. | reverse complement strand
GGGGTGCGGTCCGGCTGGGCGAGCGACGGAAGGTTCCGGAACTGGACCTTGGACGCGCCGCCTTCGATCTGCCGGCGGGGCTGGCGCTGGGCGGCGCGCTGATGGCTATGATCGTCGGCGTGCTGTGGACATTCGGCTGGGCAGTCATCGAACCCAGGACGATCGACAAGGCCGCTCTGGCGCTGCGCGATTCCATCCGGTCCGGCGTGCTCGAGGAAACCGTGCTGCGGCTGGTCATTTTCCGGCTTCTCTGGCGCGCGGCCGGAGTCTGGCCGGCGCTTGCTCTGGCCGCATTGCTGTTCGGCGTGCTGCATCTCGCCAATCCGGATTCCAGCCCGTTTGCCGCGGCCTGCCTGATCGCGGGAGAGGGCATCGGCATCGGCCTTTATCTGATCACCGGGCGCATCTGGGCATCGATCGGTATTCACGCCGGCTGGAACTCCACCCAGGGCTGGATCTTCGGCGCCGCGGTTTCCGGGACGACCGACATTGCGGGCGGACCGCTTGCCTTGCATCCGGCTCCAGGCGTGCCTGAGGCGCTGAGCGGCGGTGGGTTCGGTCCGGAAGCTTCGCTTGCGGCACTGGTCATTTCGATCGCTGCGAGCGCCGTCTTGCTGCTGCGGGCGTGGCGGCTCGACCGTTTCGTCGCGACGGAGGCATGAGGATCCGACAACCGGCGTCGCTGCTCACGGCCGTCACACTGGTCTTCACCGCCGCGTTGGTGCAGAGGGCGGTCGATATGCGGCTTCTTCCTAACTCCCGCGCGGTGCTTGTAACCGACAAGATGCGCGGGCGCTGAGCCGGTGGCGGCGGGCGGAGGCTCCGGGCGCAAGCGCCTGTTGCTGACGGCGCTGCTGGCCGCGGGCGTTCTGTTGTTCGTGGGACTGGGGCTGTGGCAGGTCGAGCGGCGGGGCGAAAAGCTGGCCTTGATCGCGGCGGTGGAGCAGCGGGTCCATGCTCCGCCCGTCGCGGCGCCGGGTCCGGCGGAGTGGCGACGGGTCAGCGCCAAAGGCGACGCCTATCGCCATGTGCGCGTGCAAGGCGTCTTCCTTCACGATCGCGAGACGCTGGTGCAGGCGGCGACTGCCCTTGGCCCCGGCTATTGGGTGATGACGCCGCTTCGGACCGAGGCCGGCTGGACGGTGCTCGTCAATCGCGGCTTCGTGCCGGCCGAGGACCGCGATCGGGCGGCGGACGAGCCGGCCGGCATCGTGACGGTAACCGGCCTGCTACGGATCAGCGAGCCCGGCGGCGCCTTCCTGCGGTCCAACGATCCCGCGCATGAGCGCTGGTATTCGCGCGACGTCGCCGCCATCGGCCGGGCGCGGCAGCTTGCACGACTCGCTCCCTACTTCATCGATGCGGGGGCAGCGCCGAAGCGGGCGGGGCAGCCGGTCGGCGGGCTGACGGTGGTATCCTTCCCCAACAACCACCTGCAATATGCGTTCACCTGGTTCGCGCTGGCGGGGCTGTCGGCCTTCGGCGTCGCGCGCGTCTGGCGGGCGCGCTAACGCTGCATACGCATCAGTTCGTCCATCGGCATCATGTTGTTGTCGAGGTGGTTCATGATCCACACCGATCCGGCGACGATCAGGAACACGACCAGGATGCCGAAGGCGAGCGCGAGGACGTTGTTGGTGTTGTCCGGCCCGGTGGTGATGTGAAGGAAGAAGACCAGGTGCACGCCCATCTGGGCGATCGCCAGCACCAGCAGCGCGATCGGAATCGAGGGGCCGTAGATCAGGTTCGTGTTGGCGAGCACGAAGGCCCCGACCGTCAGGATGACCGAGAAGCCGAGGCCCAGATTGGAGTTGGTGATCCAATGGCCGGCGTCCTCCGCCGGCTCGTCGCCCGGCGCATGGTCTTCGCGGTCGTCGAGCGCGCCGGTGTAGCGATGCGGATCGAATTCGAGCTCGCTCATGTGACGGCTCCCATCAGGTAAACGATCGTGAAAATGCCGATCCAGACGATGTCCAGCGCGTGCCAGAACAGGTTGAAGCAGATCAGCCGGTGGACGATTTCGGGGCGGAAACCCTTCACCTGCACCTGGGCCATCATCGTCAGCAGCCACAGCCCGGCGATCGTGACGTGCAGGCCGTGGAGGCCCACCAGGCCGTAGAAGGAGGTCAGGAAGCCGCTGCGCTGCGGGGTCATGCCGCGGCTTGCCAGATCGATGAACTCGAACAGCTCCAGTCCGACGAACAGGAGGCCGAGCAGGCCGGTGATCAGCAGGAAGGTCTGGGTCCAGAACAGGTTGCGGGCATTGGTCGCGGCGAAGGACAGGCCGCAGGTGTAGCTGGACAGCAGCAGCGCCGCCGTTTCCATGCCGACCCGCGGCATCTCGACCAGCTCACGAATGCCCGGCCCGCCGGCGGTCGCGTTCCGCTGCACCGCAAAGGCGGCGAAGAAGCACGCGAACATGACTATGTCGCTCAGCAGAAAGATCCAGAAGCCGTAACCCACGATGACCCTTTTGCTGGCAGGGCCGGTGGTGCCCTGGCCGGTGCCGGCGACCGGCTCGCCGGGCGCGTGGTCGCGGTGGCCGAGGCGGTACGGGTCTTCGCGGACGCGGCGGATCGTCTCGCGAGTGGCGGGAAGCGAGGTGTCGGTCACGCGAGCGCCCCCTGTTCGGCGGCAATCCGCTCCATCAGCTTCTCGCGCGCCGCCCGGCGGGCCCGGTCGATGCGCGCGACCTCATCGGCCGGCACATGGAATTCGTGGACGTCGCGCCAGGCAAAGACGACGAACCCGATAAAGGCGGCGAGCAGCCCGAGCCCGGCGAGCCACCATATCTGCCAGATCAGCGCGAAGCCGGTCACGCTGACAAAGGCCGCAGTGTAGAAGCCGACCGGGCTGTTCAGCGGCATCTCGATCGGATCATATTTCGGCTCCGGCCCCAGCCGCTGGGTCTCGATCGCGCGCACCTTGATGCCCCAATAGGCCTCTTCGCCCTCGACGTTCGGCATCGTCGCGAAGTTGAAGAACGGCGCGGGCGAAGGCGTCGCCCATTCCAGCGATCGCCCGTCCCACGGATCGCCGGTCACGTCGCGCAGCTTTTCGCGGTCGCGGATCGAGACCACCAGCATGATCACCTGGCTGATGACGCCCAGGATCAGCACGACGATGCCGAGCACCGACAGGTCGAGCATCGGCTTCCATTCGTCGATGTTCACATGCTGGAGCCGCCGGGTCATGCCCTGCAGCCCGAGGATGTAGAGCGGCGCGAACGTGATCCAGAAGCCGAAGAACGCGAACCAGAAGGCGGCCTTGCCCCAGCCTTCGTGCAGGCGGAAGCCGAACGCCTTGGGGAACCAGAAGTCGAGGCCGGCGAACAGCGCGAACACCACGCCGCCGACGATCACGTTGTGGAAATGGGCGACCAGGAACATCGAATTGTGGACGAGGAAGTCGGCCGGCGGCACGGCGAGCAGCACGCCCGTCAGGCCGCCGATGATGAAGGTGAAGATGAAGCCCATCGACCAGAGCATCGGCACGGCGAAGCGGACGCGGCCGCCGTACATGGTGAAGATCCAGTTGTAGATCTTCACGCCGGTGCCGACCGCGATGACGCTGCTGGCAATGCCGAAGAAGGTGTTGACCGCGGGTCCGGCGCCCATCGTGAAGAAATGGTGCAGCCAGACCATCATGGACACGACGCAGATGAACAGGGTCGCGGCGACCATCGAGCGATAGCCGAACAGCGGCTTGCCCGAGAAGGTCGAGAAGATTTCGGAGAAGATGCCGAAGGCGGGCAGCACCAGGATGTAGACCTCCGGATGGCCCCAGGCCCAGATCAGGTTCATGAACATCATCGGGTTGCCGCCCGCGTCGTTCGTGAAATAATGCCAGCCGAACACCCGATCGAGGCTCAGCATCGCCAGAGTCGCGGTCAGGATCGGGAAGACGGCGACGATCAGCAGGCTCGACGACAGCGTCGTCCAGCAGAACATCGGCATGCGCAGCAGGCTCATGCCCGGGCAGCGCATCTTCAGCACCGTGGTGACGAAGTTTATCCCCGTCATCAGCGTGCCGACGCCCGAAATCTGCACCGCCCAGAGGTAATAGTCGACGCCGACGCCCGGCGAGTAGGTCGCTTCGCTGAGCGGCGGATAGGGCAGCCAGCCGGTCCGCGCGAACTCGCCGATGAACAGCGAGACGTTGACCAGCAGCGCGCCGGACGCGGTCAGCCAGAAGCTGACAGAGTTCAAGGTCGGGAAAGCGACATCGCGCACGCCGAGCTGCAGCGGCGTCAGGAAATTCATGAAGCCGATCACCAGCGGCATCGCGCCGAAGAAGATCATGATCGTGCCGTGGGCGGAGAAGATCTGGTTATAGTGTTCCGGATTGAGGTAGCCTTGGGCGCCGCCGACCGCGACCGCCTGCTGCGTGCGCATCATGATCGCGTCGGCAAAGCCGCGGATCAGCATTACCACACCGAGAATGCAGTACATGATGCCGATGCGCTTGTGATCGACGCTGGTGATCCATTCGGTCCAGAGATACGGCCACCAGCCCTTGACGGTGATCAGGGCGAGAATGCCCAGCATGATGAGGATCACGACGATCGACGTGATCAGTGCGATCGGCTCGTGGACCGGTATCGCCGACCAGCTGAGCTTACCGAACATCGATCAGTGCCTCCCTCCGGTCGAAACTTCGCGCCCTGCGTGCTCGGGCGTGGGCGGCTCGGGGCCCGGGCCCGGCGCGATCTTCTGGGTCGAAATGGCCTGGAACAGCTGCGGGTCGACGCCGCTGAAGGCGAGCGCGGGCACGTTCTGGCTCTGCTGCAGGAGCTGCGTATAGGCGACGCGGTCCAGCACCGCCCCGGTGCCGCGGACGCCCTGCAGCCATGACGCGAATTGCGCCGGCGGCAGGCTCTTCACCTCGAACTGCATGTCGGAAAAGCCGTCGCCGCTGAAATGGGCGGAAATGCCGAACAGGTCCGCCGGCCGGTCTGCCTGCAGATAGAGCTGCGAGACCATGCCCGGCATCGCGTAGATCATCGAGCCCAATCGGGGCACGAAGAACACGTTGAACACGCTGGCCGAGGTGATCGAGAAATGCACCGGCACCCCGGCAGGCACGACGAGCTGGTTGACGGTGGCGATCCCCTGCTCAGGGTAGATGAACAGCCATTTCCAGTCGAGCGAGACGACCTGCACCTCGAGCGGCGGGATCGGCGACGGGAGTGGGCGGAACGGATCGAGCCGGTAACTGCCGATCCAGATCACCCCGCCCAGGAACATGATGGTCAGGATCGGGATCGACCAGACCACGGCCTCGATCCGGCCGGAATAGGACCAGTAGGGAAGATATTCCCCCTTCGGATTCGACGCGCGGTAACGCCAGGCGACCCAGAAGGCGAGCAGGATGGTGGGGATCACGATCGCCAGCATGATCACGGTCGCGTCGATCAGGATCGTGCTGGCGTCGTGGCCGACCGGACCGACCGGATCGAGAATGCCGCCCGCGCAGGCGGACGTTCCGAGCGCGAGCACCGCGCACGTCCCCAGCTGCCACCACAGCCGCGTTCCGGCTTTCCAAATCGGGGAAGGACACATGCGTATACGCCCCCCTGCTGTTCGGCAATCCCTTAGCCAAATCCCCCCGCAATGCCAAAGTTCCGGAGGCGGCTTAATTGCCGCGCTATGGTCGCGCGATCATCAGCCAGAATATGACGATGAGCCCCAGAAATGCCGGCCAGCCGAGCAGGAACCACAGGCGCATCGTGCGGTCGTAATCGGGCCCGAGCGGCGCCTGCGCGTCGTGAGCTCGCTGGGCCAGCCGTTGAGCCCGGATCTGAAGGCCGACGACGGGAAACCAGCAGGCGAAGGCCAGCGCGTAAAGGCCGTAGGTCGCCAGCAGCCAGGGCTCTGTCAGCGAATAGCCGGCGAGATTGGCGAGCAGCAATCCGCTCGCCGGCTGCACGACGCCGCTGGTGCCGGTGAAGATCCAGTCGGCCTTGACCACCATCCGTCCGACCGCGGCAATGGTCCCGGGGTCGCGCGTGCGGTGCGCGCACCAGAGATACCAGGCTGTGCCCGCTCCGAATCCGAACAGCGCGGTCGAACTGATCACATGGACCCATTTGACGAGGAGGTAGAGCTCCATCAGCGCCGCACCGCGATCGCGCCGCGCATCAGGATCAACACAAGGATCGGCACGTTCTTCATGAGCGGTCCGAGCGGATCGAGCCAGAGTCGCGGCAAGGCGATTCCAATGACCGCTGTGTAGCCGAGCACGACGAGCAGCTGGGCGAGCGTGGACCAGCGCGCGCGGCGGTCCGCGAGCAGCAGGACGGCGAGGCCGAGATCGATCAGGCTGCCCGCGATCTGGAGGGGCCTTGCCCAAGCCTCGGGCATGCCGAGCCCCTGAACGGCGGCTCGGGTTTCGGCGGCGCCGTAGAGCAGCCCGAGAAGCGCCGAGACCAGCCACAGCGCCAGCAGCACCGCGGTGGCGAGCGGCGCCAGGAAGAAGAGGCGAGCGTGCCAACGATCCTGCACCTGCGCAGGCCGATCGCGCAATGCCGAATCGAGTGAGCGCGGCTGGAAGCCGATCACGGCGGCGAACGCGGCGCCGTCGCCAACGTTTCCGGCAATCATCTGGCGAACACTGTTGCTGGCGATCGGGCCGGCGCCGAACAGATCGCCGAGGCGGCCGAGCACGTGCATCATGGGCATCGGCACGGACCGGAAGCGCGCATGGCCGAAGCCGAGCCAATGGCGGTAGCGGGCGAGCAGGTCGCGGAGAGCCAGCGTCTCCGGACCGGACGGCTCCAGCACCTGGCCGGCAAAGCGGCTTTCCTCGCACGCCAGCCTGACCGCGCGAGCGAGATCGCGGACGTGGATCGGCGAGAATGCGAAGCCGCCATCGCCGGGGACAGGGACGAACCAGGGCAGGCCGGCCATCCCCCGCAGCAGCGAGGTGCCACCATAGCTGCCGTCACCATAGACGAGCGAGGGTCGCAGGATCGTCCAAGCTACAGGCGAGGCCTTCAGCGTCTCCTCTCCGCGGAGCTTTGAGCGCGAATAGTCGGTGTCCACGTCCGGGCGCGCGCTGATCGCGGAGATCAGCACCACGCGCTTCACGCCGGCCGCGGCGCAGGCCGCATAGAGCGCGCGGGGCGCGTCGACATGGACAGCGTCCATGTCCGGCCCGCTGAGCACGCCGGCCGCGTTGATGACAATGTCGACGCCGGCCAGGTGCGGGCGCCACACCGCTTCGTCCCTCGCCGTCGCGAGATCGATCGCGATGTGCCGGACCTCGCGGCCATCGGACCGACGAACGACTGCGCTGACGCCGTGGCCGTGGCGGAGCAGCTCCGCCTCGATGTGACGGCCGATGAATCCGCCGGCGCCGAGCAGCAGTATCCGCATTCAGCCGCCGGCGCCGTCGAGCAGATAGCGGGCGCAGGCGAGGTCCTGCACGATCGAGCCCAATGATTTGTAGATCGTCACGTCGGCGGGGCCGAGGCGGCCGGGAGTGGTGCTGGCGAAGACGGTGCCGATTTCGGGAAGGACGTGCGCGTCGGTGACGAGGCCGGCGGCGCGGGCGCGGAGGAACTCGGCGCCCTGGGCGAGCACGCCTTCGCGATGGTCGGGGATGAAGCGGGCGCGGGCGACGAGAGCGTTGTCGATCTCGGCCGGGCCGGCGCGGCTTGAGCCGACCAGGTTGATATGGGTGCCGTCGGCGATGTCGGCGGAGTGGAGGACCGGTTCAGGCGACGCGGTGGTGGTGCAGACGACCGCGGCGTCGGCAACGGCTTCCGCGGCCGAGCCGGCGGCGGTGGCGGCGATGCCGAGCTCGCCTTCGATCCGGCGGGCGAGGGCCTGCGCTCTGTCTCGCGAGCGGCCCCAGAGGCGGATCGCGTCGATCTCGCGGACCAGCGGGACGGCGAGGGCGTGCTGCCAGGCCTGCTCGCCCGTGCCGAGGATCGCGAGCGTGCGCGCATCGGGAACGGCGAGCGCGTCGGTCGCGGCGGCGGATGCGCAGGCGGTGCGGATCGCGGTGACCTCGCCGGCATCGATCACGGCGGCGGGCGCGCCGGTCGCTTCGTCGAACAGCAGGATCACGCCCTGGTGCGAATGCTCGGCGCGGGGGAAGACGCTGACCAGCTTGGCGCCGAAGCCGGCGCCTTCGAGTGCGCCCGGCATCACGCCGAACGCGTTGCCGCCGTCCAGGTCGATGATGCCGCGGAGGAGCTGCTTCGACTTGCCGGTCGCGAGTGCGATCATCGCTTCGCGCATCAGGGGAATGCAGCTGCGACGGTCGAGGCGGCGGCGGACCTCCGCCCGGTCGATCAGGATCATGCGCCCCAGATGTCCGTCGCGAAGCGCAGGAAATTGAGGCCGAGGATCTTGTCGATCTGGCGGGGCGTGAAGCCGCGCCCGCCCAGCAGCCCGGCGAGCTTTCGGAACTGGTCCGGCCCGCGCAGGTCGATGGTGAAGGGATAGGTATCCGGGCCTTCGCCGGGCGCGGCGACGCCGGTTGCGCGGCGCTCGGCATTTTCCTTGGCGAGAGCGGCGGCGTATTTCTGCAGGTCGTCGATCTGCGTAACCGAGCCGTCGGTGCCGATGCCGACATGATCCTCGCCGCAGACCTTCACGGCGTGCTCGATATGGCGCACGACGTCGGCGGCGTGGGCGTGGCCGTGCGGATCGAGGAAGGGCATGAAATAGATGCCGACAAAGCCGCCGCGCGAGGCGACCAGCCGCAGCTCCTCGTCGGTCTTGTTGCGCGGCAGGTCGACGAGCGCACGGCAGCCGGTGTGGTTGATCGAGATCGGCGCGGTCGACGTGCGGGCTGCGTCGAGGCAGGTCCGGGTGCCGCTGTGCGACAGGTCGACCATCAGGCGCTTTTCGTTCAGACGCGCGACGACCTCGCGGCCGAACGGCGTCAGGCCCGGATTGCCGGGCGCCATCGCGCCGCCGCCGAGCTGATTCGGCGGGTTGTAGGTGAGCTGAAAGATGCGCACGCCCATGTCGCCGAACAGGTCGATGCGGGTGGCGTCGCTGCCCATCATCGCGCCGTTCTGGAAGCCGTAGATGATGCCGATCCTGCCTTGATCCTTCGCGCGGCGGATATCGCCGGCGGTGAAGACCTTGAGCAGGTCCTTCGGATGGGCGCGGAGGAAGGCGTCGTATTCGGCGACGCTGCGGACGCTTGTTTCGAACGGATCGCCGGGGCCCGCGACATAGCCGAGCGTGGTGTTGACCGCGGTCAGGCCCGAGGCATGGGCCTCCGCGAGCACGCGCGGGGTGAAGGGATCGCCGTCGCCTTCGATATTGGGGTCGCCGAGGCCGCCCAGCACATTGACGACGATCTTGCCGGCGAGCGGATCGGCGGGCGCAAGCTCCGCCAGCGCGGGCGCGGCCGCGGCGGCTGCCGCCATGGCGATGAAGCTGCGGCGGTCGTGCATCATTGCTCCTTCGGCCTGTAGTTCGCACGCGGATATTCGCGGCCGCGCTTCACCGTCATGGCGATGCTGCGGATATTCTCGATCGCGGCGGTAGGGTCATCGGTCAGCACGACGAGGTCGGCGAGTTTGCCGGCCTGGACGGTGCCGGTCTCTTTCGCGCGGCCCATCGCGAGGGCACCGTTCAGGGTTCCGGCGCGGATCGCCTGGAGCGGCGGCATGCCGGCCTGGTGGACGAGGAAGAAGATCTCGTCATGCACGGCGGGCCAGGGGAAGTCGGGCGGGCCGCCATTGTCGGTGCCGGCGGAGATCGTGACGCCGGCGCGATACGCCTGGGCCGTCAGCCGCGCCGTGGTCTTGCCGGTGCAGCGAAGCGGCGCCCGCTCAGGATGCCTGGCCCGCTCCGCTTCCATGCGGACGAACAGGGAGCCGGTCGCGTCGAGCACCATGCCGCGGCGCTGCATCTCCGCGAACAGCTTTGCCATCACCGGATCGTCGCCCTTGGCGGCGAGCAGGTTTTCGTGAACCGGGGTGTGGTCCTCGTAATTGGCGAGCATCACCGGCTCGACCTGATAGGCGAGATAGCAGACATGGCTGATCGCGTCGGGACCTGCCGCGAGCACATCGGCGGGGCGGGTCGGGAAGATCGCCGAGTGGGTCCAGACCAACAGGCCCTGGCGATGCGCTTCGGCCGCGATCGCGGAGACTAGCGCCGGCGGGAGGTCGGCATAGATCTTGATCGCATCGGCGCCGGTGCCCTTCGCGCGGGCAACGGCGAGCGGCAGGTCGGTGCGCGAATCGATCGCCTGCATCCATGGTGCGGTCCCTGGTTCATAGCCACGGCTGGCGGCGGCGACGCGCGGATCGGCGAAGAAAGACGGCCCGGCCATCAGCGCGGCGAAGGCGATATCGGGCGCCTCGATCTCCCCCTGTTCCGCCTCACGCGCGAGCTCGGCGATCGAGCGGAGGTCGTCGGCCATGTCGCGCACGCCGGTGACGCCGCCGTAAAGGTTGCGGCGGAGCTCGGCGAGCGCTTCGGCGCGGTCGGGCGGGGTGGCGAGATGGACATGGCTGTCGATCAGGCCCGGGATCATGTAGCGGCCGGCGAGGTCGACCGTGCGCGCGCCGTCCGCCTTGACGCGGCCATGCGGGCCGACCGCCGCGATGCGGTCGCCCCGGACCAGCACGTCGGTATGCGCGCGGGGCGGCGCGCCGGTGCCGTCGATCAGCGTGACATCGCTGTAGAGGACGGCCTGGGACGGTTCGGCGGCGGGAGAGACCGCCGGCAGGAGGAGAGCGAGCGCGGCGGCCAGTATACGATGATGCATGCGACACTTGCTAACGGGCGCGCGCAATTTCGCAAACCCCGCGCGGCGGATCGACACGGTTGACACCCCCCGACTCCTTGCCTAATCGGGCGCCGCGCTGCGGGGACGCCGCGCCATCCGTCGCCGCGACCCCGAGTCGGGCGACGTTTTCTTATTCTCAAGGTGCTTGCTTGGCGGACGATCGCAACAACGACGAGCTTGACCGGCGCATCGCCAAGGCGAAGGCGACGGCCCATCACGGCGTGACCGACGCCGAGGGCCGCGCGGAAAGCCGTGGCTGGGCGATCGGCATCGAGTTCGTCGGATCGGTCCTGGTGGGCGCCTTTGCCGGCTATCTGCTGGACCGCTGGCTGGACACGACTCCCTGGCTGATGATCGTGCTCCTGATCCTGGGATTCGCGGCGGGCCTGAGGCGGGCGATCAAGACGTCGAACCAGTTCGACACCGATCCGACCAACGACCAGAAGTAGGACGACGAAGACGTGGCCGCTGGCAACAACCCGATGGAGCAGTTCGCGATCCGCGTGATCCACCCGTTCGAAGCGGGCGGATACGACGTGTCGTTCACCAACTCCGCGCTTTGGATGCTGATCGCGCTGGGCGTGATCGCCGCGTTCCTGTTCGTCGGCACCGCGCGCCCGCAGCTGGTTCCGGGCCGGATGCAGGCAGCGGTCGAATATATGTACGATTTCGTGCGCGGCATGATCGACGACAATGTCGGACCCGAAGGCAAGCGCTTTACGCCGCTGATCTTCTCCGTGTTCATCTTCGTGCTGATCCTGAACCTGCTGGGCCTGATCCCGTGGGTGCATGCCTTCACGCCGACCAGCCATGTCGCGGTGACGCTGGCGCTGGCCATGATCGTGTTCCTGATCGTGTGCATCGTCGGATTCCTGCGCCACGGGCTGCATTTTTTGACGCTGTTCTGGCCCAAGGGCGTGAACCCGTTCCTGGGCCTGTTCATCATGCCGATCGAAGTGATCAGCTTCCTGGTGCGCCCGTTCACGCTGGCGATCCGGCTGTTCGCGAACATGACCGCGGGGCACGTGCTGCTGAACGTGTTCGGCACTTTCGTCGTGGCGCTCGGCTCGTTCGGGGCCATCCCCTATGTGTTCGGCGTGGTGCCGCTGGCAGTGAACGTGGCGCTGACCGCGCTGGAGCTGCTGATCGCGGTGATCCAGGCCTATGTTTTCGCTCTCCTCGCGTCGATCTACCTGAACGACGCGGTCAACCTCCACTAAAGTCAGACAGGAAAAGGAAATCATCATGGATCCAGCAGCAGCGAAGCTGATCGGCGCCGGCCTTGCCGCGATGGGTGCGGGCCTTGCCGCGATCGGCGTGGGCTTCATCTTCGGCAGCTATGTGCAGGGTGCGTTCCGCAACCCCGAGGCCGACGGACGCGTTTCCGGTCGTCTGTTCCTCGGCTTCGCGGTGGTCGAGGCGCTCGGCCTGATCGCGGCCGTCGTCTCGCTCTACCTCGCATTCGCGGGCTGACCTGAGACCCTAAGCGAGCCGCCCGATGCCTCAATTCGAAGTCGTCAATTTCGCGCCCCAGTTCGTCTGGCTCGTGATCTCGTTCGCGATCCTGTATTTCGGGATCGTGCAGCTCACCGTGCCCAAGATCGGGCGGGTGATCGGCGAGCGCGAGCAGACGATGTCGGGCGATATCGAGTCCGCCGAAGCCGCCAAGGCCGAAGCGGACCGGATCGAAGGCGACTATGCGGCGAGCGTCGCGGCGGCGCGCGAGCAGGCGCGTGAGGCGCTGAACGCCGCGCGCGGCCAGGCCACCAAGGCGCTGGAGCAGCGGCTGGCGGCGGCCAACGAGGAAGTCGAGCGCAAGCAGGGCGCTGCCCAGGCCCAGCTCGACGCGGCGCGCACCAAGGCGCTGGCGGAGATCGAGACCGTCGCTGCCGAAGCGGCCGCCGACATCGTCGAGCGGCTGACCGGGGCGCGGCCCGATTCCGGCAAGGCGGTCGAGGCCGTCCAGTCGGTCGCGCTGGCGGCGGAGTGACGACGATGGCGGAAAACACTGTCGCCCTGACCGAGACCGAACATCACCAGCCGACCCTGCTGGGGCTGGAAGCCGAAGGCTGGGTCTATGTCGGCCTGACCATCTTCCTGCTGCTGGCGATCTTCGTCGGCAAGGCCCCGAAGCGGATCGCCGACGCGCTGGACGCGCGCATCGCCGAGACCCGGCGTCAGCTCGACGAAGCAAAGGCGATCCGCGCCGAAGCGGAGGCGCTGCTCGCCAAGGCGAAGGCGCAGCAGGCGGCGAGCGCCGGCGACGCACAGGCGATCCTTGCCCATGCGCAGGTGGAAGCCGGCGACATCATCGCCGAGGCCGAGAAGACCGCGACAGAACTGACCGCCCGCCGCGCCCGGATGGCAGAGGACAAGATCGCCGCCGCAGAGCGCAGCGCGATCGCCGAAGTCCGCGCGCGCGCCGCCGAAGCCGCGACCGGCGCCGCCGCCCGGCTGATCGCCGAGCAGCACGACGCGAAGGCCGACAAGGCGCTGGTCGACAACACGATTGCCGGGTTGAACCGGGTTCATTGAGTCATACAGCTCGCGAACCGATCGATCTACGTCGCTCGTCCCGAGCGCAGCGCGTAGCGCGAAGTCGAGGGGCGGTGGTGTAGGGTTCGGAACAGCGCCCCTCGACTTCGCTCGGGACGAGCGGGCTCGCGTTGGCCACAAGCCGCTCTAAAGCTGTAATCCCGCCTTTGCGAGCCGGCCGAAGAGATCGGCTCGCAGCGTTTCCAGTCCTGCGTCGTTCCAGGCCTCGATCCGCGCGGTGAGCTTGGGTTCGGTGCCTGAGGCGCGCAGGAGCCACCAGCCTTGCGCGCGCGTGACGCGCAGGCCGTCGGTGCGGTCGATCTCGCCTTCCAGACCGGCTTCTACTGCTGCCAGCACGTCTGCCTTCCTTGCGTCGGGACAGGCGAGGCGGAGCTCCGGCGTGGCGACGGTGCGCGGCAGGCGGGCGCGGAAGCCGGCGAGGTCGATCCGGCCGAGCGTCGCAAGCAGCCGCATCGCGACGTGCAGGGCATCGTCGGTACCGGTCCAGCGGTCGGCGAAGAAGATGTGGCCGCTCATCTCGCCTGCCAGCGGCGCGCCTTCGCGCAGCATCGCCGCGCGGATCAGGACATAGCCTGAAGGCGCCATGACCGGCCGGCCGCCGGCTGGGGCAATGCCGTCGAACAGGACGCGCGAGGACTTCACGTCGGCGACAATCGGTGCGCCGGGATGGGAGCGCAGCAGGTCCTCGGCAAGCAGCAGGATCAGCTGGTCGGGCCATAGGATTTCGCCCTGGCCGTCGACCACGCCGATGCGGTCCCCGTCGCCATCGAAGGCGATGCCCAGATCGAGCCGTTCGTTGCGGACGAGCGCCTGCAACTGGCAGAGGTTCTCGGGCACGGAGGGGTCCGGATGGTGGGCGGGGAAGCGGCCGTCGATGGCGCCGTTGATGGTTCGGTGTTCGCCCGGCAGTCGCTCGATCAGCGCGGCCAGCACTTCGCCGGTCGCGCCATTTCCAGGGTCCCAGCCGATGCGGAGCGGCGGGGCGCCTTCGGCGGCCGCAAGCAGCCGCGCAACATAGTCGTCGAACACGGCAACGTTCCGGGCCTTGCCGCCGCGGTGATGTTCACCGCGGCGCCTGGCCAACGCCGCAAGCGCGTCGCCGAACACCGGCTCGGTGCCGAGCAGCAGTTTGAAGCCGTTCTGGTCCGGCGGATTGTGCGAACCGGTGACCATGATGCCGCCGTGGAGAGAGCGGCTGTGGACGGCATGGTAGAGCATGCCGGTCGGGCCCCGGCCAATCCGCTCAACCTGCGCACCGCCCGCGATGAGGCCGTCCACGAGCGCGGATTCCAGCGCAGGGGAGGAGAGGCGGCCGTCATAGCCGACAGCGACGCGGCGCTCGGCTTGCAGCGCGGCGGCGCAGGAGAGGCCGAGGGCGGTCGCGTCGGCTTCGGTGAGGTCGGTGCCGACCTGGCCCCTCAGGTCGTAGCTGCGGATCAGCCGCGGGTTGGCGAGAGGGGCGTCGCGGGCACTCACGTGAGCGGAACGCGGGCGGGGTGGGGAGGTTGCGATTCCTCGATCTTCTCCTGGAGGAGGAGGTGGCGCGGAAGCGCTACGGAGGGGTGTCAGCGGCTGGGGAATGAACTCGAACGGTGACACCCCTCCACCACTCGGCTGCGCCGAGCGGTCCCCCTCCCCTTTCAGGGGAGGATATTGTTACTTCCGCTTAGCCGCGGTCTTGTCGCGGGTGGCGCGGAATTCGCTGTCGGTGCTCCAGTTCGGCCATTCGCGACTGTTCGCGAGGTTCTGGCCGAGCGTGTAGAGCAGGCCGAGGTCGTTCTGCATGCCGGTCAGATCCCAATCCGGGCTCCATTCGTCGGCCGGCTGGTGGTAGCGATCCTTCACATAGGCCTTGCCCAGCTCTTCGCCGCGCGCGATGCCGCCGTTGACGAGGTCATTGCCGCCGTCGAACGAGATCGCCGGCACGCCGCGCTTCGCGAACGGGAAATGGTCGGAGCGGTAGAAGCTGCCGGCCTCAGGGTGCGGGTCCGGAGCGTAGGAGCGGCCTTCGGCCGCCGCGAGCCTGGTGAGATCGTCGAGCAGGCCGAGCTTGGCGCTGCCCGAGATGGTGAAGTTCTTCGTCGCCCCGGCGATCGAGCCGCCGTCCATGTTGATCACCCCGACCGTCTTGCCCAGCGGGTAGAGCGGGTTCGCCGCGTAATATTCGGAACCGAGCAGGCCCTTTTCTTCCGCCGTGACTGCCAGGAACAGCACCGAGCGCTCGGGCTTCGGGCCTTTCACGAAGGCGCGGGCGAGCTCCAGCAGCTGGGAGGTGCCGGTCGCGTTGTCGACGGCGCCGTTATAGATGCGGTCGCCTTTCGCATCAGGTTCGCCGACGCCGAGATGGTCCCAATGGGCACTGTAGACGACGACTTCGTCCGGGTGCGTCGAGCCGGGCACGACGCCGGCGACGTTGTGCGACGTGATGACTTCCGAGTTCACGTCGTAATCCGCCGAGAAAGTCGCTTTCAGCGGCACCGGCTTGAAGTCGCGGCTCTGAGCCTTCTTCTTCTCCGCCTCGAAATCGAGGCCGGACGCCTTGAAGATCGCGACGGCCTCGTCGCGCTGGATCCATGCCTCGGCCGGCGTGTGCTCGGCCTTCGGATCCTTGCGGACGATGTCGAACATCGCGTTGACGTTCGAGTTCTTGACCGTGTTCCAGCCATAGGAGGCCGGGCCGGTTTCGTGGACGATCAGCACGCCGGCGGCGCCGCGGCGAGCGGCTTCCTCATATTTGTAGGTCCAGCGGCCGTAATAGGTCATCGCCTTGCCGCCGAAATCGCCCTGACCAGTTTCGAAATCGGGGTCGTTCACGAGCACGACGAGCATCTTGCCCTTGACGTCGAGACCCTTGAAATCGTCCCACTTCCGCTCGGGCGCGTCGACCCCGTAGCCGACGAAGACGAGCGGCGCGTTGTCGATCGTCACATGCTTCTGGCCGGTGAGCGGCGCGCGCATCGCGATCTGCTCGCCCTGGGTCAGCGGCACCGCCTTGCCGTCGAGGGTGAGCACCATCTTGGGGTCTGCATCCTTGATCGATGCGCGGAGCAACGGGACCTTCTGGTACCAGCCGTGCTTGCCGTTCTCGACGTCTCCGGCGGGCTGCAGCCCGGCCGCCTGCATCTGCTGCGCGATATAGGCGATCGTCTTGTCCTCGCCCGGCGTGGCGGGGCCGCGGCCCTCGAACGCGTCGGAGGAGAGGGTCCGGATGTCCTGGGTCAGGCGGTCGGTGCTGAACTGGGGCGCCTGCGCGATGGCGGCGGTGGACAGGAGAGCGAGGACAAGCAGCGTCTTTTTCACATGCGTTCCTTGAGCTGGAGGAAGCGGCGTCATGCCGTGCGAGCCCCTTCAGTTCAACCGAGGAGCTGAACCTGCCCTGAAACGGGGGTGTTCTTGCGGAACCCGCACACCGGTTGCTCGTTCTGGCAGGCGGAGCTTGCCTTCCCCCCTTCGCAGGCTCCGTGTTCCAAAGTTGGACGCCCCGCTGCTCACCCCCCCGGCAGCGGGGCGCTTTGTATCTGCTCGACAAGACCCGCCATAGCAGGGATGTCTGCGGCCATGGTCCGCCTCGAAGCTCGCGCTCGCCTGTTTGCCGTCTCGCTGTCCGCCGTCGCCGGCTTCGTCGACGGCGTCGGCTTCATGCAATCGGGCGGGTTCTTCGTCTCGTTCATGAGCGGCAACTCGACCCGGCTGGGGGTGGGACTCGTCGAGCGGGCGAGCCACGCGGCCTTGGCCGCCGCGCTGATCGCGTCGTTCGTGATGGGCGTGGCCGGCGGAGCGATCGCGGCGCGCGGCCGCGTCGCCCGCAAGCCTGTCGTGCTCGCGCTCGTCGCTGTCGCGCTGGCGCTGGCTGCGCTGTGCGGATCGTTGGGGGCGGGCGTGGCTGCATTGCTGCTGGCTGCCTTCGCGATGGGCGCGGAGAACGCGACCTTCGAAGAAGGCGGCGAAGTGCGGATCGGCCTCACCTACATGACCGGCACCCTGGTCAAGATCGGCCAGAGACTTGCGGCAGCCCTGACCGGCAGGAAGGACGGTGCGTGGCTCCCCTATCTGCAGCTCTGGATGGGGCTGGTCGGTGGCGCCGTGCTTGGCACATTCGCGCAGGCCCGGTTGCAGGCGAACGCGTTGTGGATCGCGGCAGTGCTGACGGCGGGACTGGCGCTGATCGCCAGGCGAGAGAGTAGAGCCTAGGCCGCGCGCAGGCGGGTCAGGAAATCTCCGGCGGCCCGGGTGAGGGCGCGGCTTTGCGCGTCGAGAGTGCCGGCCAGCGTGCGCATCGCGTCGGTCAGCGCATCGGTCTCGCGGGCGCGGTCGGCGAGGCGGGCGATGTTGCTGTGGACGTTCTCGGCATCCTCTGCCGCATCGAGAGCATTGCGGCCGATATGGTCCGACGCCTGGCGCTGCTGGGTCACCGCTTCGGCGATCGCGCTGGCGCCGTCGCTGACCGATTCGACCTGGGCCGCCGTCTTCTCGACGGCGGCGAGTGCGTCGGCGACGCGCGCCTGGATGGCGGCCGTCGTCGCGCCGATGCGGCCGATCGCGGCCCCGGTCTGGGTGGCGAGATTCTTCACTTCATTGGCAACCACCGCGAAGCCGCGCCCGGCCTCGCCCGCGCGCGCCGCCTCGATCGTGGCATTGAGCGCGAGCAGGTTGGTGTTGGCGGCGATGTCCTGAATGAAGGTGGCGACGCTGGCGATGTCTTCGGCGCTGGCGGCAAGCTCTTCAAGGGTGCGGCGAGTCTCGTCCGCGGAAGCGCGGGCGGTGGCGCTGGCGCGGACCTGCTCCGACACCTGCGCGGAGACGTGCTCCACCGCGGAGACCATCTGCTTCGATGCCTCGGCGACGCCTGCGACGGCGAGGGTGGCGCCGGTCGCGCGCTCGGATGCGGCCGAGGCCTTGGCGTTGGCGTCGCGGCCGATCGCCTGGAGGCTGGCCGACGAGCCTTGGAGGTCGCCGACGGCCGTTTCGAGACTGTGGGCGACGGCTACGACATTGGCCTCGAACTGCTGGGCGAGGCGGAGCAACTCGCCATGGTGGCGTTCCTGTTCCTGCGCGCGGGCCTGTTCGCGCTCCTGCTCGGCCGCGAGTCGGTCCGCGGCGCGGCGCTCGATCTGCAGCCGCTGCTCCTCGCGCTTGGCCCGTTCGGCGGCGCGCAGTTGCTCGGCCGACTGGAGCTGGCCGACAAGCAGGTTCGCGAGGTCGAAATAGACGCGGCCGAGCATCAGGATGAACAGCAGGTCGGCGCAATACATGGCGAGCGGCACCGGCGTCGGCTGCAGCCAAAATGCAAGCGCCAGCGTCGCGCCCATGATCGCCGTGTAGAGTAGGGCGGCGAGCGGCAGCATCGCGAGCACCAGCCCGCCCATGCTCATCGCCGCGACCATCGTGCAGAACAGGTAGATGCGGTCGCTTTCGGCCGCCGTCAGCAGCGGCACGCCCATGATCGCGCTCCAGACCAGGCCGGTGATGCCGGCATAGACATGGACGGCGCGCCATTCGGTCGTGACGCTGTGATAGCGGACGCGCGAATAGCGGGTGCGCGGAAGCGTGAACTGGCCGCCGATCGTCGCCACCAGCAGCGCCGCGCAGCTGACCAGCAGCGCGAGGTGGCCGGTGCCGGCATAGAGATAGGCAATGGCGATGGCCGCGGCGCAGTTGACCGGCGCGGTCTGCTCGATCTGGCGGACGACTTCGTCGATCTGCGCGCGCGCGATCTCGGGACTGGCACCAAGGTGGCGCATCACGCGCCTCCGCTCGGCTCGCATCGCGAGCCGAAGCCGTGTGATCAGCCGAGCCAGAGCGGTACGTCGCGCCATCCGGCGCCCGTTCTGTGGGCGGAATGGTTAAGAACGCCTCAACCATGCGGCGAAGCGCGGCGAATTGCGCGGCACGGGCAGCGGCCCTATCTGCACCGGCGAAGGGATTCTCGCACGCCATGACGATTCACAAGACACGCATGCTCATCCTCGGTTCGGGACCGGCCGGCCTGAGCGCCGCCATCTACGGCGCGCGCGCGGGGCTGAAGCCGATCGTCGTGCAGGGCATCCAGCCGGGCGGGCAGCTGATGACGACGACCGACGTCGAGAATTATCCCGGCTTCGCCGACGTGATCCAGGGGCCGTGGCTGATGGAGCAGATGCAGAAGCAGGCCGAACATGTCGGCACGACGTTTCACTACGACATCGTCACCGAGGTCGACCTGTCGCGGCGGCCGTTCCGGCTGACCGGAGACGGCGGCGACGTCTATGAGGCCGACACGCTGATTGTCGCGACCGGCGCCCAGGCGAAATGGCTGGGGCTGGACAGCGAGCGGGAATTGGCCGGCAAGGGCGTATCGGCCTGCGCGACGTGCGACGGCTTCTTCTACAGAGGCAAGAAAGTGGTGGTGATCGGCGGCGGCAACACCGCGGTCGAGGAAGCGCTGTACATGACCAACCACTCGCCCGACGTGACGCTGATCCACCGGCGCGATTCACTGCGCGCGGAGAAAATCCTGCAGGAGCGGCTGTTCGCGAACGAACGGATTTCGGTGTTGTGGAACAAGACGGTCGAGAAGTTCGTGGCCGGCGGGTCGCCCGAAGGACTGGTCGGGCTGGACCTGAAGGATACGCGAACCGGCGAGCACAGCCATATCGCCTGCGACGGAGCCTTCGTCGCGATCGGCCATTCGCCGGCGACCGAGCTGTTCCAGGGCCAGCTGGTTCTGGACGAAGGCTATATCACGGTCGAGCCGGGCACGAGCCGGACCGCAATTCCGGGCGTCTTCGCGTGCGGCGACGTGATGGACAAACATTATCGCCAGGCAGTCACGGCGGCGGGGACGGGCTGCATGGCTGCGCTGGATGCGGAGCGGTTCCTCGCGGCGGCGGAATTCGAGGCGAAGCGGGCGGAAGCGGCTTAGACTCGTGCAGATTGCCAGCCCCGCTCGTCCCGAGCGTAGTCGAGGGGCGGCTCTCGGACTCCGTGCCAGCGCCCCTCGACTTCGCTCGGGACGAGCGATTGTCTGCGCTAGCTACTGAACCTTGCTGTCCAGGAACGTGACCAGCGCGCCGAAGGTGGCGAGCATGTCGCCGTCGACTTCGTCGTCTTCGATGACGATGCCGAGGCGGTCCTCGATTTCGGTGAGCAGGCCGGCGACGGCCATCGAGTCGAGCTCGGGGAGGGAGCCGAACAGGGCGGTTTCGGCGTGGAAGGCGGCAGCGCGTTCGGGGCTGAGGCCCAGCGTGTCGACGAGGACCGCGCGCACGGTCTGTTCGACCGTCTCATGATATTCCGGAATCATCGCCGCCGCCGCTAGTCCAGCGAGGAACGGCGGACAAGTCCTGCGGCGGACGCGCCGATCGCGGCAATCCAGGCGGACGGCGCGCGCGGGTTGAACAGGTCGAGCCGGCGGAGCACGCGGCGATCGTCGGCCCAGTCGGCCAGATCGGCTTCCTTGCCGTTGCCGAGATCGATCGTCCGGGCGTGATCGACATTCATCAGATAGCGGAGCATCGAAGCCGTGAGCTCGGCGGACGGGTAGACCTCGCGCGCCTCGCGGTCCTCGACACGCCAATGGGCGAGACCGAGCCCGTCTTCGAACGTCCAGAGCTGGGCCGCAACCGGCGCATCGCCGACCCGGGCGATGCCGAGCCGAAGCGTGCGGTCGACGCTCGCATCCTGGGCGAGGGCGCGGAGGAACGGGTCGGGGCCGCCGACCAGCTCCACTTCCTCCCACAGCGCCGGCGTGATCAGGTCGGTGATCTCGACATGAAGATGCCGGCTGCCGGCGGCAACCTGCTCGTGCAGCTGGATCGGGCAGGATTCCCAATAATCCTCGAAATGGCGGCCGCCGACGTCGAGCGTGAAATTGGCAGGCCCCGCGCGGTCGCGCACTGTCCAGCCGGCGCTGCGGAAAGCCTGGCGCAGCAGCGCCGCGTCTTCGGGCAGAAGCGGCTCCAGGGTCAGCCGCGCCATGCCGAACAGCCGCAGCCGCCGCGCCATCGCCCGCAGCAGCGCACGCTTCATCGCCTCGTCCGGGTCGCCGGCGAAGGCGGGGGCGAAATGGATGCTGTGATCGCCGACCAGCGCGACGGCGCGGTTCGGACGCGTGCGGGCGAGGAACAGCCATGCCTCGGCCTGGCCGGCACGGGCGCGGGCGATCAGCAGCCGCGCGTCGCGGTGCGCATGCTCCCAGGTCCGGCCGAACCATTCGAGCCGCAACAGCGGGTCGGCCTGCGTGGGCGCATCGAGCCGGCCGCGCGCTGCGAGCTGCGCGGCGCGGAACGAGTCAAAATATTCCCCGGTGACCCACAAGACGCTAATCCCTGTTGCCGGCGCGACGTTTGGACGGGGAAGGGCGGCAGTTGCAAGAGCTTGATCCGCTGCCGCGGCCGATCGACCATCTGACGGCGTGCGGCACGCCCGATGCGCCGGCGCTGATCGTCGGTGGCGAGGCGCTGACTTTTGCCGAGCTGGAGCGGCGGGTCGAGGAAATGGCCGGCTGGCTGCGCGGGCGGGGCATCGCGCCCGGCGACCGGGTCGCGAGCTGGCTGCCGAAGACCCTGGCCGCCTGCCTGCTGCCGCTGGCAGCGCCGCGTATCGGCGCGGTGCACGTGCCGATCAATCCGGTGCTGAAGCGGGCACAAGCGGCGTACATCCTGGCGGACAGCGGGGCATGTCTGCTGGTGACGCAGGAGGCGCGGGCAGCGACGTTCGAGGCGGGGGATTTGCCGGAGGGGTGTGGGATTGCGCTGGAAAACGAAATCCGCTCGTCCCGAGCCCTTCGACTGCCTGCCAAGGCAGGCGCTCAGGGGCTCGGGACGAGCGAGCTCGCAGGCTTATCCGACCAGGACCCCAGCTCCCTCGCCGCGCTGCTCTACACCTCAGGTTCCACCGGCCGCCCCAAGGGTGTGATGCTCTCCCACGCCAATCTGTGGCTGGGCGCGATTTCGGTGGCGCATTACCTGAAGCTGGCGGCGGATGACCGCACGCTATGCGTGCTGCCGTTCGCGTTCGATTATGGGCAGAACCAGCTGCTTTCGACCTGGGCGGCGGGGGCATGCGCGGTGCCGCTCGATTATCTGACCGCCCGCGACGTCGTGAAGGCAGTGGAGCGGCACCAGATCACGACGCTGGCCGGCGTGCCGCCTTTGTGGGTGCAACTGACGGAAGCGAGCTGGCCGGAGACGACGACGCTGAGGCGGCTGACCAACAGCGGCGGGGCGCTGACGGAGCCGTTGGTGCGGCGGCTGCGGGCGATGTTTTCGGCCGCGGACCTGTACGCGATGTACGGGCTGACCGAGGCATTCCGGTCGACCTATCTCGATCCCGCGCTGATCGACGCGCATCCGACTGCGATCGGCGCGGCGATCCCGTTTGCCGAAGTGCTGGTGGTGCGGCCGGACGGCAGCATTGCCGCCGACGGCGAGGCGGGCGAGCTGGTGCATTGCGGGACGCTGGTCGCGCAGGGCTATTGGCACGCCCCCCAGCGGACCGCCGAGCGGTTCCGGCCGGCACCGGCGGCCTCCCGATATGGCGGAACTTCGGTATGGTCGGGCGACACCGTTGTTCGGGGAGCGGACGGGCTGCTGCGCTTTGTCGGGCGCGCGGACGAGATGATCAAGTCGGCGGGCAACCGGATCAGCCCGACCGAAATCGAGGAGGCTGTCGTCGCGACGGGCCTGACCGGCGAAGCGGTCGCGCTGGGTGTGCCAGATGTCCGGCTGGGGCAGGCCATCCTGGTGATTGCACGCGGCGACGGAAGCGCGGAAGAGACGCTTCGTATGGCGCTGAAACGCGATCTTCCCAATTTCATGCAGCCGGCGCGGTTCGTCTGGCTGGCCGAGCTGCCGCGCGGACCGAACGGGAAGCTGGATCGCGCGAGGCTGAAGGCGGACTTTGCAACATGAAGCCTATGGGGCCGATCCCCGCCGACTTCCGGTCGAAAGGCGGCGCGCTGCTGATCGGCGGGCGCAAGGCCTCCGCGTTGGTGCGCCGCGCGGGCGAGACGCCGCTATTCGTCTATGATTTCGCGATGGCCGAGCGGCGGATCGCCCGTTTCCGCGCCGCTTTTCCGTCGATCGATCTCCATTATGCGCTGAAGGCCAATCCGTTCGCGACGCTCGTTCATCGGATCGCGCCGCTGGTCGACGGGATCGACGTCGCGTCGATCGGGGAAGCGCGGGCTGCGATCGACGCCGGCATGGCCGGCTTCTGCGTGTCGTTCGCCGGGCCTGGCAAGCGGGATGCGGAGCTGGAATTCGCAATCCACCACGGGTTGACCGTCAATCTCGAATCCGAAGGGGAAGCGGAGCGCGCGCTCGCGATCGGTGCGCGCATCGGCGTGCGCCCGCGGCTGGCGGTGCGGGTCAATCCGGACTTCGAGCTGCGCGGGTCCGGCATGCGGATGGGAGGCGGGGCAAAGCCGTTCGGGGTCGATGCGGATCGCGTGCCGGCGCTGGTTCGCCGCATCGCCGCGGAAGGCGCTGAGTTTCGCGGGTTTCACATCTTCGCCGGGTCGCAATCGCTCGATGCCGAAGCAATCGTCGAGGCTCAGGCGGCGACGGTGACGCTCGCCTCGCGGCTGGCCGAGGAAGCAGGCGTCGCGCCGCCGCGGCTGAACCTGGGAGGCGGGTTCGGCATCCCCTATTTTGCGGGCGACGCGTCGCTGGATATCGAGCGGATCGGAGCGGCGCTGGAGGCGCAATATCACGAGCGGCCGGCAGCGCTGGCGGACACGCGGTTCAACCTGGAGCTGGGCCGCTGGTTGGTTGGTGAAGCGGGCGTGTATCTGACGCGTGTCGTCGACCGGAAGGAAAGCGGCGGGCAAGTCTTCCTGATCGTCGACGGCGGGCTGCATCACCAGCTTGCCGCTTCGGGCAATTTCGGGACCGTGGTGCGGCGGAACTATCCGATCGCGGTGGCCGACCGCTTTGGCGCGGAGCCGGAGGAAGTCGTCAATGTGTGCGGCTGCCTGTGCACGCCGCTCGACCGGCTGGGCGACCAGGTCTCGCTTCCGCGCACGGAGGTCGGCGACCTGATCGCGATCTTCCTGGCCGGCGCCTATGGGGCGAGCGCCAGCCCTTCCGCCTTTCTGGGGCACGGGCCGGCGATGGAGATGCTCGTTTAGTCGGGGACGGAATCGGGCTGCGTGCCAGGGTCCGACGGGTTCGGATCGGGCACGTCGATATCGGGGCCCAGCGGCGGAATCTCGCCGGGAATGCCGTCCGGCGTCGTGGGTGGCGTTTCGGGGACGCTGTCGGGCGGGGGGACGGTGGCCATGCTTACGCTCCTGAGGCTGAAAAGCTGGAACGCAGGACCGTGTTGCGGGTTGCCCATTATCGGTGGCTGGTATAGACGCCCGCGACCGGCGGTCCTGCCGCGGGCGTGGCGGAATTGGTAGACGCGCTGGATTTAGGTTCCAGTATCGCAAGATGTGGGGGTTCGAGTCCCTTCGCCCGCACCAATTCCCAAGCTCCCGCAGAGCCAGGACCCTCTCAAGGATTTAGAAGGCGAGACATGCAGACTGTCGAGACGTTGAACGAGGGCCTGAAGCGGGCGTACACGCTGAAGATTGCCGCCAAGGACATCGAAGCCCGCGTCGATGGCGAGCTGAAGAAAGTGGCGCCGCAGATCCGGATGCCCGGCTTCCGCCCCGGCAAGGTCCCGGCCAACCTGGTCCGCAAGATGCACGGCCCGGCGCTGGAGCAGCAGGCGCTGGAGACAGCGGTGCAGGAAGGCGTGCAGCAGCTGCTCTCGGAGAAGAATCTGCGTCCGGCAATGCAGCCTTCGGTCGAGCTCGACGAAGGCTTCGAGCCCGGCAAGGACGCCGAAGTGAAGGTTGCGCTGGAGGTGCTGCCGGAAGTGCCGGCGGCCGATATCGACGGGCTGAAGCTGGAGCGGCTGACTGTGCCGGTCGAAGACAGCGAGATCGACGAGACGCTGAAGCGGATCGCGGCAGGCAACAAGCAGTTCCAGGCGGCCGAGAAGCCGACCTACAAGGCGAAGACCGGCGACCTGGTCGTGATCGACTTTGTCGGCAAGGTCGACGGCGTCGAGTTCGAAGGCGGCAAGGGCGAAGGCGTGTCGCTGGAGCTGGGTTCGGGCCAGTTCATCCCGGGTTTCGAGGACCAGCTGGTCGGCGCGAAGGCGAACGACCAGAAGACGGTCAACGTCACTTTCCCGGAGGATTATGGCGCCAAGCACCTGGCCGGCAAGGCCGCGGCGTTCGACGTGACCGTGAACGAAGTCCGCACGCCCAAGGAAACTGCGCTGGACGACGATTTCGCGAAGCAGCTGGGGCTGGAGGGGATCGACAAGCTGAAGGAGCTGATCAAGGGTCAGCTGGAGCAGGAGCATAACGGACTCACCCGCACGCACATGAAGCGCAAGCTGCTCGACCAGCTTGCCGCTTCGCACGATTTCGAGGTGCCGCCGTCGATGGTGGACGCCGAGTTCAACCAGATCTGGGCGCAGCTGGAGCACGAAGCGAGCCACGAGGCCGATCCAGCCAAGGCGCGTGCGGAGATGGAAGCCGACCGCGAGGACTACCGCCGCATTGCCGAGCGGCGGGTGCGGCTGGGGCTGCTGCTGTCCGAGATCGGCACCAAGAACGGCGTCGAGATTACCCAGGCCGAGATGAACCGGCTGATTGCGCAGGCGGCGCAGCAGTACCGGCCCGAGGACCGCGACCGCTTCATCCAGTATATCCGCCAGGAGCCGATGGCGGCAGCGCAGCTCCGCGCGCCGCTGTTCGAGGACAAGGTCGTCGACTTCCTGTTCTCCAAGGCGGCGATCACCGACCGCGACGTGACCCGCGCGGAGATCGAGGCTGAGATCGAAGCAGACGAGGACGGGCATGTGCACGGCCCGGGCTGTGGCCATGACCATGACCACGATCATGCGCCGGCCAAGCCCAAGGCCAAGAAGGCGGCCGCCAAGAAGCCGGCCGCAAAGAGCGATGCCGATGCCGGCGCGGTCGAGGCGGAAGCGCCGGCCAAGCCGAAAAAGGCTGCGGCCAAGAAGGCTGCTGCGCCGGCTCCGGAAGCCGCAGTCAGCGAGGAAGCCGCTGCCGAAGCGAGCGCCGCCAAGCCGAAGCGGACGAAGAAAGCCGCGGCCAAGTAACGGATGCATGTCGGCGCTCTCCGCCGGGAGCGCTCACATATGTTGTAGCCTTCCCGCAACAGTGTTGCAGGAATCGGTCAGGCGCGCCAGCCGCCTGCTATCGAGCAGCCCGCGTCAGGTTTATTGTCCCACCCCGGGACTCCGCTTCTTCATGTCGCGGAGGTGGGAGGATGTATGAATCGACCGGCCACTCTGCTTGGCGGGACGGCGCTTGCTGTCCTGTCGATATTCGCTGCCTGCCCGACATTCGCGCAGGTGCCCGTTCAAACCGCCGCTGACGCAAGCCCGCAAGAGACGATCGTCGTCACCGGATCGCGGATCCGCCGCAATCCGCTCGACCAGAGTTCGCCGGTCGTGACGCTCGACCAGTCGTCGCTGGCGCAGACCGGCCTCACGTCGGTCGCCGACATTCTGCAGCGGCTGCCGAGCGCATCGGGCGGCTTGAACACCAAAGTGAACAACAGCGGCAATCTGGGCAATCCGCCGGACGGCGGCGGCGTCGGCGCCGGTTCGGCCGAGATCGACCTGCGTTATCTCTCCGCCAAGCGGACGCTGGTTCTGGTCGACGGCCTGCGGTTCGTGAACGGCACCAGCGCGAGCGGTATTCCTGCGACCGTGGACATCAACGCGATCCCGGCGAACATGATCGAACGGGTCGAAGTGCTGCAGGCCGGCGCGTCGCCGCTCTACGGATCGGACGCGATCGCAGGCGTGGTCAACATCATCACGGTCGCGGAGCAGGAAGGATTGCGCGCCTCGGTGCAATATGGCGCGTTCCGCCAGGGCGACGGGGACACCTTCGACGCCAACATCAGCTATGGCGTGAAGGGCGAGACCACCAGCGTGGTGTTCGGCGCGAGCTATGTGAAGCAGGACCCCGTGAGCTCGGCGGACCGTCCGATCTCATTGTTCCCCAACCCAGGCCAGACCAGCTGCGCCGATGCCGTCGGCGGATGCTCCAGCGCCGCGGTCAACGGCCGCTTCCTGACTGACTTCGGCAATCAGACGATCTCCAATCCGCCCGACAGCACGCCCACGCTGGCCGAGCTGCGGCCGTTCCTGGCATCGGACCGCTTCAACTTCGGTCCGTTCAATTATCTGCTGACGCCGAGCGAACGCTACGGCGCCTGGCTGAGCTTTCGCCAGGAACTGACCGACAAGATCAACCTGCGCGTCAAGGCGCAGTACAACCGGCGCAATTCGCAGAACAAGGCGGCGTTCGAGCCGTTGTTCATCGGCCCCGACGCGGGCAACGGAGCGGGCAGCCTGTTCGACACGCTGTCGTTCGACGCGACCAATCCGTTCAACCCGTTCGGCGTGACATTGTCGGCCGGCCGTCCGGGCCAGCCGGACCAGAACTACTCGTTCATCGCACGCCGCCTGGTCGAGGCCGGGCAGCGGACCTTCAACCAGACGGTCGACACGCTGTCTGCGACGGCGACGCTGGACGGGTCGTTCACCGTCGGCGGGCACGACTGGTACTGGGACGCAAACGCGCTGTTCGGCATCAACGATGCGCACCAGAGCTTTACCGGCAACGTCCGTGCCGACCGTGTCGCGCAGGCGATCGGGCCGATCGCGAACTGCACGGCGCCGTGCGTGCCGCTGAACCTGTTCGGCGGCCTCGGCTCGATCACGCCCGAGATGCTGAACTGGATCGGCTTCACCGAACGTGACCGGAGCAACCAGCGGCTCTACGATTACACGCTGAACCTGAGCGGCAATCTGATCGATCTGCCGGCCGGCCCGGTCGGCTTTGCGGTCGGCTATGAACACCGAGTGCAGGCGGCCTATTTCATTCCCGACCCGATCGTTTCGGCGGGACTGGGCGCGGACATTCCCGCGCAGCCGGCCGCGGGCCGCTACAATGTGGACGAAGTCTATGGCGAGGTCCGCGTTCCGCTGCTGAAGGAGAAGCCGTTCTTTTACTCGCTGGAGGTGGACGGGGCGATCCGCCATTCGAGCTATTCGATCAGCGGGCAGAGCACGACCTATACCGCCACCGGCCTGTGGAAGCCGATCGAGGACCTGCTGTTCCGCGGCGCCTATACGACCGGGTTCCGGGCGCCGAGCCTGGGCGAGCTGTTCGGCGGCCGCTCGCGCTTCGACCTGCCGGTCGTCGACCCGTGCACCAGCGATCCGTCCGGGCTGTTCCAGACCAATGCCACGGTTCGCGCCAACTGCATCGCCGACGGCGTCCCGGCCGATGGCAGCTATGCCGAGCCGCCGGGCCAGCTGCCGGTTATCACCCAAGGCAACATCAACCTGAAGCCGGAGACGTCGCGCAACATCACGTTCGGCGCGGTCTATGCGCCGCTTTGGGCGCGCAACAGCGGCTTCGCGTCGACATTCAGCATCGAGGCCAATTATTACGATATTCGCGTCAAGAAGGCGATCGGCGCGGTCGATCCCAACCTGACGCTGAGAAACTGCGCGCTGCTGGGCGATGCAGCGAGCTGCGCCCTGACCGTTCGCACCAGGAACGGCTTCGTCAACGAGATCGACGGCACGTTGCAGAATCTGGACAGCATCCGCACCGAAGGGCTCGACCTGACGGCGCTGTACCGGACCCCGGAGACCGGCGTCGGCTCGTTCGGCTTGGCGGTCAATGCTACCTGGCTACTGAAATATGTGCTGTCGGCGTCGAACGGTTTCGTCGTACTCGACCGCAAGGGCACCGAGCGGGGCAGCCCGGACCAGGCGTTCCCGAAGTTCAAGGGCAATGCGACGATCGACTGGTCGCTGAACGACACGATCGCCGCGTCGTTCACCGGCCGCTACATCGATGGCGTGACGGAGATCAATCCGAACGACGGGCTGCCGAACCGGCTGCACAGCCGCTTCTACGGGGACGTGCAGCTGACCTTCACGCCGGGCTTTGCCCAGCACCGGTTCGCGTTCACGATCGGCGTCAACAATGTGTTCGACACCGATCCGCCGCCCTGCTTCTCGTGCAGCCTGAACAATTTCGACCCGACGACCTACGACGTGCCGGGGCAGTTCGGCTATGCGCGGATAAGCTATAAGATGTGAGTTGAAGGGGATGCAGAGTCACGCTCGCCGCGCGTCGCTCTGCACCCCTCACCCTCCCACCCGCTGCGCGGCCGGGTCCCTCCCTCTCCCTCAAGGGGAGAGGGGCTTGGGGGCTTGAACGCCTTTGGCTTCCGTCCGATGTAGGGTGCTCAACAACACCCGAAGGACGCATTTCCCCATGAACAATCCGTTCGAGAACGGCCAGGTCCACGACGCGCTCGTTCCCATCGTCATCGAGCAGTCGAACCGGGGCGAGCGCAGCTTCGACATCTATTCGCGCCTGTTGCGCGAGCGGATCGTGTTCGTGACCGGCCAGGTCGAGGACCATATGGCCTCGCTGATCACCGCCCAATTGCTCTTCCTCGAGTCCGAGAACCCGAAGAAGGACATCTACATGTACATCAACTCGCCGGGCGGCGTGGTCACGGCGGGCATGGCGATCCACGACACGATGCAATACATCCGGCCGCGCATCGGCACGGTCTGCATCGGCCAGGCGGCTTCGATGGGCAGCTTCCTGCTGTCGGCCGGCGAGCCGGGCATGCGCGTCGCGCTGACCAACAGCCGGATCATGATCCACCAGCCGTCCGGCGGCGCCCAGGGCATGGCCGCCGACATCGAAATCCAGGCGCGCGAGATCCTGCGCATGCGCCATGACCTCAATCAGCTGTACGCCAAATACACCGGCAAGCCGCTGGAAGAGATCGAGCGCGCGATGGACCGCGACAAGTTCATGTCGGCCGAGGAAGCCAAGCAATTCGGTCTGATCGACGAAGTGTTCGACAAGCGCCCGACGCCCGCCGAGGAGCCGACTGCAGCGGCGGCGTAAGCAGGCAATTTCGCAGATGAAAGCCGCGTCCTGGTCGAAGCCGGGGCGCGGCTTTTTCTTTGAGTCGCTAGCGGCTTTTGCATGAGAACCATGATTGCCGCAGCGCTCGCCGTTTTCGCTGTCCCCGCCCTTGCTGCCACGCCCGCCGAGCTGGAGGTCGTCGCGCGCGAGCAGGGCGTGTGGGACGCCGAGATCACCTTTCCGTCGCAGGAGCCCGGCAAGCCTGACGGGCATGCCAGGGGCGTGCAGGAGAACGAGCTGCGTTCCGGCGGCATGTGGATGCTGAACCGTTTTTCGGTGGAGGGCACGCCGTATCAGGGGACGGGCGTGTGGGGCTTCGACCGCACGACCGGGCGCTACAGGGGCATCTGGGTCGACAATAACGATCAGCAGATCCGCTTCGACGACGGCCGCTGGGATCCGGAGACGAACACGCTGACCTGGACGGCGGACCTACCGCAGCCGGATGGCCGCCACCTGCGGACGCTGACAACGGAGGAGTTCAAGGACAACAAGCGTGTGTTCCGATCGGTCGCGCTGACGCGGAAAGGCGAAGTCCCGTTGGTGATCATCGAGTTCACGCGGCGTCAGGGCAGCTGAAGATATAACCAACCAGGTAAAATGTGCTTGACATCGTGACGATGATCTGGCACTAAATCCGCGATTATGTAGTTTACAAACCCATCGGTTGAGGGTATAAGAGGCCCATCAACTAAGGGTTCTCACCATGTCGGTTCTTTCCTCTCCCCACTTCCACGACGAAGCTAAGGCTTTCGCGTTTCTGGAGAGCATCGTTTGGGCCGATGGGGTTGTTTGCCCGCACTGTGGCGTCGTCGGCGGTCGCGTCTATGACCTGTCCGGCGTCCGCTCCAAGCCGAGCGTGAAGAACCCGGAAGGCGTCGTTCGCCACGGCCTAAAAAAGTGTGGCGAGTGCCGCAAGCAGTTCACGGTCAAGGTTGGCACCGTGTTCGAGCATGCTCGCATGCCGCTGCACAAAATGCTCCAGGCCGTTCACCTGATCGTGTCCAGCAAGAAGGGCATCAGCGCCCATCAGCTGAGCCGCGTTCTGGAGGTTCAATACAAGTCCGCGTGGTTCCTGGCTCACCGCATCCGCGAAGCCATGCGCTCCGGTGATCTTGCTCCGTTCGGTTCGGGCGGCGGCGCTGTCGAGGTGGACGAAACCTATTTCGGCGTGAAGCAGGGCCGCACCCGCAACACTGGCGGCGGTCATGCTCACAAGTTCGGCGTGCTGGCGCTGGTGGATCGTGACACGCGCACCATGCGCACCTTCACCTTCGACCGCTTCAAGGCGGAAGAGGTTCACCCGATCGTGCGCGCCAACATCAGCCGCGAAGCCCGCCTGATGACGGACGAAGCCCGCATGTATTCCAAGATCGGCAAAGAGTTTGCCGAGCATGGCACGACGCTCCACGGCATCAAGCAGTATGTGCACCCGGAAGATCGCACCATTCACACGAACACCGTCGAAGGCGCGTTCTCGATCTTCAAGCGCGGCATGAAGGGTGTCTATCAGCACTGCGGCGAGCAGCATCTGCACCGTTATTTGGCAGAGTTTGAGTTCCGCTATAACACCCGCGTTGCCAACGGCTTCGATGATCGGGCCCGTTCGCATGAAGCGCTGAAGGGTCTCGTAGGTAAACGCCTAACCTATGGGGGGCCTGCGGCGTAGCAGGGAGTCATTGCGGTTGGCGTTACCGCCTTCTTCTCCAGAAATAGATTCCCTCATTGAGGCGATTCTAGACGCAGAGAAGGAGATAATTGGTAACATCGGCTGGAAGATTGCTCACAGGCGCGACTATTCTATCTGTAACATTAAAGTCGTCTGTCCAGCAGCTCCAAGAGCTATCCTTCGTTTAGCCTTGGGGACACAGCGCACCAACTTGCCACAGAAGTCGAGTTTTACTCTGCTATTTGGCGGTCAACGCATCTTTAGTCTTGACGTAGAGCCAAGGCGGTCGCATAGAAATACGTTGACGCTAGGCTCGGTCAAAGGGACCCATTGGCACCGATGGCCGTGCAGCGAGGCGGAGGCTGATGATAGGACGTTCACGCACCAGCAGTGGTTCGAGGAGTTCAGGAAGCGGGCGCGGATCACGTTTACCGGCCGCTATCGAAAGCCTCCGT
>NZ_DASTXI010000158.1:0-21276 GCF_035758555.1 Sphingomonas sp. | reverse complement strand
CGTCATTGCGAGGAGCGCAGCGACGAAGCAACCCACCGCCCTGGCACAGAGCTGGATTGCTTCGCCTGCGGCTCGCAATGACGATTATCTTCTACCCCACCCAGCGGAATGCGCGTTTCAGCTCGGCGGTACCGTCGCGGTCGTAGCAGCGGCCGTGGGCCATGATGATCTGCTCCGGCGTCCAGCCGATCATCCGCCGCACGGCTGCGCGAAGCTTGCGTTTGTGGCGCCAGAAGCTCAGTTGCATGTCGATCGGCGCCTTGCCGTCCGGATCGGCCGCGCCCGACCATTTGACGATGGTGCGCAGCCACCGCGAGCGGATGCGCCGCGGCTCGAAATTCTCAATGAGGTCGGTCAGGATCAGCGTCCGCGACGGACGATGCAGGAAGTCGACTTCGGTCAGCAGCCCGCCGGGCACCAGCACCTGGTCGATCGCCTCGGCCCAGGCCGGATCGGGCGCGTCGCCGAGCAGGCTGTGCGGCGGCAGCGGCCGCTTCGCCGAGCTGTCGAGGCCGGGCGCCGCGTGCACGCGCGCTTCGGGAAAGCGCGCCGCCCAGTCCGGAATCCACCAATAATGGAGCGTGTTGGGCGCGATCAGGTGCCGGACCGGGCCGAGCGCGGCGACCGCATCGACGAGCGCCTCGTCCAGCGCGATCGGCGAATGCAGCCACAGGCCGCCGTCCGGCAACTGCACGACCGTCATCCGCGTCGGAAACGGGATCTTCAGCCCCACATAGTCCATCGCGATTTCGGGGCCGTCGACGATCCAGACCCGGTCGGCGAAGGGCTTCAGGACATTCAGCGGTGAATAGGGCTCGAACGCTTCACCCATTCAGGGACTTCACTCAGCTGCAGGCGACGACGGCGAACAGCGTAGCAGCGAGCGAGGTGAGCGCAATGGCGACGGGAACGGCTTTGGCGATCATGCACGTGCAATGATCGGGGCCGGTTCCGGTTGCGTTCATTACGCCGCGTACATGTACAGCGTCGAAAGCAGCGCAGTGAGCGAGGCCATGAGCGGGATGATGTTCCTGAGCATGAACGCCAGATAAACGATTCGCGCAGGGCCGGCTGTGAAGTGCGACACAGGCGCGGAATAAGGCGATGGGCGCGACAAAGGTGGCGGATGACGCGATCAAGCCGGCGCAGTCACCCCTCGACTTCGCTCGGGATGAGCGACTCCCCACCATTTTCCGCTCGTCCCGAGCGAAATCGAGGGGCGATCCAGCTAGCCCCTCAGCACCCCATCAGGGCAAGCACTTCCTTGCGGCTGCGTTCGTCCTCGCGGAAGACGCCCATCATGCGGCTGGTGGTCATCACTACGCCGGGCGTGCGGACGCCGCGGGCGGTCATGCAGCTGTGGCTCGCCTCGATCACGACCGCGACGCCCTGAGGGTGAAGATTGTCCCAGATGCAATCGGCCACTTCAGCGGTCAGCCGCTCCTGCACCTGCAGCCGCCGGGCAAAGCCGTGCAGCACCCGCGCAAGCTTCGAAATGCCGACCACCCGGTCCTTGGGCAGATAGGCGATGTGCGCCTTGCCGATGATCGGCGCCATATGGTGCTCGCAATGCGACTGAAACGGGATGTCGCGCAGGATCACGATCTCGTCATAGCCGCCCACTTCCTCGAAGGTGCGGCTGAGATGGACCGACGGGTCCTCGTCATAGCCCTGGCAATATTCCTTCCAGGCGCGCGCGACGCGGAGCGGGGTGTCGGCCAGCCCCTCGCGATCGGGATCGTCGCCGGCCCAGGCGATCACCGTGCGTACCGCCTCGGCCACCTCGCGCGGGACGGGAATCTTTCCCTCTGTTTCGATCAGATCGCCGTCTTCCAGATGATCGCCCACGCCGTGCGGCCCTTTGTTGCTCCCACGAGCCGATATAGGGGGCCGCGGCGCATGCGCAAATGACGCTACGGCACGCGATGCCAGTGCGGCACAAGCGCCACAATCGGCAGAAATCCGCGATTTCCAAGACGATCTTTTATTGACCGAAATGAAACAATCCGCATGATCCCCCACGAAGAGACGCAACAATGCGTCCGCCGCCTGCACGGCAGCAATTGGGGAGGGATGCTCATGACGCGGAAATTCGATCTGCTCGGTGCGACTGCGCTGGCCCTGCTGGCGGCCGTTCCCGCCGCGGCCCAGGACACGGCCGCGTCGCCGCCTGCCGGCGCTGCTGCGGCCGACCAGGGCATCGCCGATATCATCGTCACGGCTCAGCGCCAGTCGGAAGCGCTGCAGAACGTGCCGATCGCGGTCTCTGCGTTCAGCTCGGACAATCTGCGGCAACAGCAGATCAACTCCACCAGCGACCTGCAGCTGTCGCTGCCGAACATCACCTACACCAAGAGCAATTTCACCTCCTCGTCCTCGTTCAACATTCGCGGCATCGGCGATCTTTGCGTCGGCGTGACCTGCGATGCGGCGACAGCGGTGCACGTCAATGACGTGCCGGTGCTCGGCTCGCCGATCTTCCAGAACGAATTCTTCGACGTCGAGCGCATCGAGGTCCTGCGCGGCCCGCAGGGCACGCTGTTCGGCCGCAACGCGACCGGCGGCGTCATCAACTTCATCACTGCCAAGCCCGACCTGACCGGCATCCACGCCTCGGGCGAGGCCGAATACGGCAATTACCAGAGCGTCCGCGTCAAGGGGATGTTCAACCTGCCCGTCGGCGAGACGTTCGGCCTCAGGCTGGCCGGCTATTATCTGAACCGCGACGGCTTCACGAAGAACCTGTTCACGAACAACCGCATCGACGGCCGCGATCAGTTCGACATCCGCGCCTCGCTGCGGTGGGAGCCGAGCGCGGACACGACGTTCGACATCGTCGCCCATTATTTCCGCGAGAACGACGACCGCTCCCGCATCCAGAAGCAACTCTGCCACCGCGATCCGACCGGCGTGCTCGGCTGCCTTCCCGACCGGCTCGGCTTCGAGCAGGTGAACGGCGACGCGACGCTGGCGTCGATCCTGACCTCCAGCGAATTCCTGCGCCTCAGGACCAGCACCGCTCCGCTCGCGCCGTTCGCCCTCGGCAGCATCTACCAAGGCGACGGCGACTCCTACACCGGCTATGTCAATCCGCCCAACCTGCGCACGGTCAACATCGACTCGCTGCCGCGCTTCCGCACCAACGAAAAGCAGGTGCTGCTGAACTTCAACCAGGTGCTCGGCTCGCTGAACCTGAAGCTTGACGGCGGTTATACCCAGGGCCGGACGGATTCGACGGTCGACTATAATATCGGCATCGAACGGTCCTACGCAACCAATCCCGGCTTGAACGCCTTCAACGCAGTCGCCGGCTCGGGCGCGCTCGGGCCCGGCTATCAGGCGGTCCGCAATGCGCTGATCCCGAACGGGCCGAGCAGCCTCTGCCAGTCGACAGCGGAGGAAACCGGCACCGGCGTGTTCGGCGGCCACTTCGTCTGCGCGCCCACCAGTCTGGATTTCGATCGGTCCAATGCGCACGGCCATCAGTGGTTCGGCGAAGGAATCCTGACCTCGAAGTTCGACGGGCCGCTGAACTTCCTGATCGGCGCCGGTTATCTGGACTATACGGTCAAGGATAACAGCTATTACGTGAACTCGTTCGGGCTCGACTATGCGGCGGGCCTGCTCGGCGGCGGTTCCGCCTATGTGGCGACCCCCTTCTACCGGAACAATTCGGTGCTCTATCACCTGAAGAGCTACGGCATCTTCGGCGAGGCCTATTGGGATATTTCCGACAGGCTGAAGCTGACCGGCGGGCTGCGCTACAATCATGACGACAAGCACTACGAAGCGCGCACGACGCTGCTGAACTGCCCGGTGCCGCTGGGCTCGACCAACGCCTATGCAGAGCCCACCTTCGCCTGCTTCGATGCCGATCCCGCGAAGACGGGCAACCAGCCGCTCGCGGTCAACAATGTGAAGTTCGGCCGCATGACCGGCCGCGTGGTGCTCGATTTCCAGATCACCGACCAGAACCTGCTCTACGCGTCCTACTCGCGCGGCTATAAATCGGGCGGCATCAACCCGCCCCTGCCGCCCGGGTTCAACGTGCCGCTGTCGTTCGGACCGGAGACGGTGAACGCGTTCGAGATCGGGTCGAAGAACACGTTCCTCGACGGCACGGTCCGGCTGAACCTGACCGCCTTCTACTATCAGTACAAGCAACTGCAGCTGAGCCGCATCGTCGCCCGCACGTCGGTCAACGACAATGTCGACGCGCACATCTACGGCGTCGAGGCGGAAGCGATCATCCGCCCGTCGCGTTCGGTGCTTGCAAACTTCGGCGCCAGCTTCCTGCGGACGAAGGTTTCGTCCGACAAGCTGCTGGTCAACCCGCAGGACGTGTCGGGCGGCCGCGCCGATGCCGTGATCATCAAGGACATCACCAACGCCTCCAACTGCGCGGTTGTCTCGAACAGCGGCATTGCCGCCGCATCGAACGGCTTCGTCAACGCGATCAATGCCGGGCTGAATGCCGGCGCCTTCGCCAGCCCCGCCTTCCCCAACGCACCCGGCGGCGGGCTGCAGGGCACGACGCCCATTCCGGGCACCAACACGACCGGCGCTTTCAGCGTCTGCTCGGTGCTGGCCGCAGCCGCTGCGGCAACGCCGGCAGCCGGCGTGACCGTGCTCGAAGCGGGCGTGCCGGTGAACATCCGCGGCAACAACCTGCCGCAGTCGCCGCACTATAAGTTCTCGGCGGGCCTGCAGTACACGGCCGACTTCTCGAACGGCTGGACGCTCGTCCCGCGCATCGATTTCAACTATACTGGCGGCTATTACGGCAGCATCTTCGGCAATCCGATCAACCGGATCCAGGGCTATGAAGTCGTCAATGCCCAGGTGCAGCTGAACGGCCCCGACGATCGCTATTTCGTCCGCCTGTTCGTGCAGAACCTGACCAAGAACAACGCGATCACAGGCCTGTACGTGACCGACCAGTCCTCGGGCCTGTTCACCAATGCCTTCACGCTGGAACCGCGCCGCTACGGCATCGCCGCCGGCTTCCGCTTCTAGGACCTCGTTCCGTCCCTGGGCCTGCGCGAGACGATCGCGCGGGCCCTTTCTTGTCCGGAACGATCGCATGGGCTGGCGGGTTCGCGCGGCCATGGAACAATTGTCCAGCTGGATCGCGCCGATTGCGACCACCATCGCCGCCTGCATGACGGCCGCCAATCTGGGCACGCGGGTGACCGGCTGGGGTTTCGTCGTGTTCACGATCGGCTCGCTCGCCTGGACCAGCTATGGCGCGGTCACCGGCCAGTCCAATCTCGTGTGGCAGAACCTGTTCCTGACCGCGATCAACCTGGTCGGCGTCTGGCGCTGGTTGGGCCGCCGCGCGCGTCTCGACGAAGGGGCCCGCACCGCAGCGGAGGCGAGCGAGCACCAGGAGGCGCCGACGCTGTTCCCGGTCTCGGCACTCACTGGCGCGCCGCTGCTCTCGGCTGCAGGCGAGACGATCGGCGCGACGGTGGACGCGATGGCCCGCTGCCGTGACGGCCGCATCGACTATCTTGTCGTCGGCAGCGGCGGCGTCGGCGGATTGGGCGAAACGCTCCACGCGCTGCCCTGGGCCGACGTGACCGTGGAGCCGGACAGGATTATGACCGACGCCCGGATCGACCGGCTGCGGCTGCTCGACCCCAGCCACTGGCCCGCACGCCTAAGCGGTGGGCCGGATCTCGAAACCGGAAGCTGAGACTTCGTCGCACGGTGATTGTTCGACGCGGTCGACACGCGCGAGCGGCGGCCCCGTCCGCAACACCTCGATGAAGCGTGCGACGGCATCGTCCGCGCCGCTCGCCACGGCCTCGACGCGCCCGTCGCGAAGATTGCGAACCCAGCCGGATAGGCCGAGCGTGAGCGCCTGCTGCCGCACCCAGTCGCGATAGCCGACGCCCTGCACGTGGCCGGAGATCAGAAGCGCAAGGGTCCGCATCTCATCTCCGGCACTCGTTTAGCCTTGCGACTGTGGCTGCGGCTGCGGCGGCACCTGCGCTTCGAGCTGCTGCGCGGTCATGCCGATCACGGCGCCATTCGGCCCCGGCGCAAAGCCCGATTTGGGCAGCCGCACCATCGCGCCGCTCGGCAGCTTCAGCGTGACCAGATCGCCTTCGACCGCTTCGATCGTGCCGACCATCCCGCGCTGGCGGTCATGCACCATCGCGCCCGGGGTCAACAGCGAATCGAGGCTGGCGACGCTTTGCTCCACCTGCGCGTTCAGCTGGTCCCTGGTCATGCTGAAGGTCAGGCCTTTCGGACGGAACGCAAATGATTCCTTCGAAAGCCGCACTTCGTGCCGGTCGGTCTTCAACACGACGTAATTGGGACCGACGGTCGCAATGGTCCCGACCGGGTTTCCGCTGGGATCGACGACCTGCGTGCCGGCGACGATCTGGGCCGGGCTTTGCGCGGTCGTGGGAGCGGCCGGAGCCGCCTGGGCCAAAGCGGGCGCCGCGCCGAATCCGGCAACAACGACGCACGCGAACAAGACAGACTTCATTCTTCTCCTCCTATCGTGGAGGAAGAACGTTTCGCAGAACCTGCGGTTCGATGTCAAAAAATAGCGTCCCCGCCAGCGAACGCGGAATAAATCGCCGCACTATTTGCGCCCGAAGAGCTTCTCCAGATCGCCTTTTGCCAGCTTCACCCAGGTCGGGCGGCCGTGATTGCTCTGGCCGCTGTGCGGGGTCGCTTCCATTTCGCGCAGCAACGCATTCATTTCGGCGACCGACAGCGCGCGGCCGGCGCGGACGCTGCCGTGGCAAGCCATGGTCGCAGCGACATGGTCGAGCCGCTCCTTGAGGCTCAGCGCCTGGTCGAAGGCGGCGAGCTCGTCGGCCAGGTCGCGAACCAGGCCATGCACGTCGCCGGCGCCGAGCAGCGCGGGTGTCGCACGGACCAGCATCGCCGCCGGCCCGAAGCGCTCCAGCTCAAGCCCGAAACCGGCCAGCTCGGCCGCGCGCCCCTCCAGCCGGTCGCAGCCGGGCTCGTCGAGTTCGACGACTTCGGGGAGCAGCAGCGCCTGGGCGTGGACGCCGCCGTTCGCCGCCGCGGCCTTCATCCGCTCGAGCACCAGCCGCTCATGCGCCGCATGCTGGTCCACCAGGATCAGCCCGTTCTCCGCCTCGGCGACGATGTAGGTGTTGGCGACCTGCCCGCGCGCGACGCCGAGCGGGAACGCGCGGTGCTCGGGCGGCGGCGTGTGGGCCGGCTCGGCACGGGCATGCGGCTGCGCGGTGAAGAAGGAGCGATGGTCCGAGACGGCGGAGGGAGAAAAGAATGAGCCACCCTCTGCCCCTCCAGCAAGGGCTGGAGGGGAGTGCAACGGACTCCTCCCCTCCACGCCTTCGTGGAGGGATCGGGGGTGGTCTTCTTCCTTCTGCCACCCTGCCAGCACATCGACCGCCGCCGGTCGGGCGCTGGCATGTCCAGCCTCATCGAGCGCACGCCGCAATCCGCTGACGATCAGCCCGCGCACCAACGCCGGATCGCGAAAGCGCACTTCGGTCTTGGCCGGGTGCACGTTCACGTCGACCTGGTCGGCGGGCAATTCGAGGAACAGCGCGACTACCGGGTGCCGGTCGCGGGCGAGCAGATCGGCATACGCGCCGCGCACCGCGCCCGCGAGCAGCCGGTCCTTCACCGGCCGGTTGTTGACGAACAGATATTGGTGGTCGGCGACGCCGCGGCTGAAGGTCGGAAGTCCGGCGACGCCGCCCAGCCGCAGCCCTTCGCGTACCAAGTCCACGCCGACGCTGTTGTCCGGAAGCTCGCGATCGGTCAGCGCCGCGACGCGCGTCGGCGCATTGTCGCCGGGAGCGACGTTCAGCAGCTTGCGGCCGTCATGCTCCAGCGAAAAGCCGATCTCAGGCCGCGCCATCGCCAGCCGCTTTACGGCATCCAGGCAAGCCGCATATTCAGCGCGCACCGATCGAAGGAATTTGCGCCTTGCGGGCACGCGCTCGAACAGCCCTTCCACCCGCACGCGCGTGCCGGGCGGCAGCGCCGCGGGTCCCTCGCTTGTCACCTCGCCATTGTCGACAGAAAGCGCCCAGCCGTCCGCGCCCCGCACCCGGCTTTCGAGCGTCAGCCGCGCAACGCTGGCGATCGAAGGCAGCGCCTCGCCGCGAAAACCCAATGTGGCGACCGCCTCGATCGCATCGTCCGGCAGCTTGGAGGTCGCGTGACGTTCGAGCGCCAGCCGCATCTCGTCGGGCGCCATGCCGCAGCCGTCGTCGACGACTTCGATCAGATCGATTCCGCCGCCGCCCAGCCGCACCGCGATTCGCGTCGCGCCGGCATCGATCGCGTTCTCGACCAATTCCTTCAGCGCGCTGGCGGGTCTTTCGACCACTTCGCCGGCCGCGATCCGGTTGACGAGATGCGAGGGCAGGCGCCGTATTGACATGGTGAACGCTCTAGCCCAAGCGGCCGCATCCCGCGACCCGGTGCACACGAAAAATCAAGTCATCTGTGCTTTCACAGGAGCCGCTGGCGGGTATAGTGCCCCAGAAACTGTTTCACAGCGGGACGAAAATGCTCTTTTCGCGTTTCTTCAAATTCATGTCGCATGACATGGCGATCGATCTCGGCACGGCCAACACGGTCGTCTATCTGCGCGGGCGCGGGATCGTCCTCAACGAGCCGTCGGTGGTCGCGATCGAGACCGTCAACGGCGTCAAGAAAGTGAAGGCGGTCGGCGACGACGCCAAGCTGATGATGGGCAAGACGCCCGGCAGCATCGAGGCGATCCGGCCGTTACGTGACGGCGTCATCGCCGACATCGACGTCGCCGAGCAGATGATCAAGCACTTCATCCACAAGGTGCACGGACAGCGGCGTTTCCCGCGCTGGCCGGAGATCGTGATCTGCGTGCCGTCGGGATCAACCAGCGTCGAACGCCGCGCGATCCGCGACGCCGCATCCAATGCGGGTGCCAGCCAGGTGTGGCTGATCGAGGAGCCGATGGCGGCTGCGATCGGGGCCGACATGCCGGTAACCGAGCCGATCGGATCGATGGTCGTCGACATCGGCGGCGGCACCACCGAAGTCGCGGTGCTGTCGCTGCGCGGCCTGGCTTACACGACCTCCGTCCGCGTCGGCGGCGACAAGATGGACGAGGCGATCGCTTCCTATGTCCGCCGCAACCACAACCTGCTGATCGGCGAAGCAACCGCGGAGCGGATCAAGAAGGACGTCGGCACCGCCAAGCCGCCAGCGGACGGCATCGGCAAGACTATCCAGATCAAGGGGCGCGACCTGGTCAACGGCGTGCCCAAGGAGATCGAGATCAACCAGGGTCAGATCGCCGAGGCGCTGTCGGAGCCGGTCGGCACCATTATAGAGGGTGTCCGCATCGCGCTGGAGAACACCGCGCCGGAGCTTGCAGCCGACATCGTCGACCAGGGTATCGTCATCACCGGCGGCGGCGCGCTGCTGGAAGGTATCGACGAGGTGTTGCGCGACGAGACCGGCCTGCCGGTCACGGTTGCCGACGATCCGCTGACCTGCGTCGCGCTCGGCACGGGCCGGGCCCTCGAAGACCCGGTGTTCCGGGGCGTTCTGCTGACCGCCTGACGACAGGGAGGCCCGCTTGGCGCGCCCTTCCAACCGCAGACCCGGTTATTCGCGCCGGGCGCAATATGGACTGTTCTTCGGCTATGTCACGGCCGTGTCGGGCGCGGTCGTCGCGTTGCTGCTGCTGATCCTGTCGGCAGTCGATCCGAACGGCTTCGGCGCGCTGAAGGGCGCGATCAGCGACGCGACGCTGCCGGTCACCTCGGCGGGCCGCTGGGTCGTCGAGCGCACCGGCGACGCCGGCGGGAGCATCGGGTCCTATATCGACTCTGCCGGCAAGGTACGCCGGCTCGAGGCAGCCGCGCGCGCCAACCAGACCAAGCTGATCGAGGCGCGGGCGCTTGCGTTCGAGAATGCGCGTTTGAAGCGGCTGCTCGGGATCACGGAGCGCGGCGTGAAGCCGGTCGCGGTTGCGCGGCTGGTCGGGTCGACCGGTTCCAGCATCCGCCGCTATGCGATCCTGAATGCCGGCTATCTGAACGGCGTGCGCAACGGCATGCCGGTGCGCGGGCCCGGCGGACTGGTCGGTCGCATCGCGAGCGCCGGCGCGGTCAGCGCACGCGTCTCCCTGATCACCGATGGCGGCACGATCGTTCCGGTGCGGCGCGTGCCCGACGGCACGCCGGCGATCGCGACCGGCACCGGCGACGGTCTGATCGACATCCGAGCGCTGGGTGCGGAGAACGCGACGTTCAAGCGCGGCGACGTGTTCGTGACCTCGGGCGCGGGCGGCGTCTATCCGCCCAACGTGCCTGTCGCGATCATCGCCCGGGCTACGCGCGAAACCTTCCTGGCGCTGCCGGTCGCGGACCCTGCGGCGCTCGACTTCGCGATCGTCGAGCCGCCCTACCAGCCGCAGGTGGAGGTCCAGCGGCGCATCCTGCCGCCGCCACCCGCGCGATGAGCCGCACCCTCACCTATCGCGGCTACCAGCCGGTGCTGAGCGCCAAGGCGCGCGCGGTGCCGATCGTCTCGACGATGGTCGGGTCGCTCGTCCCCGCCCTGCTGCCGGTGATTGCCCAGGCGCCGGTGGTGCCGCCGTTCGGGCTGATGGTGCTGCTTGCCTGGCGTCTGCTGCGGCCCGGCTTCTGGGCCGTTTGGGCGCCGCTGCCGCTCGGCTTTTTCGACGACCTCGTCAGCGGCCAGCCCGTCGGTAGCGCGATGCTGTGCTGGACGCTGGCTTTCCTGGTGATCGAAGCGTCGGAGCGGTCGGTGCTCTGGCGCGATTATGTGCAGGACTGGCTGGTCGCCGCGGCAGCAATCGCCGGCTGCCTGGTTGGCGGCTATTTCCTTGCCCTGTTCGCGGGCGGCGCAGCTCCTATCTTGGCTATCGTGCCGCAAATCCTTGCATCCATGCTGCTTTTTCCCGCGGTCGCACGGTTGTGCGCGCGGCTTGACGCGTGGCGGCTGCGATGAAGCGGCCGAAGAAGATCATCACCGAGGCCAGCCAGAGCTTCACCTTCACCCGCCGCGCTCTCCTGCTGGGCGGGATCCAGGGTGGCGTCGGCGCTCTGCTCGCCGGCCGCCTCGCATGGCTGTCGATCGCCGAGAACGAGCATTACGCGCTGCTGTCGGAGAGCAACCGCGTCAACCTGACGCTTATCCCGCCCCGTCGCGGCTGGATCGTCGACCGCCAGGGCAAGCCGATCGCGATCAACCGAACGGACTTTCGCGTCGACCTGATCCCGGATCGCATCGTCGACAAGAACAAGGTGCTGGGCGATCTGCAGGCGCTGCTGCAGCTTCCCGACGAGGAAATGCAGCGCATCCGCGACGATCTGGAGGAAGCGCAAGGGTTCAAGCCGGTCCAGGTTGCAGAGGATCTGGATTGGGAGAAATTCGCCGCGGTCAGTGTGCGGCTGAACGAGCTGCCCGGCGTGTCGCCGATGCGCGGCTATTCGCGCTTCTACCCGGATGGCGCGGCGGTCGGGCATCTGGTCGGCTATGTCGGCGCCGCGTCTGCCAAGCAATATGAGGAGACCAAGGATCCGCTGCTGATCACGCCGGGCTTCAAGGTCGGCAAGGACGGCCTTGAAAAGACGATGGAGCCGATGCTGCGCGGCACGCCCGGCGCCAAGCGGGTCGAGGTCACGGCACGCGGCAAGCTGGTCAAGGAGCTGACCACGCGCGGCGACATTCCCGGCCACACGCTGAAGCTCACCATCGACGCCGGATTGCAGGCCTATGCAGCGCGGCGGCTTGGCACCAATTCCGGATCGGTCGTCGTCATCGATGTTGCCACCGGCGGCCTCCTCGCTTTCGTGTCGATGCCGTCCTACGATCCGAACAGCTTTTCCGACGGCATCAGCCGCGACGAATGGAAGATGCTATCGGAAGACGATCACATCCCGCTGATGAACAAGGCGATCATGGGCCTTTATCCGCCGGGGTCGACGGTTAAGCCGATGAACGCGCTCGCCTTGCTCGAAGCCGGTGTGGACCCGGGCGACCGCGTCGTCTGCTCGGGCGCGATGCGGGTGGGGAGCGGCGTGTTCCACTGCCACAAGCGCGGCGGCCATGGTCCGCTCGATATGAAGCACGCCGTGATGCAGAGCTGCGACATCTATTTCTACGAGATGTCGCGCCGGCTGGGTTACGACCGGATCGCGCCGGTTGCGAAGGCGATGGGGCTGGGCCAGGAATTCGATCTGCCACTGCCCTCGCAGCGTTACGGCACGGTGCCAGACAGCGCCTGGAAGCTGCGTAAATATCATCAGAAATGGACGGTCGCGGATTCGCTGAACGCGTCCATCGGCCAAGGCTATGTGCTGGTGAATCCGCTGCAGATGGCGGTGATGGCGTCGCGTCTGGCGTCGGGCCGGGCGCTCCTCCCCTCCTTCTTCTACGGCAACGACAAGCCGGCGGGCGCCCTTCCCTTCAGCCATGAGCATTTCGCGATCGTGCGCGATGCGATGTACGGCGTTGTCAACGAAGGCGGCACCGGCGGCGCGGCGCGGATGCAGGTGCCGGGCGTCGCGCTTGCCGCCAAGACGGGCACCGCGCAGGTTCGCCGGATCACGATGGCCGAGCGCCGGGGCGGCGTGCTCAGCAACGCGTCGCTGCCGTTCAGGATGCGCGACCATGCGCACTTCATCTGCTTCGCGCCGGCCGACAATCCGCGCTACGCGGCCTCGGTCGTGCTGGAGCATGGCGGCCATACGGTCCGCAACCTCGACACGCCGCTGACCGGCCGCGACATCATGACCTATCTGTTCGACCGGGAACGGGCGATGAAAAGCCTGCTGGAGGTCGAGCCGACCTGGGGCGGCGACATCACCACGCGGATGGCGGCCAAGGCCGAAGCCTGGAAGCTGGCCAAGGCAAGCCCCGCCCCGCTCCCCACCTCGACGCCTACTACGGCCGATCCCGGCGCGAACGCAGCGGCGGCAATCGATTGAAGCAGGGCGGGATCATCCCGGCGCCATTGGCAACGCTCCCCTGGGGCATGCTGCTGCTGGTGCTTGCGATCGGCGGATTCGGCCTGGTCGTGCTGTACTCGGCGGCAGGCGGGAGCCTCACGCCCTGGGCGCTGAACCAGGGCATAAAGTTCCTGATGTTCCTCGGCATGGCGCTGGTCCTGTCGCGCGTGCCCGAAAGCGCCTGGCAGGCGCTCGCCTTTCCCATTTACGGCGCGCTGGTGCTGGCGCTGATCGGAGTCGAGGCGATCGGTGGCATCAGCGGCGGCAGTCAGCGCTGGCTCGACCTCGGCATCATCCGCCTGCAGCCGTCGGAGATGATGAAGCCGGCGATCGTGCTCACCGTCGCGCGCTTCTACGGCATGCTGCCGGCCGGACAGTTGCGCACGGTCAACGCGGTCTGGCCGGCCGCCGTGTTGATCGGCGTGCCGGCGGCGCTGGTGATGCTGCAGCCCGATCTCGGCACTGCCTTGATGATCACGTTCGGCGGGCTGACCGTCACCTTCCTCGCCGGGCTTCCGCTCAGACTGTATGTCGGCTCCGCACTCGCCGCGGCGGCGGCGGCGCCGATCGCGTTCAGCATGATGCATGAATACCAACGCAACCGGGTGCTGATCTTCCTCAACCCGGAGAGCGATCCGCTGGGCAAGGGATACCACATCAGCCAGTCGAAGATCGCGATCGGGTCGGGCGGGCTGTTCGGCAAGGGTTTCCTGCAAGGCACGCAGAGCCGGCTCGACTATCTGCCGGAACGCCACACCGACTTCGTGTTCGCGACCATGGCCGAGGAATGGGGCCTGGTCGGCGGCCTGTTCGTGATCTTCGCTTTCCTGCTGCTGATCCGCTGGGGGATGCAGGTAGCGCACAACGCCCGCAGCAAATTTGCGCGGCTGACGGCGGCGGGCCTGGCGACCACGATCTTCTTCTATGTCGGCATCAACCTGATGATGGTGATGGGGCTGGCCCCGGTCGTCGGCATTCCGCTGCCCTTGGTCAGCTATGGCGGGTCGGCGGTGATGACGGTGATGATCTGCATCGGCATCCTGATGTCGATCGACCGCGAATCCCGCCGCGGCCGGCGAATCTAGCCGCGCTTTCCGCCGCCCGACTTCAGCACGCCGCGGCGGAACAGGCGGGCGGCGATCGTGACCGTGATGCCCAGCCAGGCCAGCTGCCACGCGAACGCCGCGACATGCTGCCAAGCGGGGACGCCGGTCGCAGCCCTCCCTGCCATCGCGAACGGCGAGCTGAACGGGAACACGGCCGCAGCCACGCCCAGCATCGAATCGGGCGCCCCTGCCCCGGCGCTCGCCAGCGCGAACATCGAAACCTGGAAGATCGTGACCGGCAGCGACAGCATCTGGATTTCGCGCATCGTCCCCGCCTGTGCGCCGACGCCAAGGAACACCGCGCCCAGCAGCAGGAAACAGAGCATGAAATAGCCGAGGAACAGCAACGCGAAGCCGATCGGCGAGCTCGCCGGCGCCACCGCGTCGAAGCTCAGCCCGCCCAGCCTGCCGAAGGTCGCCGCCGCCGCGATGCTGCCCCAGAACAGGGTGAACAGCAGCGCGACGCCCAGCATCCCGATCAGCTTGCCCAGGAACACCGCCTCCAACGGCACCGCGGCGGCGAGGATTTCGATCACCTTGTTGTTGCGTTCCTCCGCCAGCATGCTGATCGCCTGGCTAGCGAGCAGCAGCGACAGGAAGAACATCGCGAAGACAGCACCGAACGCAGCCGCATTGCGGGCATGAGTACCGGCGCCCGGCCGCGCAGCCGCGACCGTCCGCAACTCAGGCTCCTCGCCCGATGCCGCCGCGGCAAGCAGCGCCAGATAATCGGCATCGCGCGCGGCCTTCTCGCCATGGAGCACGCGTCCCCCGATCAACACGGCCGAGATGTCGTCGCGGCTCAGCAGCCTGTGCGCCTGCCGGACTGAATCGTCCTGCGCCGTTTCGAACAGGACCGGCGGGGGCGCCGGATCCGTCCCCGCCACCCGCCGCAGCCGGCCTTCGGCTTCGCGCAGCCGGGGCAATTTGTCGGGTGCCGCGACGACGGCCGTGCGCGCACGGCTGCCTTCGACGACGTGCACGGCGCCAAGGCTGCCGATCGTCGCGACCGACAGCATGAACAAAGGCGCGAGCAGGAAGATCAGGAATGTCGGCGTCAGCACGATCGCGCTGAAATCGCGCCGCGCGATCACCAACGCCTGAGCGACGAAGCGCTTCACGTCGCCCCCTCCCGCACCAGCTTCACGAAGACCTCGTGCAGGCCGGGCCGCTCGATCGACAGGCCGGCGACGCCGTGCCCGGTCTCGATCAGCCGCGCCAGCACCGGCTCGATTCCTTCCGCCGGCACCTCGAACTCGAAACCGTCCTGCACCGCCGTCGCGTCGGCCGGCAGGAACGCCCGCGTGTCGCCGTTGCCGGATCGCGGCACCAGATGCGCGCGCATCGGCAGCAGCGCGCGCGCTTCGTCGACAGTGCCTTCGAAGCGCCGCTTGCCTCCGGCGATGATCGCGATCCGCTCGCACAGCCGCTGGGCATGCGCCATCACGTGCGTCGAAAACAGGATCGTGGCGCCGCGGTCGCGCTCGGCGAGAATCAGCGCCTCCAGTTTCTCCTGGTTGACCGGATCGAGGCCGGAAAACGGCTCGTCGAGCACCAGCAGCTCGGGCCGGTGCACCATCGATCCGAGCAGCTGCACCAGCTGCGCCATCCCTTTCGACAGCGCCCGGATCTTCTCGCCTGCCGCGTCGCCGAGCCCCGCCGCTTCCAGCATCTCCACGCCGCGCCGCCGCCCCTCCGCCCAGTCGAGGCCGCGCAGCGCGCCCATGAAGGCGATCGCCTCCCGCGCCTTCATCGACGGATAGAGACCGCGCTCCTCCGGCAGATAGCCGATGCGGTCGCTGACCTCGCGCGGACGCGATGCACCGAGAACGATCCGCTCGCCGGCATCGGGATCGATGATGCCCAGCAGCATACGCAGCATCGTCGTCTTGCCCGCGCCGTTGGGCCCGAGCACGCCGTAGATGCAGCCGCGCGGCACCGCGAGATCGACGCCGGCGACAGCCAGCTTGCGGCCGAATCGCTTCTCCAGGCCGATCGCGGTCAGGACGGGTTCGGATCGCACCTCATCCCAAGGCCCGCAACCGCCGCTGGCGTCAAGGCCCCTGCCGCGCCAAAGAAGGTTCATGGATGTTCACATTCGCGCCGCGGAAGCGTCCGACATTCCGGTGCTGCTCGCCCTTGTCCACGGCGCCTATCGCGGCGAAAGCGCGCGCGGCGGCTGGACTCACGAGGCCGATCTGCTGGACGGCCAGCGCACCGATGCCGAGACGCTGGCGGCGGTGCTCGGCGATCCGAATCAGCGCATCCTGCTCGCCGAGGACCGGGCGGGACTGGCGGGCTGCGTACAGATTTCAGACCGGGGCGGCGACACCGCTTATCTCGGCCTGCTGTCGATCGCGCCGGAGCGGCAAGCGCAGGGGCTCGGGCGGACACTGATCGCGGCGGCGGAGGAGCAGGCCAGGCGCATGTTCGGCGCGCGCGTGATGGAAATGACGGTCATCCGCCAGCGCGAGGAGCTGGTCGCCTATTACGAGCGCCGCGGTTACGCACGGACCGGCGAAGAGCGCCCCTTCCCCCACGACGACCCGCGTTTCGGCATTCCCAGGCGCCGGGACCTGAGCTTCGTGGTGCTGGCGAAGGCGCTCTAGGCTGCGTTGGCTACGCGACCCGCAGGCCCATTTGCCGGGCGGTATGGAAATAGGCGGCCAGCGCTTCGGCCGCCGCGTCGGACAGCTCGATGAAGATGCGCCGCCCGTCCTCCGGATCGGCGCGGCGGACGAACAGGCCGTGTTCGGTCAGCGTCCGGATCCAGCGCAGCGCCGTCGTCGCCGGCACGGCAGCCGCAATGCAGAGGCTGGAGACCGCGACCCGGTCCTCCTCCAGCCGGGCCGCCATCAGGTCCAGCATCATGTCCCAGGCGGGATCGGCGAACAATTCGCGCGGAAAGAATTGATCGCGCAGGCGGCGGATGCGGATCAGGTTGCGCACCGTGTCCGCGTCGACGGCTTCGTCGCCGGAAAAGTCCGCGACCTCGCCCGGCGGCGGATGGGCGATCGACTTGGCGGACGTGGACAGTTCGGCAAGCGCGCCGGCGATCCGCGCCACTTCCTCGCTCAGCCGCCGGAGCCGTTCGGCCTCCGCCTCGGCGCCGTGATCGTGAAGCTTCTGCCGGCGCTGCGCCAGCGCAAAGCCCAGGGCCGCCGCGCGTTCCGCGGGTCCCGGTTCGCAGAGCAGCGTCACCCTTGGCTCATCGATCCGGGCCATAACCTCGTCGATCAGCGACTGCGGCATCGAGATGACGGCGGAGGCGGTGCCGTCGCGTGCCGCGTGATTGGCCCAGTCGAGCAGCCGGTCGCGGGCCGGCGCCGCGGCGCCGTCCAGCTCGATCAGCACCGAATCGACGCCGACCTGCCGGCTCAGCCGATCGAGGGCGCCGGCAATCGATTCCACGCCGATCAGGCGCGCGCCGACGCTGCGCGCCGCTTCGGCAGCGGCCGCGCGGTCCTGATCGGAATCGGCGAAAATCAATATGGAGGGCTCGTCGCCCCATGCCCCTGTTGCGCCCACGCCGTCACCCTATGCCCCTGTGAAGCTACATGCCTTCAAAATCGGGCAAAGTCAGCCAAACTGACGCTCCTTTCCGACGGTTCGGCCGGAGATCAGTCGAGCGACTTGACGATTTCCTCGACCATCTTCTTGGCGTCGGCGAGCAGCATCATCGTGTTGTCGCGATAGAACAGCTCGTTATCGACGCCCGCATAACCGACGCCGCCCATCGAGCGCTTCACGAACAACACCGTTTTGGCCTTTTCCACGTCCAGCACCGGCATGCCGTAAATCGGCGACGATTTGTCGGTCTTCGCGGCGGGATTGGTCACGTCGTTGGCGCCGATCACGAAAGCGACGTCGGCCTGCGCGAACTCGGAGTTGATGTCCTCCAGCTCGAACACTTCGTCATAGGGCACGTTCGCCTCGGCCAGCAGCACGTTCATATGCCCCGGCATCCGGCCCGCGACCGGATGGATCGCATATTTGACGGTGACGCCCTTCTCTTTCAGCTTGTCCGCCATTTCGCGGAGCACGTGCTGCGCCTGCGCGACGGCCATGCCATAGCCGGGGACGATGATGACGAGCTCGGCCTGCTCCATCAGGAACGCCGCGTCCTCGGCCGAGCCGCGCTTCCACGGCCGGTCGATCGCCGCCGCGCCGCCGCTGGTGTCCGCGACCGCGCCGAAGCCGCCGGCGATCACCGAGATGAAGCTGCGGTTCATCGCGCGGCACATGATATAGCTGAGGATCGCGCCTGAGCTGCCCACCAGCGCGCCGGTTATGATCATCGCGGTGTTGCCGAGCGTGAAGCCCATCGCCGCCGCCGCCCAGCCCGAATAGCTGTTCAGCATCGAGACCACGACGGGCATGTCCGCGCCGCCGATCGGAATGATCAGCAGGAAGCCGATCAGGAAAGATAGCGCGGTGACGGTCCAGAACACCCAGCCGGACTGGTCGGTGGTGAAATAGGCGATCAGGGCGATGATCGCCGCCAGCGTACCGAGGTTGATCACATGCCGCATCGGCAGCAGGATCGGCGCGCCGGACATGTTGCCGTTCAGCTTCAGGAACGCGATTACCGATCCGGAGAAAGTGATCGCACCGATCGCGACGCCCAATCCCATTTCGATCCGGCTGACCGGGAAGATGCTGACGATGTTCGGCCCGGCGATCGGGGTGATGACGCTCGCGATGTGGAAGGCCTGAGGGTTCAGGAACGCCGCCGCGGCGACCAGCACCGCCGCCAGGCCGACCAGCGAGTGGAACGCCGCGACCAGCTGCGGCATCGCCGTCATCGCGATCCGGCGCGCGGTGATCAGGCCGACCACGGCGCCGACCACGATTGCAGCCAGGATTTCCAGCAGGCTGACCGGGTCGAAGTCGAGCGTGGAGGTGAGCGCGCGCGGCTCCGTGAAGGACATGTCGAAGCCGAGGCCGTGCACGATCAGCGTCGTCACGACCGCGACGGCCATGCCGAACATGCCGAACCGGTTGCCGCGCCGCGACGACGCCGGGCTCGACAGGCCTCGCAACGCGAGGATGAAGCACACGCCCGCGATGAGGTAGGCGAGCGAAACCCAAGGATTGACCGGTGCGGCCTCGTGCATGCTCTAGCGCCCCCCGATCCGCACTAGCGGTCCTTCTTCTTGTACATGGCGAGCATCCGCGCCGTGACCGCGAACCCGCCGAAGATGTTGACGCTTGCCAGCGCCACCGCGACCAGCCCCAGCCACTTAGCCGTCGACCCGCCCAGCGTCGCCGCCGCCGCGATCAGCGCGCCGACGATGATCACCGACGAAATCGCATTGGTCACCGCCATCAACGGCGTGTGCAGCGCCGGCGTCACCGACCACACGACGTAATAGCCGACGAACACGGCCAGCACGAAGATCGACAGGATGGAGATGAAGGTCATTGGCCAGGCCCCGCAGCGAAGACTTCGAGTTTTGTTATGGCTTGTTGATAGTTCTCAATGGCTGCAATCGCTGCACCGCGATTTTGACAAACTGAGGACGGCCTCTCCCCTATCATGATCGGCGGAGGAGGAAACCGAACAGCATCGTCGCCGAACCTTTGCTTCAGCCTGGCGAGCGTCGATTGTAGCCGGTTGTCGAGCGCGTCCGCTTCCCGTTTTAGGTCTGGAGCCGCACAGAGCCGGTAATCAACCACCACGCCATAGCCTAAAGCGAGATTGACGGATTGTTGCATTTCAGGCGCCATTCCATCCGTCGGCTGAATCCCGAGCAGGAGCGCGGCAACCAAGGGGATCACCCCAGCAGCCTCGCGTTCACCACCTGCCCACCGCGCGTCAGGCGCACCGCGTCGCCGATTTCGTCGTCGACTTGCGGCAGGCCGCCGTCCTTGTCCCAGAAGGCGCTGAGGAAGTTGAACAGGTTGCGGGCGAACAGTGCCGACGCGTCCGCCGCCAGACGCGACGGCACGTTGCGGTGGCCGACGATCTTGACGCCGTGGCGCTCGACCACTTCGCCGGCGATCGCGCCTTCGACATTGCCCCCCTGCTCCACCGCGAGGTCGACGATGACGCTGCCCGGCTTCATCGTCGCGACTTGCGCGTCGGTGACCAGGCGCGGCGCGGCGCGGCCGGGGATCAGGGCGGTCGTGATGACGATGTCCTGCTTGGCGATGTGGCCGGAAACCAGTTCGGCCTGCGCCTTCTGATATTCCTCCGACATCTCCGTCGCGTAACCGCCTGAGCCTTCGCCTTCGATGCCGGCGACGTTCTCGACGAAGATCGGCTTCGCGCCCAGCGACTGGATTTGCTCTTTCGTCGCCGAACGCACGTCGGTCGCCGAGACCTGCGCGCCCAGCCGGCGCGCGGTCGCGATCGCCTGCAGGCCCGCAACGCCCACGCCCATCACGAAGCACTTCGCGGCGGAGACCGTGCCCGCCGCCGTCATCATCATCGGAAAGGCGCGGTCGAAATTGACCGCGGCGTCGATCACCGACTGATAGCCGGCGAGGTTGGCCTGGCTGGAAAGGATGTCCATCACCTGCGCCCGGGTGATGCGCGGCATGAACTCCATGGCGACGACCGTCGCGCCGGTTTTGGCCAGCGCCGCGATGTCGCCCTCGTTGCCGTAAGGGTCCATGCCGCCGACCACCAGCGCGCCTTTGCCGGCGCCGGCGAGCAGCGCCGCATCCGGCCGCCGGACGGTGAGGATGATATCGGCGGCCTTGATCGCTACGGCGGCGGTTGGCACGATTTCGGCGCCCGCCGCCTGGTAGCTTTCGTCGGTGATGCGGGCGGCAGCCCCCGCCCCCGCCTCAATAGCGACATTATTGCCCAGTCCGATGAAGCGGGTCACGGTTTCCGGGGTCGCGGCGACGCGCGTTTCCCCCTCCGTGCGTTCCCGCACGATCGCAATTCTCATGGGCAAGTCCTCCGCGGACGGTAAGTCGTCACCAGACCTGGGCTCAGCTGGCAGCCGGCGGGACGATCGGATTGACGATGATGAAGAGCAGGATGAGTACGATGGCGGTGATGCCGATCGCCCACTTCACGAGCGTCGTGAAGCGCATATAGGTCGACTCGTGCTCGGCGTAGTCCATGTCGGAGCTCAGCGTTGCGCCCTGGGCGGCGGCCGAGGCGGCCTCGGGCTTGGCCGCGAAAGGCTGCGAGCCGACGGGAATGGCCGGTCTGG
>NZ_DASTXI010000122.1:0-2973 GCF_035758555.1 Sphingomonas sp. | reverse complement strand
GGACGGCTCGATTTATCGCTTGGTCGACGAAGCGAAGCGCGCCTGGCATGCCGGAAAGTCGCGCTGGCGCGGCGTCGGTGACGTCAATTCAGCGAGTGTCGGGATCGAGATTGTCAATCCCGGTCACGAGTTCGGCTATCGGGAATTCCCCGACGAGCAGATGGCGTCCGTGATCCCGCTCGTCTCGGACATCAAGGAACGACACGGCATCGGCCGCGGCAATGTCGTCGGCCCTTCGGACGTCGCCCCGACGCGCAAGGAAGACCCGGGCGAGCTGTTCCCCTGGGCCGCGCTCGCCAAGCGCCGCCTGGCGCTGCCGAGCCCGACGCGCGAGCTGATCGATCCTTATTGGACGGACGCCGGCTTCCTGCTCGCGCTCGAGCGGTTCGGCTATGACGTGACCGATGCTCAAAAGGCCGTGATCGCGTTCCAGCGCCGCTTCCGCCCGGACCTGATCGACGGCATCATCGACGGTGAATGCCGCGCCAAATTGCTCGCCTTGTTGCTGCCGAGGCCGCAGTGAGGTGGCCAGCGTCCGCCACCTTCCTCAAAGCACGCGCATGTTCGATTCCATCCAACGCTTCACCGCCAACGACGGCGGTGCAGCGGCCGGGCCGCCCCACACCCGCGCGAACATATCCTCGACCAGGTAAAGCGCGGCCTTGCCGGCCAGTTCGTCCTTGTTGCTGTGGTGAAGCTTCGTGCCGACCACGATCCGCGCCGGCGCGTGGTGCGCCTTCAACTCGGCAGCATAATCGATCACGGACCGAATCGGGACTCGCTCGTCGCGCCCGGCGGCAATCAGCAAGAGCGGCGTTCGCATCCGTGCCACGCGGGCGCGTGGCGACTGGTCATGCAGCCGTTTCGCCACCGCCGGGTCAGAAAGGTTCATGCCCATGACGCGCTGCACCGCTCCGAACGGCACGCCGTCAGCTTCGCCGAGGTCGGTGCGATCGGCTGCCCAGCGCATGATCCAGCTGAAGTCGGTCGGCGGCACGATTGCGACACCCGCCGAGTAGAGGTTCGACCCGTTCGACAGCGCCTCGAGCGTCGAATAGCCGCCGAAAGAGGCGCCGACGATCGCCGACCGCCGCCGATCGCCGATGCCGCGGGCGAGCAGCCACCGGGTGCCGTCCTCGATATCGCGCTGGACTCGCCCGTCGCCATAATCACCGTTCGCCGCAAACACGTAGGCGCGGCCGAAACCGGTCGAACCGCGGAATTGCGGCTGGAAGACGATCATCCCGCGGTTCGTCAGCAGCTGGACGAGCGAGCTATAGCCGACTTCGTCATGAGCCCACGGGCCGCCGTGAACCACCGTCACCAGCGGCGCGCTGCGAAGGTCCCGGCCCGGGGGGACCGAAAGCAAGCCGTGCACCGCAAAGCCGTCCGACGCGGGAAAGGTGAAAGTCATCGTCCGCGCAAGCTTCGCGGGAGAAATGCGCAGAGGCTGATCGTCGAGCACGAGCCGCCTGTGGCCTGTGCGGGGATCGAACAGGTACCAGCGACGCCCCTGCATCATGCTGTCTTCCTGCTCGACCAGCCAGACTTTGCTCGATGTTTCGACGGTGAGAATTCCCGGCAGGCGCAAGCGGGCGAGACCGGAACGGGCGGCGGGGTCGAGGCCAACCAGCATCGGTCCGGTGCTGAGAAATTGGGCGAGAACCGGCGTTCCGGTGCGCCGGTCGAACACCACCTGCTTAACGTCCGCGGATCGGTGCGGATCGTCCTGCACGCGGGTCACCCGGCCCGAAAGGTCCAGGCGGACGAGAGCGCGCCGATCGCCGCCGAGATCGCTCGCCATCCACACCGCGTTTCCGTCCCCGGTGACGCCGAGCAAGTCGCAGCGCCGGAGCTGCGCACATTGCGCGACTGGATGCAGCAGCCCTGCGGCATTGCGGGCCAGGATCAGGTGCCGCTCGCCGTCGGTCAGCTTGAGGAAGGCAGCGCGGTCGTTCCGGCCGATTGCGGCATCGACGATCTGGTGTCGGCTGAACGCGAGCAGCGTGCGCCGCGCGCCCGGCGCGATGCGCCACAATTGCCAACGGCCGTGGTCCCGGTCGACGACGATCGCCGCCGGAGACCATGGATCGGGACCGAGGAACTGCGCCTTCGACTTGCCGCCGAGCTCGGCCAGCAGACCCGATCCGGGTTCGTCTGCGACAGAAATCGAGCGGACGGCGCTTTCGTCGGAAAGGAACAGCCAACGCGAGTCCCCGCTCCAACTGAGCGAGGACTTGCCCGCGCGGGGCAGGATACGACGCGCACCGGCGCCGGGCGCGGTCGGCTGTATCCAGAGGCTCCTCTCATCGCCGGCAATCCAGGTAAAGGCGAGCAAGCGGCCGTCCGGCGACAGGCTGGCGGTGCCGATCACGGGGTTTTCAGCGAGGCTCTCGCGTTCGATTCGCGGCGGCATCGGCCGGGCACGTTCGACAGCCAACGCCCTGGTGAACGGATCTGCACCCGCCGCCGTCGCTGCTATCAGAAGGCCGGTGCAGAACAGCCGGAGCGCGCTCATGTGCGCCGCCGTGGCCGGATCAGCCAGAAGGCGATCAGCATTGGCAAGCCAAGGAGCAGAGTCGCCAGCGTCCAGGAGGCGCCTTCGGCACGGTCGAGCCGCCGCCGCCGGGACAAAGCGGCCGCCGCCATCGCGGAGAGGAGCGATAGCAAGCCCGCGGCAAGCCACACGCCTCGCGGCACGCGGATCGGCGCGTGCTTCCATGCGGGCATGTCATCGGTCCCGACCGTTTCCAGCGTCGTGCGCGCGACATTGAGGCCGGGCGAGATCCAGAAGCGGGCGAAGCGCGACGCCGCGGGGAAGTCTTCCGCGATGGGCCGGCTGGCGACCGTGCGCGAACGGCCGTCCCCGTCGAGCACGATCATCCGCTGCCACGCATTCGTCGGCCCAAACGCCGTGTCGCGCCCGTAGGTAAAGGAGAGGAGGTAACCGTCGAGAAGTTCGATGACGTGGAG
>NZ_DASTXI010000116.1:0-21343 GCF_035758555.1 Sphingomonas sp. | reverse complement strand
GACCTGCCAATCGACGAACGCCTTGTATCCCGCCTCATCGATCGATCCGTCGCAAAAAAGGGTCACCAGAGCCGGAAACGAGCCGGAAAACATAGATTTGCTCCTTCACGCGACTCGCCGCGTCAGGCATTGTCAAAAACCAGGTACGGGGAGCGTCATGGTCAATTCACCGCCCAATAAGGATCAGGAGTCTAACCTGTCCAGCATGGTGAAACGGCTCCTGCTTCCATCCGTCCTGCTGCTCTGCACGGCCAGCGTGGTGATCGCCGATCCGACCACGCCGCTGACGATGCAGCCCGCCTCTCCCCAAGCGCCCTACGATGCCGGCGATCCGGTGGTCGCGGCGATCCCGCAATGGGATGCGCTGCGCCAGAGCGACAATCTGCCGTTCGACAGCTATGCGAGCTTTCTGATCGCGCACCCCGGCTGGCCGGGCGAAGCCGCGATGCGGCGGGCGGCGGAGCGCGCGCTGGCGCCGGATTCGATCTCTCCGACGCGGGTGATCGCGTTCTTCGACAAATTCCCGCCGCTGACCAACATCGGCCAGGCGCGCTATGCCGAGGCGCTAGCCTCCGCCGGGCGTCCGCGCGAGGCGCTGGAGGCGGCGCGCAAGGCCTGGACCTCCGGCTCGCTGACTCCCACCGACGAGGCGCTGGTCCTCGGCCGCTTCGGCAGTCAGTTCACGCCCGCCGACCAGGACGAGCGGATGGACCGGCTGCTCTGGGCCGGCAAGACCAGCGCCGCGGAGCGCCAGATCGACCTGACCTCGCCGGCCAAACGCGCGCTGTTCCAGGCGCGGCTGGCGCTTCGCACCAACGCACCCGACGCGCAGCAGCTGGCCGACGCGCTGCCCGCGACGGCACAGAACGACGCCGGCTTCATCGCCGACAAGGCGGTCTGGCTGCGCGCGGCTTCGCCCGATGCGGCGCGCGCCTGGCTCGCGCGGCCGCGGCAGCTGACCGGACGCCCCGCCGAAGTGGAGCGCTGGTTCGAGCTGCTGCTGTCGACCGCGCGGAGCGCCGACGAGGCCGGCGACGGACGCGGCGTCTATCAGATCGCGCGATTGCTCGACCAGACCTATGCGCCCGGCACCGTCGTGCGCGAGCGGCCGCTCGGCGAGCGCGACGATTATACCAGCATCGCCTGGCTCGCCGGCTGGACGGCGCTTTATGGCGGCCGCGCATCGGACGCTGTCGGCATGTTCGAGCGCTATGCGAACGCCGCCCGATCGCCGCAGACCCAGGCCAAAGGCCATTACTGGGCGGCGCGCGCGGCCCAGGCCGCCGGCCGCGCCCCGGAGGCGAACCGCTTCTACGAGGAAGCGGCCGAGCATCCGGACCAATATTACGGCCAGCTGGCGCTCGAGCGGCTCGGCCGTCCGATCCCGGCGCCGGGCACGCTGGGCGCGACCACGCCCACGCCTTCGGAGCGCGTCGCCTTCAACAAGCGCGAAATCGTGCGCGCCGCGCGTATCCTCGGCCAGCAGGGCGACTGGCAGGACCAGAGCCAGTTCATCCGCGCAATCGCGGCGAGCGTCGAGACCGACGCCGAGCACGCGCTGGCCAACGAGCTGGCGCAGGGGATCGGCCGCCCGGACCTGGCGGTGATGGTCGGCCGCAGCGCGCGGCTGAACGGCGCCAGCGACTATGTCCGCGCCGGCTATCCGCAAGTGAAGCTGCCGCAGGGCCAGGAGGCCTGGTCGACGATCATCCACGCGATCGCGCGGCAGGAAAGCCAGTTCGACCGCGAAGCGGTCAGCCGTGCCGGCGCGCGCGGGCTGATGCAGCTGATGCCGGCCACGGCGCGCGAGGCGGCGGCGAAGATCGGGCTCGACTATGACGCCAGCGCGCTGACCACCGACACCGGCTATAATATCCAGCTGGGATCGAACTATTTCCAGCGCATGCTCGCCTATAACGACGGCTGCTATCCGCTGGCGATCGCCGCCTACAATGCCGGCCAGGGCAATGTGAACAAGTGGATTCGCGCCAATGGCGACCCGCGCCTCCCCGGCGCCGATATGGTCAAGTGGATCGAGCAGATCCCGTTCTCCGAGACTCGCGGCTATGTGCAGCACGTGCTGGAGAATGCGGTCGTCTACGACACGCTTCACCCGGAAAAGGCGACGATGCGCGGGCCGAACCTGCTGAGCGCGTATCTGGGGAAGAGCAGCCGGGGGTAATTGATCCGTTCGTGTCGAGCGCAGTCGAGACACCGCTTCTCGACTTCGCTCGAAGCGAACGGATATGAGGACTGCGTGCCCGATCCTCGCCCCAACTATATCACGCCTGCCGGCTTTGCGGCGCTTCGTGCCGAATATGACCGGCTGTTCGCCGACGAGCGCCCGAAGCTGGTGGAGACGATCAGCTGGGCCGCCGGCAACGGCGACCGCTCCGAGAACGGCGATTACATCTATGGCCGCAAGCGCCTGCGCGAGATCGACCGCACGCTCGCCCGCCTCTCCGCCAAGATGAAGGCGGCGAAGGTCGTCGATCCTGCCCAGCAACCGGACAAGGCACGCGTCTATTTCGGCGCGACCGTCACGATCGCGGATGAGGACGACAACCAGCGGACGCTGACGATCGTCGGTAACGACGAGGCGGATGCCGGCAAAGGCCTGGTGGGGTGGGACTCGCCGATCGCCCGCGCGCTGCGGGGTGCTGCCGTCGGTGACCTGCGGCGGATCACGCTCCCCGGTGGCGAGCGGGAATATGAGATCGTCATGATCAGCTATCCAAGCTGAAGATTTATTGGGTCACTTTGAACTCTATGCGCCTCACGCGCACGGCGCGGACAGGCATGCCATCAGGCCCCAATAGAGGCTGAGGCATCTTCACTTTGGAAACTGTTACACATGCGAGGCTATCGAGTTGCCGTGAACCGCTCGTTTTTTCGATCTCGCAGCTTTCCACAGCACCGTCGGAAGCTTCGACCAATCGGAGGATAACCGAACCCTTGGCGCGCGCCGGCAATCGATTGACGGGCAGTACTAGATCCGCTGGCATCTCAGATAGCGGAGCCTTACGCGGAGGTATACTCCATCTTACTGCATGCCGTATCGTTCCAGGCAGGGCTTGACCGTTGCCATCGCGGGCAGGAGTGAAATGCCCGCGGACCAAGATCGCGGCGCAGCTTTTTCGATCGAGGTCAATGACCCCGCTACTCACGATCGTACTGCAAGCGAAAGGCTTGCCGCTTTCGCTCACAGATATTTCGAACCAGGTTGTTCCGACCTTGTTCTTATCCAAGGCTGATGTCGGATAGTCGGCGGAAAAGAACCATTTTTCAGGGTGCGCCGCCTGTGGAAGACTGATTTGGGCAGCAGACAAAAGTATAGCGCTGAACAAATTCATCATCAGTCCTTCAACTCCTCCCGCACCAGCTTTTCCAGCTCCGGGTCCATCGGCGGCGGGTCCATCGGGACGCGGGCTTCGAGTTGGTCGGCGATGGCGGTGAGGGCGGCGATGCGGGCGGATTTCTTGTCGTTGCCGTCGATCACGGTCCAGGGCGCCCAGCGGGTGTCGGTGGCGCGGAACATCTCGTCGGCGGCCCAGAGATAAGCGGGGCGCTTGGAGCGGTTGCGGAAATCGTCGGGGCCGGTCTTCCAGCGCTTCCACGGGTCGTCGAAGCGCTTCTTCAGGCGCCTGTCCTGCGTGTCCTGCGTGATGTGGACGAACAGCTTGACGATGGTGGTGCCGATGTCGCGTTGCTGCGCCTCGAACTCGTTGATCTCGTCATAGGCACGCTTCCATTCGGCCTCGGTCGCGAAGCCCTCGACGCGCTCGACCAGCACGCGGCCGTACCAGCTGCGGTCGAACACCGCGATGTTGCCGGCGCGCGGCAGCTTTTGCCAGAAACGCCAGAGGAAGTGGCGGTCCTTTTCTTCCGCAGTGGGCGCGGCGACGGGGAAGACCTCGAAATAGCGCGGGTCCCATTTCGCGGTGAGCCGCTGGATGAGGCCGCCCTTCCCCGCTGCGTCCCAGCCTTCGAACGCGATGATCGCGCGGCGCCTGTGCACGATGTGCGCGACCTGGATGCGCGCGAGCCGGTCCTGCAGCGCGGCCAGGTCATCGGCATAGTCGCCGGCGTGGTCCGCGCCGCGTTCGTAGTCGGAGAGATTTAATGCCACGCGCTACACCTAAACGTTCGTCCCGAGCGAAGTCGAGGGGCGCGTGTTCGGACTCTGTGCCAGCGCCCCTCGACTTCGCTCGGGACGAGCGGACGTGGAAACCCCGTTACTCCGGCCGGACGGCCTCTGCGGCCAGCTTCGTGTCCTTGGCGCCCGGACCGTCCACCGTGCGGATGTGGAGTTCGCGGAGCTGCTTCGGGGTCACCTGGCTCGGCGCGCCCATCATCAGGTCCTCGGCGCGCTGGTTCATCGGGAAGAGGATGACTTCGCGGATGTTCGGCTCGTCGGCCAGCAGCATGACGATGCGGTCGATCCCCGGCGCCGAGCCGCCGTGCGGGGGCGCGCCGAACTTGAACGCGTTGATCATGCCGGCGAAGTTGGTGTCGACGTCTTCCTTGGAATAGCCGGCAATCTCGAACGCCTTGTACATGATCTCGGGCCGGTGGTTCCGGATCGCGCCCGATGACAGCTCCACGCCGTTGCAGACGATGTCGTACTGGTAGGCGAGGATATCGAGCGGGTCCTTCGTCTCCAGCGCTTCCAGCTCGCCCTGCGGCATCGAGAAGGGGTTGTGCGAAAAGTCGATCTTCTTCGCGTCCTCGTCATATTCGTACATCGGGAAGTCGACGATCCAGCAGAACTCGAACCGGTTCTGGTCGATCAGCCCGAGCTGTTCGCCGATGCGGGTGCGCGCGGCGCCGGCGAGCTTGGCCGCCTGCGCCTCCTTGCCGGCGGCGAAGAAAATGCCGTCGTCGGGGCCGAGTCCAAGCTCCGCGATCAGCTTGCGGGTCGCTTCCTCGCCGTGGTTCTTCGCGATCGGGCCGCCCAACTCCCCACCCTTCTGGGTGATGTAGCCAAGGCCGGCATGGCCTTCAGCGCGCGCCCAGTCATTCATGTCGTCGAAGAATTTGCGGCTCTTGTCGGCGGTGTTCGGCGCCGGGATCGCACGGACGACCGAGCCGCCCTCGACCAGCCGCGCGAACAGGCCGAAGCCGGAGCCCTTGAAGTGTTCCGACACGTCGGCGATGACGATCGGGTTCCTGAGGTCCGGCTTGTCGGAGCCGTATTTCAGCATCGCCTCCCGGTATGGGATGCGCGGGAACGGCGCCGGACTGACGGCACGGCCATTCGCGAATTCCTCGAACACGCCGTGCAGCACGGGCTCGATTGCCGCGAAAACATCGTCTTGCGTGACGAAGCTCATTTCGAAATCGAGCTGGTAGAACTCGCCGGGCGATCGGTCGGCGCGGGCATCCTCGTCACGGAAGCAGGGCGCGATCTGGAAGTAGCGATCGAAGCCTGCGACCATGATCAGCTGCTTGAACATCTGCGGCGCCTGGGGAAGCGCGTAGAATTTGCCCGGGTGGACACGGCTGGGCACGAGATAGTCGCGCGCGCCTTCGGGGCTGGACGCGGTCAGGATCGGCGTCTGGAACTCCGTGAAGCCCTGGTCGATCATCCGGCGGCGGATCGAGCTGATCACATGGCTGCGCAGCACGATATTCGCGTGCAGCCGCTCGCGGCGCAGATCGAGGAAGCGGTAGCGGAGGCGAATATCCTCCGGATAATCGGCCTCGCCCGCCACCGGCATCGGCAGCTCCTGCGCCTGCGACTGGATCGAGACGGCGTTGGCGAAGACCTCGATATCGCCGGTCGGCAGGTTCGCGTTGGTCGTGCCCGCCGCGCGCGCCTTCACGACGCCGTCGATCGTCACCACCGATTCGACGCGCACTCCCTCCAGCACCGGCAGCGCGGGCGAGTCGACGTCCGCCACCACCTGGGTGATGCCGTAATGGTCGCGCAGGTCGACGAAGAGCACGCCGCCATGGTCGCGCTTGCGGTGCACCCAACCGGAAAGCCGGACGGTCTGCCCGACGTCAAAGGCGCGGAGCGCGCCGCAGGTGTGAGTGCGGTAGGCGTGCATCTGTCGGTCCATTCTTCGGCGTCATTCCGGCGAAAGCCGGAATCCACCTGCCTTTCGCGTCAGACCGAAAGAAGAAGAAGGTGGATTCCCGCTTTCGCGGGAATGACAGGTAAAATCGTCGCGCGGCGCTTCCTAGCGCGCGGCGGGATTGTCAAGGCGCGTGACAAAGCTATTGCGCTACCATGCAAATCCATCCGCTGATTACCGACAGCGCCACTCTCGCCGATCTCTGCGCCCGTCTCGCCAAATCCCGCTTCGTTGCGGTCGATACCGAATTCATGCGCGAGAACACCTATTGGCCGGACCTGTGCCTGATCCAGATCGCCGACGAACAGGAAGCCGCAGCGATCGATCCGAAGGCGGACGGCATCGACCTGCAGCCGCTGCTCGACCTGCTGGTGAAGAACCAGGAAGTGCTGAAGGTCTTCCACGCCGGCGGGCAGGACGTGGAGATCATTCATAACCTGACCGGCAAGACGCCGCATCCGATCTTCGATACCCAGATCGCGGCGATGGCGCTGGGGCAAGGCGAGCAGATCGGCTACGGCAATCTGGTCGATAGCTGGCTCGGCATCCAGCTCGACAAGGGCGCGCGCTTCACCGACTGGGCGCGTCGGCCGCTGGACCGGCGGCAGATCGACTATGCGATCGGCGATGTGACCCATCTGGTCCGCATCTTTCCGATGATCGTCAACCGGCTCGTCAAGCAGGGCCGCGGCTATTGGCTGGACGAGGAGATGGAGCGGCTGGCCGACCCCGCCAATTACGAGAACGACCCCGAGCTGGCCTGGCAGCGGGTCAAGATTCCGAGCCGCAAGGCGGAGGTGCTGGGGCGGCTGAAGGCGCTCGCGGCGTGGCGCGAGAAGGAGGCGCGGGGCAAGAATCTGCCGCGCGGCCGCATCGTCAAGGACGAGACGCTGGCCGATATCGCCGCCCATCCGCCGCGCGAACAGCCCGACCTCGCCAAGGTTCGCGGCCTGTCGGCAAGCTGGGGCGGCAACGATATCGGCGGGCGTCTGATGAAGGCGCTGGCCGAGGCGAAGCCGCTCGGCCCCGACGAGATGCCGCGCGAGGAGCGCAGGCCCGGCCTGGGCAAGGAAGGTTCGCTGGTCGCCGACCTCCTGAAGCTGCTGCTGAAGATCCGCGCGCGCGAGATCGACGTCGCGCCGCGGCTGCTCGCCCGGACCGACGAGCTGGAGCTGCTGGCGGCGGGGCGGCGCGAGGGGCTCGCGATCCTCGAGGGCTGGCGCTGCGAGCAATTCGGCAAGGACGCGCTCGACCTGGTCGAGGGGCGGCTGGCGTTCGCGGTCAAGAACGGCAAGCTGAAGATGACGCGGACCGAGTCCTAGGCGCAGAATTTCCGCTCGAACTGCACCTGGAGTTCAGGTCCTAAACCAGCCGCGCTTCCAGCCCCATTGCGTCGGCGAGCTGGCGGAAGCGCTTTTCGACCGCTTCGCCGAAGAGGCCGCGGTCCTGGCCCGGAAGGCTCAGGCACAACGCCCTGCCCTCCACTTTCAGCGACGAACGCCTGAGCGGGCCGGCGACGCCGCCGCTGAGCCGCTGGCCGAGGCGGATCGCGAGGCCCCAGCGGACGGCGCGGCGCACGTCGTTCTCGCCGGCGAGCGTCGCCAGCGCGCCGAGCGAGCCTGCGCCGCCGCCGAACGCGGTGAACAGCGCCTGCCCCAGCAGCACGCGCCCGCGGGCGTCGATGCCGACCCAATTGCCGTGCGCGCCGGTCTCGAACGCACGTTCGGCGCGGAACTCCGGATTGGCGCGCCAGCCGGTGTCGCCGAGCAGGCAGGCGGCGAGGCGCAGCCGCGCGTCGGTGTTCTTCGGGAACAGCGGCGCGATCCAGCGGTCGAGCAGTTCGCCATGTTCGGGAAAGCGGCCCTGGACGTCCGCTTCTTCCCGGCAGGCGGCGATCAGCGGATCCTCGGCCCGGATGCCGTCCGGCAAGTCGCCGAACAGCAGCCCTTCGCGCAGACCATAGGCGGAGACCGTCAGGCTCTTGCTCTGCAGCTCGCGGACGAGCACCGACAGCATGGCCGAGGCTTCGCCCAGCATCGCGATGCGCGAGCCGGACAGCGACGGCACCAGCCGAAGCTGCTCACGGCTGCTCTGCGCCACGGTTCGGGCGAGCCGCGCCGCCGAGCCGGGTGCCATCACATATTGATGGACGATCGGCAGCGGATAGCCGGACAAAGCCATGTCGATCCGGGCGAGCGCTCGCCACGATCCGCCGACCAGATAGAGCGGCAGCCCGCGCGCCTGCTTCAGCCAGGGGGCGCGGGCGAAATGCTCCGACACCGCCGAGTCGAGCGCGCCTTTGCGGCCGTCGAGCCCCGCGATGCGGAGCACGCCCAGCGGGAAGGAGGCGCGATCCAGCACGCGGCCGCCGGCGATGCGCGTCAGTTCGAGGCTGCCGCCGCCCAGATCGCCGACCAAACCGTCGGCATCGGGGATGGCCGAGAGCACGCCCAGCGCCGCGGCCTCCGCTTCCTCCTGACCGGAGAGGAGCTCGACCGTCAGCCCCAGCTCCGCCGCGCGCGCGACCAGCTCGGCTCCGTTGGTGGCATCGCGCACCGCGGCGGTGCCGACGATGCGCAGCCGCTCGATCCGCATTTCGTCGCTGAGTAATTTGAAGCGGGCGAGCGCGCGTAGCGCCGCGTCGATCGAGGCCTTCGGAATGGCGCCCGTCGCATCAAGGCTGCGCCCGAGGCCGGCCATGATCTTTTCGTTGAACATGGTCGCCGGGATGCGTGCCGGGCCGCCATAGACGACGAGGCGGATCGAGTTGGACCCGATATCGATGATCGCCGACTTCGCCGCGCGGGCGTGGCGGACCGCCGCAGCGGGGCGATCGAGCACGGCCGTGTCGGTCACCGGCGCCTCAGGCTCAAGGTCGGCACCGCATCGCTGTTCGCAAGCGACTTGCCGCGGCCGCTCAAGGAGGGGTTGGTCATGAAATAGCGGTGCAGGTTGAACGGCCGCTCGCCGGGCGCATCGCGGACATAGGAGCCGTCGGGCTGGAGCTCCCAGCTCTGTTCATTGTCTATCAGGTTGGCGACCATCACCTGGTCCAGAACCTGATCGTGGACGGTCGGGTTCACGATCGGCAGCATATATTCGACCCGCCGATCGAAATTGCGCGGCATCCAGTCGGCCGAGGAGATGAAGACTTTCGCCTTGTCGTTGGGCAGCGCGCGGCCGTTGCCGAACGCGAAGATGCGGCTGTGCTCCAGGAAGCGGCCGATGATCGACTTGACGCGGATATTCTCCGACAGGCCCGGCACGCCGGGCCGGAGGCAGCAGATGCCGCGGATCACCAGGTCGACATGGACGCCGGCTGCGCTTGCGGCATAGAGCTTCTCGATCATCGCCGGATCGACCAGCGAGTTCATCTTGGCCCAGATGCTGGCCGGACGCCCGGCCCCGGCGTGCGCGATCTCGTCGTCGATCAAGGCAGACAGCCGCTCGCGCAGGTGCAGCGGAGAGATGGTCAACAGCTCCAGGCTGGTCGGCTCGACATAGCCGGTGATGTAATTGAACAGCTGCGCCGCATCCCGCCCGACGCGCGGATCGGCGGTGAAGAAGCTCAGGTCGGTGTATACCTTCGCAGTGATCGGATGGTAGTTGCCGGTCCCGAAATGGCAGTAGGTGCGGTAGCCGCCCTCCTCCCGCCGCACGACCATCGAAACCTTGGCGTGCGTCTTCCACTCGATGAAGCCGTAGACGACCTGCACGCCGGCGCGTTCGAGCGCCGAGGCCCAAAGCAGGTTCTGCTCCTCGTCGAACCGGGCCTTCAGCTCGACCACGGCGGTGACGGACTTGCCGGCCTCGGCCGCGTCGATCAGCGCGCGGATCACCGCCGACTGCTTGCCCGCCCGGTAGAGCGTCTGCTTGATCGCCACGACATCGGGATCGGCTGCGGCCTGGCTGAGAAAGGCGAGCACCACGTCGAACGTCTCGTACGGGTGATGGACGACGATGTCCTTCGCCTTGATCGCCGCGAAGCAATCCCCGCCATACTCGCGGATACGCTCCGGAAAACGGGGCGAGAACGGGTCCCATTTAAGGTCGGGCCGATCCTCCTCGACCAGAGCCTCAAGGTCGCCGATGCCGAGCAGGCCGCCGGCGACGGTGGCGATGGTGTCGCCGCCCAGCTCCTCACGAACCTGGCGTTCGAGCGCTTCGGGAATGCCTTCCTCAAGCTCCAGCCGGATCACGCGGCCGCGGCGGCGGCGCTTGATCGCGCTGCGGAAGTAGCGGACCAGGTCCTCGGCCTCTTCCTCGATCTCGATATCGCTGTCGCGGATCACGCGGAACACGCCGGAGCCGTTCACCTCGTATCCCGGGAAAAGGAGACCGGTGAAGGCGCGCAGTACCGATTCCATCGCGATGTAGCACGCCCGATCGCCGGGAATCCTCACGAACGGCGGCAGCGTCGGCGGCAGCATCACCAGCTCGCGGATCGGCTCCTTGTCCGACAGGCGGACAAGATCGAAAACCACGCCGAGCCCCCGATTGGGGATGAACGGGAACGGGTGCGCCGGATCGAGCGCCTGCGGCGTGATGATCGGGAAAATATGGGCGCGGAAATGCCCTTCCAGCCAGTCGCGCGCCTCGTCCGGCAGACTATGTTCGTCGACCAGCACGATATCCGTCGCGGCAAGCGCTTCGCGCAGGTCTGCCCAGACGCGCTGCTGTGCCTGCATCAGCGCCTCCGCCTCGGCGGTGACGGCGGCGAGCTGCTGGTTGACGGTGAAGCCCTCGGGCGACCGCTCGTCGACCTCCTGCAGCTGCTGGCCCTTCAGGCCGGCGACGCGGACCATGAAGAATTCGTCGAGATTGTTGCCGGAGATCGAGAGGAACCTGAGCCGCTCCAGCAGCGGATGGTTCGGGTTGCAGGCTTCCTCCAGCACGCGCCGGTTGAAGGCGAGCCAGCTCAGCTCACGGTTGAAATAGCGCTGGCCGTCGCTCGGCGCCGCTTCCTCGCGCAGGGCCGGTTCGGGGCGCATCAGAACAAATCCTCCTGCTTCGCGCCGAACGTATCGCGCGCCAGCTTGATCGACAATCGCACGTGCCTTGCAAGGGCTGCCTCGTCGAGTGCGTCGACGGCCTGGATGATGCCGATATGGGTGCGCTCGATCCGCGGCACCAGCCAAGGCACGAGCCCGGGCGGGACCTGCAGGTTGCGCTGGAGCAGCAGCTTTTCGATCAGGCCGGCCGCCAGTTCATCGTCGGGATCGCCGAGGCCGATCACCGGGGTGGCCGACAATCGCGTCCTGAGGTCCGGCAGCCGCACTTTCCAGGCAGGCGGCGCTTCGTCGGCAACGATCAGCAGCGGCCGGTGGCTTTCCTGTGCGGCATTCCAGGCGTGGAACAGCTCTTCCTCCGGCCGGCGATCGGCGTCGTCGATCAAGCGCCCGCCGGACTTCCGCGCGAACAGGCGGCCGAGCAGGCTGCGGCCGGACTTGCGCGGGCCGACGAGCAAGGTCGCCATCACCGGCCATGTGCCCCAATGTTCGAGGTGCTTCACCGCCCGCGCGTTGCTTTCGCCGACGATGAAGTCTTCCTGACGCTCGTCGGCGGGCCAGCCGAGCGGCAGCGCCATCTGGCTCATTTGCGAGCCGGGGTTCCGCTCGGGCTGGGCGAAGGCGACGCCGGGGCCGCGGGCGCGCCGCGCCGGATGCGCAGCGTGTTCGGGCCCTGCTGGACCTGCCACCCGCGTGCCTGCAGTGCCGCCGCCAGCGTCGCCTGATCGCCGGCGAAGTTCACCCGCATCACCGACACGCCGCCGAGCGCCAGGCTTGCCGTCTGCGCCGTGCGCACGCCGGGAATGCCGCGCAGCGTCGCTTCGCCCGCGCTGACAGAGGCGACATCGGGCGTGTCGTACTGGACGTTGATGACCGAAACGCCGGGCGTCAGCGTGTCTGTGATCAGGGTCGCCGATTCTTCCGGAATCGCGTTCGCAAGCGCGTCCAATTCCTCGTCGGTCGGCGCGACGGGCTCTGCGATCAGCGACGGGTCGGGCACCAGCCGCCCCTGCTGCAGCGCCTGGACGAACAGGGCGTCCATCCGCTTCACGCCTTCGTCCATCAGCTTGGGCAGGCCGTCGGCCGAATCGACGCGGAGGACGAAGCCGCCCAGATATTCGCGATCGGGACCGTGATAGGCGGTGAATTTCGCGATCACGGGTCCGCCCGGCCATTGCCGCTGGATCTCGACCTGCGGGATCAGCACGTCGGCGGCGCCATAGCCGTCGATCAGCAGCCGCCACCAGGTGCGGCCCGGGCGCCGCGTCTGCGCGGGGGTCAGGATCAGCGAATCGACGCCGGTGCCGGTCGGACGGACATAGTCGATCGGGCTGCTGCCGGTGCGGAAGCGCGCCCAGGCCTTTTGCCATTCGGTGCGCGTCTCGAACGATTGCGGCACCCCGCCGGACCACTGCACCGGGATCATCAGCATCGGCGCGGAGCGGAGCAGGTTGCCGGTGGTGCCGAGGATCGTGCCGGCGCGGGCGCGGTCGAACAGCACGCCGAGACGCGCGATATAGCGGTGCGGCCCGATCTGCTCGTTCTCGACGACGATGCCGGCGACGATCCCGTCCAGCGCCGAATCGGACAGGTTCGGCCCGTTTTCGCCGCCGTGCGTGCGCGCCCAGAGCGCGTCCCAGCCCTTGCGCTGCGCGAGCCGCCAGCCGGCCAGCCGGGCGGCCTCCGAATTGGCGGCGTAGACGTCGACGTCGATGCCGGTCACCTCGAAGCTCGACGAGCTGTCGACCGGGGGCACGCCGCGGTCGCCGCCCTCGATCTGCGCGCGCAGCACTGCCGCGGCACCGAGCGCCACGATCAGCAACAGGACCAACGGAATCGGAACGGAGAAACGGCGCAGTGCGATCACGGCGCCCTTCTGGCGCGTCCCCGGTGGAAATCCAAGCGTCTTGTGGCTAGGGCGGCCGCCATGAGTGAGGGCGACAGCTATACCTATGCCCGGGCGGGCGTTTCGATCGCGGCCGGAAATGCGCTGGTGAAGGCGATCGCGCCGCTGGCCAAGGCGACGCGCCGGCCGGGTGCCGATGCCGAACTGGGCGGGTTCGGCGGCTTCTTCGACCTGAAGGCGGCGGGCTATCGCGACCCGCTGCTGGTCGCCGCCAACGACGGCGTCGGCACCAAGCTGAAGCTCGCGATCGAGCACGACCGGCACGACGGCGTCGGCATCGACCTGGTCGCGATGTGCGCGAACGACCTGATCGTGCAGGGCGCCGAGCCGCTGTTCTTCCTCGACTATTACGCGACGGGTAAGCTGGAGAGCGGGGTCGCCGAGCGCGTGATCGCGGGGATCGCCGAGGGCTGCCGCCAGGCCGGCTGCGCGCTGATCGGCGGCGAGACGGCGGAAATGCCGGGCATGTATGCCGATGGCGACTATGACCTCGCCGGCTTCTGCGTCGGCGCGGTGGAGCGCGACCAGGCGCTGACCGGCGACCGGGTGAAGGCTGGGGACATGATCCTGGGCCTTGCCTCAACCGGTGTCCATTCGAACGGCTATTCGCTGGTGCGCCGACTGGCCGCGGACAAGGGCTGGAAGCTCAGCCGCCCGGCCCTGTTCGACCAGGACGTGCTGCTGATCGACGCGCTGATGGCGCCGACGCGCATCTATGTGAAATCGCTGCTCCCGCTGGTCCGCGAGGGGCGGATTGCGGCGCTGGCCCATATCACCGGCGGCGGGCTGCTGGAGAATGTCCCGCGCGTGCTGCCCGAAAACCTCCACGCCCGCATCGACGCGGACGCCTGGCCGCAGTCGCGGCTGATGGCATTCCTGCAGGCGCAGGGCGCGATCGAGCCGGCGGAGATGGCGCGTACCTTCAACTGCGGCGTCGGCATGGTCGCGGTGGTCGCCCCGGAACAGGCGGACGGCGTCAAGGCCGCGCTTGAAGCCGCGGGCGAGACGGTGTTCGTGATCGGCCGCGTCGAAGCGGGCCCGCGCGGCTGCACCGTGGTTGGCTCGGACGAAGCGTGGTCGGCACGAGAGGCCTGGGAGGCGAAGCACCTTGCCTGAGCGGGATCCGGTTCACGCGAAGACGCGAAGACGCGAAGATAAAGATTCACGCGGAGGCGCGGAGGCGCGGAGGGCCTGGTTCCGCGAAGCGGCTTCAGCGCTTTATTTGGGGCATGGAAAAGGTTGCTCGCTGGCGCGAGCGGATGGGCGAGATGCGGCCCCTCTGCGCCTCCGCGCCTCCGCGCGAACAAATACCTTTCTTCTTCTTCGCGTCTTCGCGGCTTCGCGTGAACCAATTGGAAGCTGGGCATGAGCAAGGCCAAAGTCGCCGTGCTCATCTCCGGGCGCGGGTCGAACATGGCAGCTTTGCTCTATGCCTCGCGGCTGCCGGATTGCCCGTACGAAATCGTGCTGGTGACTGGCGATAAACCGGGCGCGCCGGGCTTGGCCCTAGCCGAGGCCGAGGGTGTGGCGGTCGTTCGACTTCCTGCCTATACGCCCAAAGACAAGGGCCAGTTCTACGGTGCGCTGCATAGGGCGCTGGAGCGAGCTGGCGTCGAGTACATCGCACTTGCCGGCTTCATGCGCATCCTGCCAGGCGACTTCATTGAAAAATGGGCCGGGCGGATCGTCAATGTTCACCCCTCGCTGTTGCCGAAATACAAGGGCCTCGACACCCACGCGCGGGCGATCGAAGCGAAGGACGCGGCCGCCGGCTGCTCGGTGCACGTCGTGACGGCGGAACTCGATGACGGGCCGGTGCTGGGCCAGGTCGAAGTCGCGGTGCTGCCCGACGACACGGCCGAGACGCTCGCCGCGCGCGTGCTGATCGCGGAGCACCAGCTCTATCCGCGCGCGCTTGCCGACTATGTGATGCGCGACCGCACGCCCGAAGCGAAGCTCGCGCGCGTGCGCGAGATCGCGATGGCGCTGCCGGGCGCCGAGGAAACCACGTCGCACGGCATGCCGTGCTTCCGCGTGGCTGGCGGCAAGATGTTCTGCTATTTCACGCACGACCATCACGGCGACGGCATCGTCGCGATCATCGTCAAGACCAGCGGACCCGACGAGCAGGCGCAGCTGATCGATCAGGACCCGGACGTCTATTACCGCCCTGCCTATTTCGGGCCGAGCGGCTGGATCGGCGTGCGGCTGGACACTCCCGACACGGACTGGGATCATATCGCCGACCGGATCGAGCTCAGCTGGAAGCTGGTCGCGCCGCGCAAATTGCTAGGGATCAGAGAGTTTTGAACCAGACCCCTGAGGAACGGCGCGAAGCCGCCGAAATTCGCCGCCGCTGGATCACGCTGGGGGAAGTGGTCGCCGTCCTGGCGGTGCTGATCTCCGCCGCGACGCTGTGGAACAGCTATGCCGAGCGCAAGAGCGCCGAGGCGGACCGTGCGGCAGACGCGCAGAAGGAGCACAAGGTCGAGGCCGCGCTGGTGCTCCGCGCGCATGCTGTGGACGACGGCAAGAGGCTCACGATCGAGGCCGTCGATGCCGACCAGGTGATCCAGAGCCAGCGGCTGATCCTGCCGGCAAAGCTGAGCGTGGCGCCAATCGAGACGGCGGGCGACGCGCGCATCGAGGCGCGCTGGCTGTCCGATGCGCTGAAGGAGTCGGACGCCAAGCGCACCAATGCCGGCGACCTGCGCGTGCCGATCGCGATCGTCAGCCGCTTCACCAGCAAGGGCGAGATGCACAGCGCGGCGGCGGTCTATCAGCTCGCCTATGTCCGCGAGGGGAATTTGCTGGGCGGCAGCAGCATCAGGCTGCGCGGGCTATCGCTGGTGAGTCGCGTGCCGGAAGCCCAGGCGCAGGAGGCGGTGGACCGCGCGTTCAGGCGCTGAGCGGTTTTATGCGGCGCCCCCTCTCCGCTCGTCCCGAGCGGAGCGCGAAGCGCGTAGTCGAGGGGCGCGGGCTCCGAGCAGCGCCCCTCGACTTCGCTCGGGACGAGCGGCTTTGTCGGCTATGAACCCTTACCGACCACCGGCAGCCACACTGCGCTCGGGTGCGCGGCATCGTGGTAGATCGTCTGCGTCGCCTTCCGGTAGTCTCCCGGTTTCGCGTTGAAGATGTTCGGGACGAAGGTCTGCGGGTTGCGGTCGTAGAGCGGGAACAGGCTCGACTGGACCTGCACCATCATCCGGTGGCCGGGCTCGAACACGTGGTTCACGTTCGGCAGCGACCAGTGATAATTCTCCGCCTTGCCCGGCTTCAGTGCTACTGGCTTCTCGAAGCTGTGGACGTAGCGGCCACGGAAGATCTCGATCCCGATCGGCAGCTCCGAGCCGTCGGGCGAGACGTCGATCAGCTTCACCACCCAGTCGCTGTCGGTGCCGCTGGTCGCGGCCCACAGATCGACCTTGGGCGCGCCCATGATGTGCACCGGCTTGTCGAGCGGCGCGGAGGTGTAGGTCAGCACATCAGGCCGGCTCTCGACGAAACGCTGGTCGTGCACCAGCCAGGTCCGCCAAACGTCGTTCTCGCGGAAGTGCACCGGCCGCGGCACGAACGGCACCGGCTTGGCGGGATCGGAGACATAGGTGTCGGAGCCGCCGTCCGGCTTGCTCCATGACAGGCCGAAGCTGCCCTGCAGGTAGAGCGGCGTCGCCGTGCCGGCCGGCCATTTCGGCGTGACCTGCCAAGCGTCCGCGCCCGTCGCATAAGTGAGCACCGGCGGCGTCGGCGTTTGTGCCGCGCCGTCCTTCAGGTAGCGATCGAGGAACGGCTTCATGTAATCGCGGCGGAACTGAAGGCCGGTATCGCCCTTCACCTTCACCTGGCCGAGCTCGCGCGCTTCGTAGTTGACGCCGCTGTGGCGCCAGGGGCCGATCACCAGCGACACCATATCGTTGTTCGTGTCCTGCGGTTCCAGCGCGCGATAGACCGCGGGCGCGCCGTAGCTGTCTTCCTGGTCCCATTGGCCGACGACCAGCATCGTCGGCACGGTCAGCTTGCGGGCGCCGAGCAATTTGTCGACCGCCTGGTTCTGCCAATAGCTGTCGTACGCCGGATGCTCCATGAACTTGCGGGTGACGGCGAACGCATCGAGGCCATAGGCGCGGGCGAAGTCCCCGGCCGAGCCCGCCTCCAGATAGGTCGTGTAATCATCGCCATCGCCGTGCGGGATGTCGCCGCCGTTATCCTTTGCCATCTGGCCGGTGAAATAGTCGAAGCTGTTCAGGCGGAAGGCCCCGTTGTGGAACCAGTCGTCGCCCATCCAGCCGTCGACCATCGGGCTCTGCGGCACCGCCGCCTTCAGCGCAGGGTGCGGGTCGACCAGCGCCATCAGCGAGGTGAAGCCGAGATAGGAGGAGCCGGTGATGCCGACCTTCCCGTTCGATTCCGGCACGTTCTTCACCAGCCAGTCGATCGTGTCGTAGGCGTCGGTGGCGTGGTCGACGGGCGTGTTATTGAGCGGCCCCCGGAGCGGCCGGTTCATCACATAGTCGCCCTCCGACTTATGGAGCCCGCGCACATCCTGATAGACGCGGATATAGCCGTCGTCGACGAACATCGCGTCCATCACCGGCAGGATGTCCTCGATCTTCTGGCTCGGGATGCGCCAGGTCGCCTTGTCCGCATCATAGGGCGTGCGGCTGAGCAGGATCGGGCCATCCTTCGTGCCCTTGCGCATCACGATGACGGTGAACAGCTTCACCCCGTCGCGCATCGGGATCATCACCTCGCGCCGGATATAGTCGGCCTGCGGGCGGACGCGCTGATATTCGGCGACCGTGTCCGGCGCCATCGGCGGCGTCTGGGCGGCGGCGATTGCGGGAGCGAGGGCGAGCGTTACGAGCAACAGGGCTTTGGTCATGGCGCGGGTTTGTTGCACCCGCGATCCTGATTGTCACCCCTGCCCCACTCGCTCGGGACGAGCGGACTCTTTTGCGGCTCCAGGAGCAGTGGTATCATTTTACCCGTCATGAATCGCGCCGTTTTGCTTGACTTTTCGCCCCTCCCCACGCAAATGCCCCGCCAGCAGCGCCGCCCCTAGCCGGGCGGCGTCGTTTGTTTCCAACGTCAGAGGTAGCCATGAAGGCGCTCATGAAGACGACCAAGTCGGCCACGCCGGCGACGGTCGAGAAGAAGTGGCATCTGATCGATGCCGACGGGCTGGTGGTCGGGCGTCTCGCCACGATCGTCGCCAATATCCTGCGCGGCAAGCACAAGCCGAGCTTCACCCCCCACATCGATTGTGGCGACAACGTCATCATCGTCAATGCGGGCAAGGTGCGGTTCACCGGCAACAAGCTGCAGGACAAGATGTATTACAAGCACACCGGCTATCCCGGCGGCTTGAAGGAAATCACCGCGGGCAAGGTGCTCGAGGGCCGCTTCCCGGAGCGCGTGCTCGAAAAGGCGATCGAGCGGATGATCCCGCGCGGTCCGCTTGGCCGCCAGCAGATGCGGAACCTCCGCATCTTCGCCGGCCCGGAGCATGATCATGCTGCGCAGAACCCCGAGGTGCTCGACGTCGCCTCGATGAACCGCAAGAACAAGGTGGGCGCATAATGTCCGATACGCGTCAGTCCCTCGCCGACCTCGGCAACATCACCCAGGGCGTGGAGCCCGCCGTCGCTGCCGAAGGCGAAGCCGCCGCTCCCGTCGCGACGCAGCCCAGCGCGCCGCTCCGCGAGCAGCAGATCGACAAACAGGGTCGCGCCTATGCGACCGGCCGCCGCAAGGACGCGGTCGCCCGCGTCTGGCTGAAGCCGGGCAGCGGCAAGATCGTCGTCAACGGCCGCGATCAGGAAGTCTATTTCGCCCGCCCGACGCTGCGCCTGGTCATCAACCAGCCGTTCGACGTCGCCGAGCGTCGCGAGCAGTATGACGTGATCGCGACCGTGAAGGGCGGCGGGCTTTCGGGCCAGGCCGGTGCGGTCAAGCACGGCATTGCCCAGGCGCTGAGCCGCTACGAGCCGGCGCTGCGTTCGGCAGTGAAGGCCGCCGGCTTCCTGACCCGCGACTCGCGCGTCGTTGAACGCAAGAAGTACGGCCGCGCCAAGGCCCGCCGCAGCTTCCAGTTCTCGAAGCGCTAAGGCCTGCGGTTCACCGCAAAAGCAAAGGGCGGTCCCGACGGGGCCGCCCTTTTCGATTCCGCCATGCGCGCGGCCGCTATTTCTTGCGGCCTTTGCCCTTGTCCCGGTTCGCGTAAAGCATCGCCGCGACCAGGGCGGCCGAGCCGATGCCGACGCCCACCCCAGCCGCAAGCCATGCGGTGCGGTTTTCGGGCGGCGCCTTCTCCTCGCCATCCTTGTGAAGCTGCGCTGACTTTACGATCTCGTTCACCGGTTTCTCCGTCGGATTGCCTGCCGCGTCATCGGCAGGCGCGTTCCCGGGCGACGTTTCGGGGGCGACACGAGGCACGTCAAGACTGGGCACCGAAAATCTCCTTGTTCGATGCCCCAACGATCCGCGCGCGCGACCGTTTCCATTCGCATGCCCCGCGACGGAACAGGCGCCCCGCGCTTTCCGTTACCGCAGCGGAGGTTCGATGGTCTTCGGCATATCCGATGGCGGCAGAGCGGCCCTGTTCGACGACCGGCGCGACGCGGGCCGTCAGCTGGCGCACGCGGCGCGCGGCTATGCGGTCGAAGACCCGGTCGTGCTGGCCCTGCCACGCGGCGGCGTGCCGGTCGGTTACGAAGTGGCGAAGGCGCTCGGCGCACCGATGGACCTGGTCTTCGTGCGCAAGATCGGCGCGCCCGGGCATCCCGAATACGGCATCGGCGCCGTGGTGGACGGCGATCCTCCCCAGGTCGTGCTGAACGACGTCGCGCGGCAGCTCGGGATTCCGGCCGCCTATGTCGAGGAGCAGAAACGACGCGAACTGCAGGAAATCGAACGCCGCCGCCGCGCCTATCTGGGCGACCGCGAGCCCCTGGCCGTGAAAGGCCGCACGGTGATCGTCGTCGACGACGGGATCGCGACCGGAGGGACGGTGCGAGCGTCGCTGCGGGCCTTGCGCGGCGCGGAGGCAGGGCGGCTGATCCTGGCCGTGCCCGTTGCCGCCGCCGATACGATCGAAAGCCTCAGGTCCGAAGCCGACGAGATCCTGTGCCTGGCGACGCCGGAACCCTTCTACGCGGTCGGGCTCTATTACCGCGATTTCGATCAGACCAGCGACGAGGAAGTGGTGCGCCTGCTCGGGGCGGCGCTGCGGATGGAACAGACGTAAAGGAGAAGCAAATGCCTGCCAAATCGAAGAAGCAGCAAATGGCCGCCGGCGCGGCGCTGGCCGTCAAGGAAGGCGAAAAGCCGAAATCGAGCCTGAAGGGCGCATCGAAGCAGATGGAATCCTCGATGACCAAGAAGGAGCTCGAAAAGCTCGCCCACACCAAGCGCAGCAAACTGCCCGACAAGAAGAGCTGAGCCGCGCGTCGCGACGGCGGAGGCGCTGCCTGGGCGACAGGTGGCGGAGCGGGAGGGATTCGAACCCTCGATACGGTTTTGCCGTATACTCACTTTCCAGGCGAGCGCCTTCGACCACTCGGCCACCGCTCCGCATGCCTGTTGAAGCGCTGTCCCCTATCCTCTGGTTCGGCGCCGTGCAATGCTTTGCGGCATGCCGACGATGCTCCTGCTGCTGCAAGCCGCCGCCCCTGCCCCCGCTCCTGCTGCGAAGGCGCCTAGCGAGATCGTCGCGGCGGCGCCGGCTTCCGACTGGGTCGATATCGCGCCCGACGATCTGCTGGTGATGCAACTCGCGCCCGATCGCGACGGGAACGCGCGGAAGGTGGTAATCCAGCTGATGCCGCCGCCCTTCTCCCAGCCCTGGATCGCGAACATCAGAACGCTGGCGAAGGCACATTGGTGGGACGGCACCGCCGTCACGCGCGTGCAGGACAACTATGTCGCGCAATGGGGCGACCCGACCGAGAAGAAGCCGCTGCCGGCTGGGATGCGGAAGACGTCGCAAGCTCAATACGAGAGTGATCGCGACCACAAATCGCTCGAGCGACTGCTCGCTCGCATGACCGATCAGAAAATCGGCTTCAACCTCCAGCAAGCGTGGGATGGTCACGAGCCGCAGGCGGTGATCCTCGCCGATCCCACATCGTTAGAGGATGGCTTCGTTGATGGCTGGCCGATCGCCTCAAAGCTCGCATCTGCCTGGCCCATTCACTGCTATGGCATGGTCGGCGTCGGCCGGAATCTGCCGCCCGATGCGGGCAGCGGCGCCGAGCTCTACACCGTGATCGGTCATGCGCCGCGACACCTTGACCGCAACATCGCGCTGGTCGGGCGCGTGGTGGAGGGGATCGAGAACCTGTCCAGCC
>NZ_DASTXI010000001.1:0-2782 GCF_035758555.1 Sphingomonas sp. | reverse complement strand
CGCGGTGATCGGTGGCTATGCCGACAAGGGCGTGCTTGCGGGCGGAGGCTCGTCGGACGTGACTCCGGTCGGCGGAGCGATCATGATCGACGACCACACCTATTTGCCGTCGCCCCCGCTCGATGCGCTGAAGCGGGAGCTGCCGAAGGCGCGGATCGCATTCGATGCCGGCAGCGACCCCGCCGCCGCTGCCGCGGTCGCGGCGAAATCCGATGTCGCGATCGTGTTCGTCACGCAACCCGACAGCGAAGGCGATGACGGCCACCTCGAGCTGGAGCGCAACCAGGACGCGTTGGTGTCGGCGGTCGCGAAGGCCAATCCGAAGACCGTCGTCGTGGTCGAAAGCGGCGGCGCGGTGTTCATGCCGTGGGCGGCCGAGGTTCCGGCGATCGTCGAGGCCTTTTACCCCGGCATCCGCGGCGGCCCGGCGATTGCGCGCATCCTCACCGGCAAGGTCAATCCCTCGGGCCACCTGCCGATCAGCTTCCCTGCATCGCTCGACCAACTCGCGCATCCGGTGCTGCCCGGCCTCGGCCAGCCGAACGAGACGCCGGTTCACATCACCTACGACGAAGGCGCAGCGGTCGGCTACAAATGGTACGACGCGAAGGGCCTCACGCCGCTGTGGGCGTTCGGTCACGGGCTGAGCTACACCGACTTCGCGCTCTCCAATCTCGCGGCCCAGCCGGACGGCAAGGCGATCCGCGTCAGTTTTGCGATCCGCAACATCGGCAAGCGGCAGGGCAAGGGCGTCGCCCAGGTCTATGTCGCGCCGGCCGACTGGAAGAAGGCCGGCTGGGAGGCACCCAAAAGGCTCGGCGCTTTCGCCAAGGCCGATCTCAAGCCGGGGCAGAGCAAAACGATCCAGGTGAGGGTCGATCCGCGGCTGCTCGCGACGTACGAAGCGGCGGGCAACAACTGGCACATCCGCGCCGGCGACTATCGGCTGATGCTCGGCCAGTCGTCCGACGGGCAAATGCAGAGTGTCGACGTGAACCTGCCGGACTCGGCCTGGAGCGCTTCGGTGACCAAGGACTGAGCGTGTCGATGATGCGCATTGTCGCGGCGGCGATCGCCGCGCTGCTGTTTTGTCAGCCCGCGGCGGCTTCGCATGTCGTCACAGGCAATGGGTTCGGCTTCGCAGTCGTCTCGCCGGAGAGTGGGTCGGCGACGAAGTTCTACGCGCACCCCTATTCTTTCGTCCGGCCCGATCCGGCGGATCCGCTCAGCGAAGGAATCGCGACGGCCAATTTCATCAAGTCGCTGCGCTGGGGCGATCGCCCGCAGGCCGCCACGGCGGACTATGTCGATGATTCGCAGATCGTCCGCATCCGGCGCCCTGATGGCAGCGGTGACTTCTTCATGCCATTCGGGCTCGATCGCCCGGCGCTGATCGTCAGCTGGCAAGCGACCGCGCCGAACACGGGGGGCTGGCGGGTCGAATGGAACCAGCCTGTCCGGTCGCAGAAGATCGTGAGCGCGGACGGCACGAACGCGACGCTGCTGCGGTTCACCGGAATTGACGAAAGCTTGCTGCTGATCCCGCTGGGCGGAGTGCAAAAGGCGCCCTCGGATCAGCCTCTGGCGGCGAGTTCGGCGTGGGCGTTGATCTCGCTCGAAAAGGACAGCGAAGCGGAGCCGGCCATCCGCGAACTTATGCGCTGGCGTGCGGACCTTTCCTCGTCGCAATTGGTCGCGCGGGAAATCGCGGAGTTCGAGCAATGGCGCGCGAAGCCCTCCGTGCACTTCAGGAACGAGAATGAGCGTCATCTTTGGCGGCAAAGCGAGACGATGCTGCGCATCGCGCAGAGCCGCGAGGCGAATCGCGCGGAGCGGCACGGCAACGGCCTGATCGTCGCGGCCTTGCCCGACGTCTTCTCCACGCCCTGGGTCCGCGACATGGCCTGGGCGACGGTGGCGCTGACTCGCATGGGCCACCGGACCGAAGCGCGAGCGGCGCTTCTCGCTTATTTCAACGCGCGGCCGACCGGCAAAATGCGCTCGCAGGTGAACGGCGCGGACTATCAGATCTCGGTCGTGCGCTATTGGGGCAACGGCGCCGAGGAGCCCTTCTTCACCCAGGAGGGCAGCACCAACATCGAGTTCGACAATTGGGGCGAAGTGCTGTGGGTGCTCGGCGAATATCTCAAGAAGTACGACGACCCTGCGCTCCTCAAGGAGCCCACCAACCGCGGACGGCTGTACGAGAGCGCGCGCGATTTTATCGTCAAGCCGCTCATCGCCAACATGGAAAAGTATGGCGACGGCCTCATCATGGCCGCGGACACTTCGATCTGGGAGGAGCGGCAGAAGGACGCGAAGCATTTCGCATTCTCGACCGCGATGGCGATTGTCGGCCTGCGCGAGTTCGCCGAGGTGGCTCGGCGCGCCGGCGACGAAGCCGCGCGAAAGCAGGCACTCGACACCGCGTCGCTGCTGGAGAAGGGTTTTGCCGCAGCGTTCATCCGCGACGGCAAGCTTCGCGGCACGCTCGAACCCGGCGTGAAGAACGACATCGACGGAGCGCTGATCCCGATCATCAACTTCGGCATCGTCCGCGATCCGGACGTGATCCGCGACACCGTGAACAGGATGGAGCTGCTGAAAGTCGCGTCCGGCGGCTATCGGCGCGTTCGCGGCACCTACACCGACCCCAAAATCTACGAATATTGGTACGAGCAGGAGGAGTTCCTGTTCGTCGACTTCGCCTTGGCCGAGCTGAACCGCCGCATCGGCCGCACGGCGGAGGCCGACGCGATGCTCGACCGCATCGTCACCAAGG
>NZ_DASTXI010000253.1:0-2662 GCF_035758555.1 Sphingomonas sp. | reverse complement strand
GGTCGGCTTGATGCCGAAGGTGACGATCGAGCCCGCCTCGGCGGCCGCGCGGCCGGCCAGGCAGGTGTCCTGGAAGCCTTTCGGATCGAGGATGATGTGGTCGGCGGCCAATGCCAGCACGACCGCTTCAGGGTTCTGCCGGCGGGCGACTTCGGTCGCGGCGGCGATGGCGGGGCCCGAATCCCGCCGCAGGGGCTCGACCACTACGGTCGCCTCGACCCCGACCTCCTCGGCCTGCCGGCGGGCGAAGAAGTGGAATTGCGGCCCGGTGATCACGATCGGCGGGGCGAACATAGGCCCTTGGACCCGCAGCAGGGTCTCCTGATAGGTCGAGCGGTCGCCGACCAGCGGCAGAAACTGCTTGGGCAGGGCGTCACGCGATACGGGCCAGAGCCGGGTACCGGCGCCGCCGGCCAGCAGGACGGGGATGATGGGAGAATTCATCGGGCTTCGGCTGGCGGGCTGCTCTAGGGTGGGCCGGGGAATCGCCGTAAACGGCGGGGCGGGGCCGTGAAATAGCCGTCGTGGCCGCGCCCTAGTTCCAGTCTAGCAAGTCTCTGTAGGTCCCGTTCTAGCATCCGACCCGGGTTCCCGCACGCGCAAAGGCAGTCGATGATCCAGCGCATCCTGACGGTGGGTGGCTACACTCTGCTGTCGCGCGTGACCGGGTTCGTCCGCGACATCATCCTGGCGGCCGTCCTCGGGGCGGGGCCGGCCGCTGACGCCTTCTTCGTGGCCCTGCGGCTGCCGAACCACTTCCGCGCCATTTTCGCCGAAGGTGCCTTCAACGCCGCTTTCGTGCCCGCCTATGCCCGCATCCGGGAGCAGGGCGGCGCGCACCGTGCCGGCCTGTTCGCCGACCGGATATTCACCCTGCTGCTCGCCAGCCAGGTCGTCCTGCTCGCGGTGGCGCTCCTGTTCACCCCGGCGGTCATCGACGTGCTGGCGCCAGGCTTCGGCGCCGATCCGCAGCGCTTCGGCCTCGCCGTCGATCTCACGCGCATCACGTTCCCGTACCTGCTGCTGATCACGCTGGTGACGCTCTATGGCGGCATCCTCAACGCGCTCGAGCGCTTCGCGGCCGCGTCCGCCGCGCCGATCCTGCTCAACGTGTCGATGCTCGCGGCGCTCCTCGTGGCGCACTGGTTTCCGACACCCGGGCACGCCGCCGCCTGGGGCGTCCTGGTCTCCGGCGTCCTTCAGGCGCTGCTCGTCGCCGGCGATTGCTGGCGCGCCGGCGCGCTTCCGCGCTTCCGCGCCTTGAAGCTCGACGCCGACGTCAGCCGCTTCTTCCGCGCGCTGGGACCTGCGACGGTCGGCTCGGCCGGCGTGCAGCTCGCGCTGTTCGCCGACACGATCATTGCGAGCTTCCTGCCGACCGGCGCGGTGTCGGCGCTTTATTACGCCGACCGCATCAACCAATTGCCGATCGGCGTCATCGGCATCGCCGCCGGCACCGTGGTGCTGCCGGAAATGTCGCGCCGCATCGCCGCCGGCGACGAGGCGGGCGCCGCGCATGCGCAGAACCGCGCCATCGAGTTCACGCTTTTGCTCGGCATTCCGTGCATCGCCGCATTTTTCGCGATCCCCGATCTCATCGTGAAAGCGCTGTTCGTGCGCGGCGCGTTCACCGAGGCCGACGCTATCGCGTCCGGCCACACGCTCGCAGCCTATGCCTTTGGCCTGTTGCCGTTCGTGCTGATCCGCAGCGCGGTCGCCACCTTTTTCGCGCGCGGGGACACGACGACGCCGGTGAAGGCCGCGCTCGCCGCCGCGGCCGTGAACATTGGCTTCAAGGTGCTGCTGATGGGCCCGCTGGCGCAGGTGGGCCTGGCGCTGGCGACGTCGATCGGGGCCTGGATCAATCTCGGCCTCATCACCTGGTTCGCGGCCCGCGCCGGACACCTGCGGGCGGATTCGCGGCTCAAGCAGTCGATGTGGAAGTTTGCCGTCGCCGGCGTTGCCATGGGCCTGGTTCTCTGGGTCGCTTACGCCCCCGTCGCCGCCTGGACAAACCACCTCCACGGCATTCGCGATTTGTTGACGCTGGCAATCGTCGGGATTCTCGGGGCGGGCGTCTATGGCGTCGTCGTTTTTGTGCTGTTCGGTCGCGATTGGCTGAAAGCCTTCCGCGCGCGGCGGCGGGGCTGAAGCCGAAATGTCACAGCGCGGCGCAAGTGGACATCGGGCAATGGCCCCATTATCTGAGCGGGCTGGAATGGTCGTCTGTCGCTCCCAGGACAATCCATGACTGCGAGATCGGGTCTTTCATCATTTTATTTGATGCGCCGAGCGAGGTATGTGGCGGCGCTCGCCCTTGCGGCTTTAGTCGTAGGCTGTGGCGACAACACCCCGCAGAAGCAGGGCGGCGCGCCGCCGCCGCCGCAGGTCACCGTCGCGAAACCGACGCAGCGCACGGTGTCCGACTATGACGAATATGTCGGGCGCTTCGCCGCCGTCGATTCGGTCGAAGTGCGCGCGCGTGTCTCCGGCTATCTCGATTCCGTCGATTTCAAGGACGGGCAGATGGTCAAGCAGGGCGATCTCCTGTTCACCATCGACAAGCGGCCGTTCCAGACCGCGCTCGACCAGACGCGCGCCAACCGGCAACTGGCGCAGTCGAACCTCACCTTCACCGAATCCGACCTCAAGCGTGCGCAAC
>NZ_DASTXI010000220.1:0-14225 GCF_035758555.1 Sphingomonas sp. | reverse complement strand
GCCAGTGTCGAGGCGCAGCCGCCGCTTGCTGCGCGCGAGGCGGGTGGAGGCGCCGCATCCATCGATACGACGGTCGCGCCGCCCGCGAGGCGTTGATACCCCCATTGCCGCGCCTGACGCAGCGGCCGGGCTCGCACGCCGGACGCTTCGACGGTCGCTTCGATGCGCGTCTGGTCGAACGGCAGCCCGCCCTGCCAGCTCGCTAGCCCGCCGTCGCCATGCGTCACGCCGAGCAGCGCGGGAACTGCGCGGGCGAGCGTCTCGTCGATTGCCGGCAGCACTTGCTGGCGCCGCGAATCATAGGCGGCGCGCAGCAGGCTCAGCAGCCCGATTGCTTCCAGCAGCGCCGCAGGCGAGCGGCAGGCGATTCCTCCATCCTCGCTGAAGGTCTGGCCGAGCGTCCGGGTCAGGCCGGCTTCGGCGAATGCGCGACGCGGGTCGCCGCCCGGGATCAGCAGCCCGGCGGCAATCAGCCCCGCCCAGGCGGCGACGCGGCCGAGCCCCTCCGGCGCCTTGTCGGCGGCGCGGTCGAGGTGGCGGGCGCCGCGCGCGAGCGTGTTCAGCACGGCCGAACGATAGACGAGGTCGCGGCTCGACAGGATCAGCGGCGCGTGCGCGGTCCAGTACAGGATGCGCTTGCCCCACAGGTCCGCGCGCCAGGCGAGGCCGCCGACATGCTCGGCATGGGCGGCAAGCCAGCGGCTCATGATCGCTTCCGCGACCGGCGCGCCCTGCTGGCGGGTGCCCGCGGTCGACAGGTCGCGCAGCCAGGCGAAGCTGTGCAGATAGTCGAGCATGCCGGGCGAGGCTTGCAGCGCGGCGAAATTCAGCTCGCGCACCGCGATGCGCTCGCCGCGCCATGTGACCCAGCCCTGCAGCAGCGCCTGCCCGGCCTTCAGATCGCCGACGATCGGATCGTCAGGCGCGGCGAGCAGCTTCAACGGAAAGCGGCCGCGCAGCCGGAGCTTGTGGAGCGGCGTGCGCCAGGTGAGGCGCTGGAATCCTTCGGCGATGCGCTGCGCAAGCGACTGGCCGCGATCGGCGTCGACGCGAATGAGCCGCTTGCCCTGCTCGATGCCATCCGTGCCCGGGTCGATCGGCTCGTGCTTGGTCATGACCCTCTCAAGGCCCGGATGTTGTCGGCATAGGCGGACGGGCCGCCTTTGAAGGTCGCGGTGCCGGCGACCAGCGCGTCGGCGCCCGCCGCAATCGCGCGCGGCGCGGTCGTGCGGTCGATGCCGCCGTCGACTTCCAGGTCGATCGCTTTGCCCAATTTGTCGATCTGCTTCCGAATCGCCTCGATCTTGCGGAGCTGGCTTTCGATGAAGCTCTGCCCGCCGAAGCCGGGGTTCACGCTCATCACCAGCACGAGGTCGATCTCTTCCAGGACATAGTCGAGCATCTTCGCCGGCGTCGCCGGATTCAGCGATACGCCGGCGCGCTTGCCGAGGCTCTTGATGCGCTGGATCGTGCGGTGAAGGTGCGGGCCGGCTTCGGGATGCACAGTGATCGTGTCCGCCCCGGCCTCCGCGAACGCCTCCAGATACGCATCGACCGGCGAGATCATCAGGTGGACGTCGAACGGCTTGGCCGTGTGCGGACGGAGCGCCTTCACCACCATCGGGCCGATCGTGATGTTGGGCACGAAATGGCCGTCCATGACATCGACATGGATCCAGTCGGCGCCGGCCTCGTCAACCGCGCGGACTTCCTCGCCCAGCCGCGCGAAGTCGGCGGAGAGAATGGACGGCGCGATGCGGACCGGTTGCTGCACGGACACAAGCCCTAGTGTCTCCGCACGCCCGTTTGAAGCGGGAGCGCGCCTTTATCCACAATCCCTAGCGTCTGAACCGCGCGATGAAGAAGCCATCGAGCGCGCCGCGGTCCGCGAGCATCGTCGGCAGGGTGCGGACATGGCCGTTCGGGCGAGGCGCGACGCCTTGGGGCAGCTCGTCCGCACGGACCGGATCGAGCGTCAGCGGCGCATGCTCCAGATGCGATTCGCCCTCGTCCGGTTCCAGCGAGCAGGTCGAAAAAACGAGCTTGCCGCCCGGCTTCAGCCATCCGGCCGCGCACCCCAGCATCGCCCGCTGGAGCTCGGCCATTTCGGCGATCACCTTGGGCCGGACGCGGTAGAGAACGTCCGGGTGGCGGCGGAAAATGCCGGTCGCGCTGCATGGCGCGTCGAGCAGGATCGCGTCCACCGGGGCGGGCGGCTCCCATGCCATCACGTCCGCTTCGATCACCTCGGCGGAAAGGCGGGTGCGCTGCAGATTCTCGCGCAGCCGTTGGAGCCGCGCGGCGGAGCTGTCGACCGCGGTCACCTGCCAGCCGGCGCTGGCGAGCTGCAGCGTCTTGCCGCCCGGCGCAGCGCAGAGATCGAGCACCGTTCGCCCCTCACCGGGCCCGAACAGCCGGGCAGGAATCGAGGCGGCAAGGTCCTGGACCCACCAGTCACCCTCCGCAAAGCCGGGCAGTTCTGCGATTCGGCTCTGCGCGGGAACCCGCGCGTGGCGGTCGGCCAGAGGCTCGCCGTCAAATGCGCGGGACGCATCCGCATCCGCAAAGCTCAGGTCGAGCGGCGGCGGCGCGGCGAGGGCCGCGCGGGCGGCATCGACCATGTCGCGGCCCCACGCGCTCAGCCAGCGCTCCGCCACGCCGCGCGGCAGCGAAGGCGGGGAGGGCAGCACCACCTTGCGCCGCATCAGCGCGCCGAACACGCCGTGCAGCAGCCGGCGTGGGCCGCCATCGACCAGCGGCAGCACGGTCGAGATCGCCGCATGCGGCGGCGTGCCGAGCGCGAGCGATTGCACCAGCGCAATCCGAAGCGCGAACCGCGCCTTCGCGTCCGGCGGGAGCCGCTGCTGCGTCGCCGAATCGATCAGCGCGTCGAGGTCGGGCAGCCGCCGCAGCGTCTCCGCCGCGATCGCATGGGCAAGGCCGCGATCCTCCGGCCTGGCAAGGTCGCCCGCGGCGCCGTCCAGCGCTGCTTCGAGCGGCAGGCCGCGGCGCAGCACGGCGTCGAGCAGACGCAGCGCGGCGCGGCGGGCGTCGACGCCGGGGGGAGAGGCTTGCGGTTTCATGCTTGTCCGCGCGGCTCCCTGCGCCCATCTGCGACTCAAGACAAGGAGCCGTTCCGATGGGCCAGCGCCCCGCGCATGTGAAGCCGCCCAAATATCTGAGCCCGAACCCGCCCGTGCCCCGGCCGGAGCCGGCAAAGCGCGAGGACGATCCGCTGGGCCTCGATCCCACGCGCTACGGCGACTGGGCGCTGAAGGGCATCGCGGTCGATTTCTAGCGCAACCTGACCGACATGGACGACGTGAACGACATTGATGACGTTCACATGGATTCCTGAAAATTTCCGATTCCGGCAAAAGGCTCCCGACCGCTTTCGACAAGGTCAGGAATTCGTCCCGCTTCGGCTCCATTGCAGACAGGCTATCCAACCAGGGGCCGTGTAGGACAGCACTAATTGCCGGATTGATCCTGAGCCTAGGCCTCCGTCCGGATCGGCCGCGCCAGCAGCCCGCCGATCACTTCATCCACGGCCGCTTCGCCACCCAGCAGAGCGCAGACGGCATCCACCACCGGCATGTCGACGCCAACGTCACGCGCGGCCTGTTGCAGCACAGGTGCGGTGAAGGCGCCCTCTGCGACCGACTTGCGGTCGGCGAGCAGCTCGGCGGCAGCGCGTCCCTGGCCGATGCCGACGCCCAGCGAGAAATTGCGCGAGCTGACCGATGAGCAGGTCAGCACCAGATCGCCCAGGCCCGACAGGCCGGCCAGCGTTTCGGCCCGCGCGCCTTTTGCCAGGCCGAAGCGCGTCATCTCGGCAAAGCCGCGGCTGATCAGCGCGGCGCGCGCATTCTGGCCCAAGCCGCGCCCATCGACGATGCCGCAGGCGATCGCGAGCACGTTCTTCACGGCCCCGCCGATCTCAGCGCCGATCACGTCGGTCGAAAGGTAAGGGCGGAAGAAGGGCTGAGCGATCTGCTCGGCGAGCGCGCGGCCGATCGCCTCGTCGCAGCAGGCGAGCGTGACGGCGGCCGGCAGCCGCGCCGCTACCTCGTGCGCGAAGGTCGGCCCGGACAGCACGGCGATCGGCGCTCGCGGATGCACTTCGGCCGCCACGTCCGACATCAGCTTGCGCGTGCCGGCCTCCAGCCCCTTCGAACAGAGGATCAGCGGGCGGTCCATCTGCGGCAGTTCGCCGAGCACGGTGCGCAGATATTGGGCCGGCGGCACGACCAGCAGCATCGCACAGCCGGCCAGGTCGCTGAGCGCGGGTGTCGCGCGGATGGCCGGTGACAGTGGAACGCCCGGCAGGAAGACGATATTCTCGCGTGCGCGATTGATCCCGTCGACCACATCGGGTTCGCGCGCCCAGAGCAGCACGTCGTCGCCTTCCGCTGCCACCTGGGCCAGCGCCGTGCCCCAGGCGCCGCCGCCGATGACCCCGATCGTCATGCCTTCACTCCCGCGCCGCGCGCCGGGGCAGCGTCGGGGTCGAGCGGCCAGCGCGCCCGCGCCGGCGTGTCGAGCGGGTCGGTCAGGCCCCCCGCGAACCGTTCGGCTCCCGCCCAGGCGATCATCGCCGCATTGTCTGTGCACAGCCACAAGGGCGGCGCGACGAACGGCAGGCCGTGCTCCGCCGCGAGCGCCTGCAGCGCCGTGCGGATCGGCCCGTTCGCGGCGACGCCGCCGGCGACGACGAGTGCCGTAACCTCTCCCCGTTCGCTTCGAGCGCAGTCGAGAAGCCTGTCCCGAGCCATGTCGAAGGGCGTATCTCGACTTTGCTCGATACGAACGGATTCAATGGCTTTCCGGGTCCGGTCCACGAGGCAATCGACCACCGCCTGCTGGAAAGAGGCGGAAATATCCTCCTTCGACCAGCGGCCGGCATCGCGCGCGCGGCCGACCGCGCTTTTCAGCCCGGCGAAGGAGAAATGCGGGTCCGGCGTGCCGACCAACGGGCGGGGCAGCGGCACTGCCTTCGGGTTGCCCTCTCGCGCGGCACGCTCCACCGCGGGACCGCCCGGGAAGCCGAGGCCGAGCAGCTTCGCGGTCTTGTCGAACGCCTCGCCTGCGGCATCGTCGATCGTCGTTGCGAGCCGGCGATAGCGGCCGACGCCTTCGACCAGCAGCAGCTGGCAATGGCCGCCGGACACCAGCAGCAGCAGATAGGGGAAGTCCAGATCCGGCGAGGCGAGGCGCGGGCTCAGCGCATGGCCTTCGAGGTGATTGACGGCGACCAGCGGTTTGCCCGCGGCAAGTGCCAGGGCCTTGGCGGTGACGAGACCCACCATCACGCCGCCGATCAGCCCCGGCCCGGCGGTCGCCGCGATCGCGTCGACATCGGCGAGCGACTTGCCGGCATCGGCCAGCGCCGCCTCGACCAGCGGCGTCAAAGCCTCGACATGCGCGCGCGCCGCAATCTCGGGCACCACGCCGCCATAGGGCGTGTGCTCCGCCTCCTGCCCGGCAAGCCGGTGCGCCAGAATCTCGCGCCCGCTCGTCACCAGCGCCGCCGCGGTTTCGTCACAGCTCGATTCAAGGCCCAGGATCAACGCCATCATGGGCGCTCTAGCGTCGATTCCGCGCTAGCGGAAATTCCGCTTTAATCTCGCACAAAGAACACGAAGAGCACGAAGAGAACATCTTTGTGCGCTTCGTGCTCTTCGTGCGAGCAAATCGGGTTTCCGCTTCGCGGAGGTCTGCTGGGACGCTACGAGGCCCTCATGGAACGTACTCTCCGGCTTGGCACGCGCGGATCGCCGCTGGCGCTGACGCAGGCGCATATGGTGAAGCGCGCGCTGGAGGCGGCGCATGGCTGGCCCGAGACGCTGATCGAAGTGGTGCCGGTCAAGACCAGCGGCGACCGCATCCAGGATCGCGCGCTGGCGGAGGTCGGCGGCAAGGCGCTGTGGACGAAGGAACTGGACGTGGCGCTCCACGACGGGCGCATCGATTTCACGGTCCATTCGATGAAGGATGTCGAGACGATCCGGCCGGACGAGATCGTGATCGCTGCGATGCTGCCCCGTGCCGACGTGCGGGATCGGCTGATCGGCGCCGAGTCGGTCGAGACGATCCGGCAAAGCGGGCGCGTCGGCACCAGCTCGCCCCGACGGAGCGCGCAAATCCGGCGGCTGCGGCCGGACCTGGAGATCGTGCTGTTCCGCGGCAATGTCGACACGCGCCTGTCGCGGCTGAACCTGGGCGAGGCGGATGCCACCCTGCTCGCCGCGGCCGGGCTCGACCGGCTCGGCCGGCCGGACGTCGGCGCGCCGGTTCCGGTCGAGACGATGCTGCCGGCGCCGGCGCAGGGCGCGGTCGGGATCGAGGCGCGGCACGACGATGCCGAGGTGCGCGGCTGGCTGGCTGCAATCGACGATGCCCCGACCAGCGCCTGCGTCCGGGCCGAGCGCGCGCTGCTGGCGGCGCTCGGCGCGGATTGCCGCTCACCGGTTGCAGCATTAGCGGTACCGGCTGAGGACGGGCTGCGGCTGCGCGCGCAAATCCTGATGCCCGACGGCAGCGAGTCGGTCGAAGGCCAAGCCCTGGCCAAGGGACCGGGCGACGCCGGAGCTCTCGCGGCCGAGCTGCTGGGCCGTGCGTCGCCGGCGCTGCGCGCCCATTTCAGCGGATGACACGACCCGTTCTCGTGCTCCGTCCCCAGCCCGGTGCCGACGCAACGGCGGCACGCGCGGCGGAGCGCGGACTGCGTGCGATCATCGCGCCGCTGTTCCGGATCGCGCCGCGCGACTGGGCAATGCCGGATGCCCGGTTCGACGCGCTGCTGTTCACCAGCGCGAACGCGGTCCGCGCGCTGGACGATCGCGTCGACCGGACGGTGCCGGCTTATGCGGTCGGCATGGCGACGGCGGAAGCGGCACGCGCCGCCGGCTTCGAATCGGTGACCGTCGGGCCAGGGCGAATCGAGGAGCTGATTCCGCTGATCCTCGCCGACGGCATCGGGTCGCTGCTCCATCTCGCCGGCGAAGACCGCACCGCCTTCGATCCCGCCGGGCTGCGGATCGAAACGCGAATCGTCTACGCGGCGGAGCCGGTCGAGCCGTCGCCCGCTTTCGCAGAGGCGCTGGCCGAAGGCGCGGTGGCGCTGCTCCACTCGGCCCGGGCCGCGCAGCGGTTCCGTGCGCTTGCCGGAACCGGGGGCAGGATCGCGGCCATCAGCGAAGGGGTGCGCGCCGCCGCCGGAGAGGGCTGGGCGGCCGTCGCCGTGGCCGATGCGCCCGGCGACGACGCACTGCTGGCGGCGGCGGCGCGGCTGTGCCAATGATGCGCCCCAGATGAGCACCGACTATTCCTCGCTCGATACCCGGCCGGCGCGGAGCCGCGTGCCGATCGTGATCGGCATCGTCGCCTTCATCGCCGGCCTGCTGCTCGCCGGGTGGCTGTTGTCGCGCTGGGACACGGCGCGGAACTGGCTGCTGGGTGCGCCGACTCAGGCGACCACGGCACCGCCCGCGCAGCCGGTGCGGACGGCGCAGACCGCGCCGATGGTCGCGCCGCTGCCCGCCTCCACGCTGGACCCGAACGCGACCGCCGCGCTCGGCCAGCGGGTCGGCGAGATCGAGACGCGGATCGACCGCGTCGCCGAGCGCGCCAACGCCGCCGGCGACAATGCCGCGCGTGCCGAAGGGCTGCTGATCGCCTTCGCCGCCCGCCGCGCGCTCGAGCGCGGGCTGGGGCTCGGCTATATCGAGGCGCAGCTGCGCGAACGCTTCGGTGCCACCCAACCGCAGGCGGTCGCCACCGTGATCGCCGCATCGCGCGACCCGATCACGCTGGAGGAACTGCAGCTCGGCCTCGACGATCTGTCGCCGTCGCTGACCAGCGGCACCAGCGAAGACGGCTGGTGGGCATCGCTGAAGGGCGAGCTCGCGAACCTGGTGGTGGTGCGCAAGGTTGGCCAGCCCTCGCCGGTGCCGGCCGAACGGCTGCGCCACGCGCGGCGGCTGCTCGAAGGCGGCCAGGTCGAGCAGGCGCTGGTCGAAGTCGCGCGGCTGCCCGGCCGCGCCAAGGCGCAGAACTGGATGCGCGCCGCCCGGCTCTACATTCAGGCACGGCGCGCGCTGGACGTGATCGAGACCGCGGCGATCCTGACGCCGCGCGCTCCGGTCACGCCGCCGCCCTTGCTGCCGGAACCGGCTGCCACCCCGACGATGTGAACCCAGGCCGATGGCCTATTCAGTCAAGGAAATTTTCTACACGCTTCAGGGCGAGGGGCGGAATGCCGGGCGCGCGGCGGTGTTCTGCCGCTTCGCCGGCTGCAACCTGTGGTCGGGCCGCGAGCAGGACCGGGCGGAGGCCGTCTGCACTTTCTGCGACACGGATTTCGTCGGCACCGACGGGACGGGCGGCGGCAAGTTTCGCGATGCCGACGCGCTGGCGGCCGCCGTCGATGCCGAATGGGGTGGGGCAGGGGGCGCGAAGATGGTCGTGCTGACCGGCGGCGAACCATTGCTGCAGGCGGATGCGGCGCTGACCGACGCGCTGCATGCGCGCGGCTTCGAGGTCGCGGTGGAGACCAACGGCACGGTCGCGCCGCCGCCGGGCATCGACTGGCTCTGCGTCAGCCCCAAGGCCGAGGCGCCGCTCGTGATCAAGGGGGGCGACGAGCTGAAGCTCGTCTATCCCCAGCCCGCGGCGATGCCGGAGCGGTTCGAAGGCCTCGATTTCGCGCATTTCCTGCTGCAGCCGATGGACGGGCCGGCACTGGCCGAGAACACGGCCGCCGCGATCGCCTATTGCCTGGCGCATCCCAAGTGGCGGCTGTCGGTGCAGACGCACAAAGTGGTGGGGATACGCTAGGTCTGGTCGCGGAAGACAGGCGCCCGTTTCTCCACATTCGCGCGCACTGCCTCGATCTGGTTGGGCGTGCGGATCACGCCAGCCTGTTCGATGCTCTCGGCCATCAGCAGCGCTTCGGCGTCGTTCGAATAGCCATTGTACAGCCGCTTGGCGGCCTGCACGGCGTCCGGGTTGCGCGTGGCGATCTCCCGCGCCAGCGCCATTGCCTCAGCATGGGGATCGTCCGCCGTGCGCGTGGCAAAGCCCAGCCGCACGGCGTCTTCGCCGGTGAACTCCCGCGCCGTGTAGGTCAGCTCGCGCAGCACATCGTCGCGCACCAGCGTCCGCCACAGCGCCACGCCCGCCATATCCGGCACCAGGCCCCATTTCATTTCCATGATCGACAGCCGCGTGTCGGGCCTGACGATCCGGATGTCGGCGCCGGACATGATCTGGAAGCCGCCGCCGAACGCGATGCCATGCACCGCCGCGATCACCGGCACCTTCAGCTCGCGCCAGCCCCATGAGACGTGCTGGAACAGATTGGCCGCGCCGTGGGTGCGGTCGCGCAGGTCCTTGCCCGCGCTCGCCCCGCCCGAGGCCATGCTCGCCATATCGAGGCCGGCGCAAAAGGCGCGGCCCTCGCCGGACAGCACGACCGCGCGCAGGCCCCGCACCGCGCCCAGCTCGGCAATGGCGGCGGCAATGCCTTCGAACATCGCCGGATCGAGCGCGTTCAGCTTGTCCGCCCGGTTCAGGCGGACATCGGCGACGCCGCCCTCGACCGCGATGGTGACGCGTTGCTCGCTCATACGATCCGGCTCTCCTTGCCCCAGTACCGGTCCCGGATCAGGCGCTTGTAGAGCTTGCCGGTCGGGTGGCGCGGCAGCTCCTCGACGAAGTCGATGCGGCGCGGCGTCTTCACGCCCGACAGGCTCTGGCGGCAGAAGGCGGTGAGCTCGTCGGCCAGCACCGCACCCGGTTCGGCGCCGGCCATCGGCTGCACGACGGCAACCACCTGCTCGCCCATCTCGTCGTGCGGCGCACCGACCACCGCCACGTCCGCGACGGACGGGTGGGTGACGAGGTGATTCTCGATCTCCTGCGGATAGATGTTCACCCCGCCCGAGATGATCATGAAGCTCTTGCGGTCGGTCAGGTAAAGATACCCGTCCTCGTCGACCCAGCCGACGTCGCCGAGCGTCGACCAGCCGTGGCGGTTGCGGCTCTCCGCCGTCTTCGCCGCGTCGTTGTGATATTCGAACTGCCGCTCGGCCTCGAAGAAGACCAGACCTTCCTGGCGCGGCGGCAATGCATTGCCGTCCTCGTCGCAGATATGGAGCTTCGCCTCGCCGATCGCGCGGCCGACGGAACCCGGCCGGGCCAGCCAGTCCGCCGCCTTGATCGCGGTGAAGCCGTTGGCCTCCGTGCCGGCATAATATTCGTCGATCACCGGACCCCACCAGTCGATCATCGCGCGCTTGACCGGCACCGGGCAGGGCGCGGCGGCGTGGATCGCGCACTTCATCGACGATACGTCGTGCCGCGTGCGCGCCTCCTCCGGCAGCTTCAGCATGCGGACGAAATGGGTGGGGACGAACTGGCCGGCATTGCAGCGATGCCGCTCGATCGCGGCCAGCGCCGCTTCGGGCTCGAAATGGTGCATCAGCACGACCGTGCCGCCCAGCATCTGCACCGTCATCGTCCAGGCGAGCGGCGCCGCGTGATAGAGCGGGGCAGTCGAAAGATAGACGGTCTGCGGCCCCAGGCCGAAGAACAGATTGGCGATCATGGTCAGCGGGGTCGGCGCGTCGATGGCCGGATCGAGCGGCGGCGGCCGGCGGATGCCTTTCGGCCGCCCGGTCGTGCCGCTGGAATAGAGCATTGCCGTGCCGGCGCTCTCGTCCGGCAGGGGCGTCGCCGGCTGGCGGTCGAGCGCATCTTCGACCGGCAGGAACCCCGCGATCGGCCCGCCATGACTGTAGCGTTTCACCTGCGCCGTCAGCGCCTCGGCAACCGGGCCCAGCGTCGCGCTCGCGACAACCAGCTGCGCGCCGCTGTCGGCGAGAATATAGTCGACTTCCGGCGCGGTCAGCTTGGACGAGATCGCGACGAACAGCAGCCCGCTGCGCTGCGCGCCCCACACGAGCGCGAAATAATCGGGCGCGTTCTCCATGAAGAAGGCGACGCGGTCACCCGCCCGCAGCCCTTCCGCGCGGAACCATTGCGCCGCCTGGTTGGAGCGTGCGTTGAGCTCAGCATAGCTCACCGCCGCGCCGGTTTCGGCGACGATGATCGCCGGCTTGTCGGGCGTGGCTTCCGCGTGGCGCGCTGGGTGCATCCGGAACCTCTCTCGTCATGCCGGACTTGATCCGGCATCCACCTTCTTTTGGCGCAGGAGAGAAGAAGGTGGACCCCGGGTCAAGCCCGGGGTGACGGATTGCTCTAAGCCGCAGGGCCAATTATCCCCGCCCAATGCCACTCGACAGTGCCTTCGATCCCGAACGTTTCGTTTCGACGCTCGCATCGCGCGCGCATGGCGGGCTGCTGGGGCTGCGCTACATCGCGCACGGGTCCGACTGGTCGGAGCTGGCGATCGACTATTCGGAGCGGCTGGTCGGCGACGAGACCTCGGGCGTGCTCGCGTCCGGCCCGATCCTCGCGCTGATGGACATGGCGACCAGCATGGCGATCTGGATCCGCCAGCAGCGCTTCCGCGCCCAGGCGACATTGGACCTCCGCGTCGATTACCTGCGGCCCGCGACGCCGGGCAAGGCCGTGATCGGCCGCGGCGAATGTTATCGGCTCACCCGCAGCGTCGCCTTCGTGCGTGGGCAGGCGCATGACGGCGATCCGGCCGACCCGGTCGCGCATGTCGCCGGCACCTATATGTTCACCAGCCCATGAAGCTGCCGCCTTACGCCGATCTGCTGGGGCTGAGCGTCGCCGGCGAGGAAGCCGGCGCGCCGTTGCTGCTGATGCCGTTCAGCGTCGGCGTGATGGGGCGCCCGGGCTTCCTCCACGGCGGCGCCATCGGCGGGCTGCTGGAAATGGCAGCGTTCACTGCGCTCTACGCGCGTTTTCCGGACGAGGAGCGGCCGCGGATCAAGCCGATCACCGTCACCGTGGATTACATGCGCGGCGGCCGCGAGGCGGAGACGTTCGCGGTCGGCATTATCGCCCGGCTAGGCCAGCGCGTCGCGAACCTGGAGGCGGTTGCGTGGCAGGACGAGCGCGCCAAGCCGATCGCGGTCGCGCGGATGAATGTGTTGCTGGGCCGTTAGCCCCTCTTCCTTGACGGGAGAGGGCGACTCAGCGCGTAGCGCTGAGCAGGGTGAGGGTGGAGTGGCCACGCTCGCTGCGCGTCGCTCTGCACCCCTCACCCTCCCAAGCCTGCGGCTTGGGCCCCTCCCTCTCCCGCAAGGGGAGAGGGGCTGCTACGCATCGATGCTCGCGCCGACTTTCGCGCTGACCAGCCCGCCGTCCACGGTCAGCGTCTCGCCGACGACATAGTCGCCGGAACGCGCGGCGAGATACAAGGCGGCGGCGGCCATGTCCTCGGGGATGCCGATCCGCTTCGACGGGATCGCCTTCGCCACCTCGTCGCCGTGGTCGCGGGCGGCGCGGTTCATCTGGCTGGGGAAGGCGCCCGGCGCCAGCGAGGTGACAACGATATTGTCTTCGATCAGCCGCGCCGCCATCCGCTTGGTGAGGTAGATCAGCCCCGCCTTGGACGCGTGATAGCTGTAGGTTTCCCACGGATTCAGCCGCTGGCCGTCGATCGAGGTGATGTTGATGACCTTGGCCGGGCTGCCGCTCGCTGCGCCCGCCTTCAGCAGCTCATGCAGCGCCTGGGTCAGGAAGAAGGGCGATTTCAGGTTCAGGTCCATGACCTTGTCCCAGCCCTTTTCCGGAAACTGCTCGAACGGTTCGCCCCAGGCCGTTCCGGCATTGTTGACCAGGATGTCGAGCCGTTGCTCATGCTCGGCCAATTGCGCGGCCAGCGCGCGGCAGCCGGCGACGGTCGACACGTCCTGCGGCAAGGCGACGCAGTTGGGCCCCAGTTCAGCGGCAGTCGCGAAGCATTCCTCGGCCTTGCGCGCCGAGATATAGACCTTCGCCCCCTGCGCGATGAAGCCTTCGGCGATCCAGCGGCCGATGTTGCGCGATCCGCCGGTGACGAGCGCGATCCGGCCGTCCAGCCGAAAGAACGACGCGATATCCATAGAGACTTCTCCTTTGCCGATTTGGCCGCAGATGTCCGCCGTTCCGGGCGTGTCCGCAAGCCTCGCCGGGCCGACCGGCCCTGCCGTAGCGTCGTTGACGGCCCTGACCGCCCGCCTATGCTCCCGCCAAAGACAAGGAGAGGCGGATGCGATTCAGCGGCAAAGTCGCGGTCGTGACGGGGGCGGCATCGGGCATCGGCCGGGCGACAGCGCTGCGCCTTGCCGAGGAAGGCGCGACGGTCGTGGCCGGCGATATCGACGAGGCGGGCGGGCAGGACCTCGCCGATACGTCGAACGGCCGCATCCGATTCCGCCGCACCGACGTGACCTGCGAGGGCGATATCGTCGCGCTGCTGGCGCTCGCGGAGGAACTGGGCGGACCCGACATATTGTTCAACAATGCCGGCGCGGGCGGGCTGCGCGCGAAGATCGACGAGATCGACGCGGCGGGCTGGGACCGGACGATGGACCTGTTGCTGCGCTCGGTCGCGCTAGGCATCCGTCACGCGGCCCCGCTGATGGCGAAGAAAGGCGGCGGCGCGATCGTCAACACAGCGTCCGTGGCAGCGCTCGCGTCCGGCGCGGCGCCCACCGCCTATTCGGTCGCCAAGGCGGGCGTCCTGCACTTGACGCGGCTCGCCGCCGCCGATCTCGCCAAGGATCGCATCCGCGTGAACGCGGTGCTGCCCGGCTTCATCGCGACCAACATCTTTTCGGCCTCGTTGGGGCTCGAAGGCCAGGCGCGGGATCAGGCGAACGCGCTGATCCAGGGCGTCGGCCAGCAGGCGCAGCCGGTGCCGCGCGCCGGGCGGGCGGAAGACATCGCCGCCGCCGTCTGCTTCCTCGCCAGCGACGATGCGAGCTTCGTCAACGGCACGCACCTGCTCGTCGATGGCGGCCTGTCGGTCGGGCCGCGCCACAGCTGGGACCCGAACACGCCCGGCCTGTTCGAAGCGCTCGCGGCGCTGGCGCCGACGGGAGCGGCGGAATGACCGCGCAACTCGCTCGGGCCGAGCGAGGAGGTGCGGCCGTGAACTCGGTTCGCGTGCCGCTGTCGACCAAACTGTCCTACGGCCTGGGCGCGGTCGCATACGGCATCAAGGACAACGGCTTCTCGGTTTTCCTGCTGCTGTTCTACAATCAGGTCGTCGGACTGCCAGCGGAGCAGGTCGGCTTCGCGAT
>NZ_DASTXI010000016.1:0-14081 GCF_035758555.1 Sphingomonas sp. | reverse complement strand
GACCGATGCCGAGCGCGAGCTGGAGATCCGGCAGAAATTCGACAAGCCGGTGCTGATGACCGCCGCCGGCGCGCAGGTGAATGCGGGCGTGCACGGCGCCGGCGACGTCATCGCGACCCTGCCGGTCAGCCACGGCTATATGGGCGTGCTGACTGCCGACACGACGATCCGCACCATCCTGTCGAGCCGTTCGGTGCCGGCGGGCACGGTCGTCTATGGCGTGCCGATGTCGTCGCGGATCACCGTGACGCGGAACGGCATCCCGATGGGGCCGTGGGAGACGCCGAAGCCGACCGTCGACAATTTCAACCTCGTCTGGTGCCTGCCGGTCGAGGATGAGGGGCGGTGGAGCGCCACCTGCCTGCCGATCGGCGGCGCGGGCTACACGATCCTGAAGGGCCAGCAGCCGGCCTTCCACGTGTCCGGCCTCAGCTATGCCGCCGATACCAGCACCAATGACGGCCAGCCGCCGGTCAGGGAACAGGCGGGCAGTTTCGGCAAGCCGCTGGTCCTGCGGCTGCGCCTGAAATCGGTGAACGCCGGCCAGATCGCCGTTACTCAGGAAACGGTATTCGGCGACGTCGTGGTCTCGACCCGCGACTGGTTCGTCCCGCGTCTGCCCGGCAAGCCGAGCGGGCTGGTGATCGGCGGCGGCGTCATCGGCCTTTCCCCGGCGTCAGGCGCGAGCGACCGGATCGAGGTCGCCGCGGTCAAGTCGATCGAGGCAGGGGAGGACGCGACCCGGGTCGATTCCGGGCTGCTCCGCGAAAACCTCGCCGCGCCGGCAGAGGAGATCGGCGGGGAAGCGGCGACGCCTCAGGGATAGACGGCTTCGCCCGGATCTGCTGAACAAGTCGCTCGAGGAGGCAAGCATGACAGGCTCCCTTGAAGGCGGCTGTGCGTGCGGGCAGGTGCGGTATCGGCTGACGTCGGCGCCGATGTTCGTGCATTGCTGCCACTGCACCAGCTGCCAGACCGAGACGGGCAGCGCGTTCGTGATCAACGCGCTGATCGAATCCGACCGGGTCGAGACAATCGCGGGCGCGGCCGAGCCGGTGATGACGCCGTCGGAAAGCGGCCGCGGGCAGCAGATCTGGCGCTGCCCGACCTGCCATGTCGCGCTGTGGAGCAATTATGGCGGCGCGACCGACGTGCTGCGCTTCGTCCGCGTCGGCACGCTCGACGAGCCGGCGGCGCTTCCGCCCGATATCCACATCTACACCCGCTCGAAGCTCCCCTGGGTCACGCTTACCGAAGGCGTGCCGGCGGTCGAAGCCTATTACGACAGTTCGAAGCTGTGGCCGGCCGAAAGCCGGGCGCGGCGCAAGGCGCTGTTCGGCTGATGTTCGTCGCGGTCTACTGGTGGCGGGTGCATCCCGGCAAGGAAGAGCAATTCCGCGCGGCCTGGCGCCGGGGGACCGAGCTGATCACGGCGAAATACGGAAGCCTCGGCTCGCGGCTGCACCGGGACCGGGACGGCCGCTTTATCGGCGTCGCCGAATGGCCGGACGAAGCGACCTGGCGCGCCGCGTTCGACGCCAAGATGGTCTATGACGATCCGGCAACCCGCGCCGCTTTCGTCGACGCGATCGCCGAGGCGCCGCGCGAGCCGCTGCTGCTGATGGACGTGACCGACGATCTCTACACCCACCGGTAAAAGGCGCCCGCGGCGGACACGGGCGCCTTTCCCCCTGTGAGCCGCGGATCGCGCGGAAGGTCGTCGCAGACCCGGCGGCACGATTCCTCATGTAAAGGCAATCGCCACCTCCGGATTGGAAGAATACGCCACGCGCTCGGAAAGAGGCGCTTTGTTTCAAAATCATACAGAAACGCGCACCCGACCGGCCTAGGAACCGCGCCGCGCTCATGCGAAGGAGCGCCATGCCCTTTGCCCTGCATCGCGCGATGCCCGCGCTCGGCCTGCTGCTCGGCGCCTGTTCGCCCATCACGATGTTCGACGGGCTGGTGCCGAAGGACGGCGGCGCGCGGCAGGTTGCGAAAGGCCTCCCTTATGGCGAGGGGCCGCGGCAGCGGCTGGACGTCTATGCGCCGGCCGGCGTGGCGGACGCGCCGCGGCCGGTGATCGTATTCTTCTACGGCGGCTCGTGGAATTCGGGATCGCGCGGCGGCTATGGGTTCGTCGGCCGGGCGCTGGCGGCGCGCGGCTTCGTGACCGTGATCCCCGATTACCGGCTGGTGCCGGAAGTCGTCTATCCCGGCTTCGTGCTCGACGGCGCGAGCGCTGTGCGGTGGGTGCGCGCGCACGCGAAGGATTATGGCGGCGACGGCGACCGGATCGTGCTCGCCGGCCATTCGGCGGGCGCCTATATCGCGGCGATGCTGGCGGTCGACGATCGCTGGCTGGGCGACGACCGCAAGGCCGTGCGCGGCTTCGCGGGGCTCGCCGGTCCTTACGATTTCGCTCCGTTCACCGTCGGCGCCAGCATCCAGGCGTTCGGCGACTGGCGCGCGCCGGCCGAGACCCAGCCGGTCACCTGGGCCGGCGCCGGCGACCCGCCCGCGCTGTTGCTGGCCGGCGCCGAGGACCGCATCGTCCGCCCGAGCAACGGCGACAGGCTGGCGGCGAAGCTCCGCGCCGGCGGCGTGCCGGTCGAGGTCAAACGCTATCCCGGCATCGGCCATATCGGCATCCTGACTGCGATCGCGAAGCCGTTCCGCGGCAAGGCGCCCGTGGTCGATGACGTCGCGGCATTTGCGGAGCGGGTGACGCAGGAGTAGGCAGGGGGCAATGCAGGGGAACGCGATGGTGGCGAAACTGGCAGTGCTGATTGCGTTGGCATTGGCGGCACCCGCTGCGGCCGGCGACAGGATGGACGCCTATCTCGACCTGACCAGCGCCGAGCCGCATTGCCGCCAGCCGGCGGGCGAGGAGATCATGGTCTGCGGCCGCCGCGACGCGGACCGCTACCGCGTGCCGTTCCTGACCGCGATACCCGGCGACCCGAAAACGCGCGGCGTGCCCGAGGAACGCGCCCTGCTGATCGCCCAGCGGAGCCCGTGCGACAGCAAGGGGCCGTTCCTGGTCGGCTGCGGCGCGGTCGGGATCACGGTCAGCACGAAGATCGGCGGCGGCAAGATGGAATATCGGCCGCTCGCGCCCTAGGCGACGCAAGCCCCGCGCTCGCTCGGCGGCAAAGCCGTCAGCTCAGCAACGGCTCCAGCGCGTCCCATTCGCGGTCGACCGCGGCACGGCCGGCTGCGATCGCGGCGCGGATCCTGGCGGGGTCGAACTCCAGCGTGTCCGACACTTCATGGTCGGGCTCGATCACGCGGATCGGGGCAAAGCGGTAGCGGGCGAGCTGCAGGTCGAGCGGGCGCAGGATGCGCGAGGCCTGGGCGCCGCTGATCCCTTCCGCCTGCAGCACGCGGAGCTGGGCTTCGCGCGCGGAGATCAGGTCGTTGATGAGGGCGGCGTTGGACGTGTCGTTGATCGATACTTCGGACTGCAGGATGTCGACCGCGCGCAGGCCGATCTTGATCAGGTTCGGGAAGGTGCGGACCGGCCCCGGCTGCGGCTTTGGCCCTGCGCGCACCACGATCACGCCGCGCGGGTTGAACTCGAGCGCGGAGTCCAGCGGCGTCACGTTTCGCACGCCACCGTCGACCCATTGCTCCTTCGTACCGTCCGTCGCTTTGGTCAGCAGCGGGTCGAAGAAGAGCGGCATCGCGCAACTGGCATAGACCCAGTCGGCGATGCCCGGCACGCTTTCGTCGATGGTGCGAAACTGGCCGGTGCCGAGATTGACGACGCCTAGCAGCAATTTGCGGCCGCTCGCCTGCAGCCTGGCGTCGTCGGCAAAGCCCCTGATCAGCCTGCGGAGCGGCTTGGTATCGTAGATCGAATCCTCGCCCAGCAGGCCGCCGACCACGCCCAGCGGGCGCTCCGTATAGATGTCCTTGTTGCCGCGGATGCCGAGCCAGCGTTGTACCAGCCCCGGCACATCGTCCTGCGCGACGCCCAGCGCCTGGATCGACCCCGTCGAGACGCCGGCGACGATGTCGAAACGGACCCCGCGCTGCACGACCAATTCGTCGAGCACGCCGACCTGGAATGCGCCCTTGGCGCCGCCCCCGCTGAGCACGATCGCGAGTCCCCCGGCCATGGCCCGATCATATCACGATCGGACGCGCTCCACATCCTCCTTCAGCCGCGTCAGCAGCGCCGCCGCGCGCTCCGCATGAGGCCCGATCCAGCGTTCGTGGATCTGCTGGATGGGGACGGCATTCAGGTGGTTCCAGCGTTCGCGGCCGCGCTTGACCGGCACGACCAGCTCGGCCTCTTCCAGCACGCGGATATGCTGCATCACCGTGCAGCGGTCGAGCTCCGGGAAGTGCGTGCAGAGCGTGCCCGTGGTGAGCGGCTGGTCCTTGAGATCGTCGAGGATCTGGCGGCGCACCGGCGAGGCAAGCGCCTTGAAGATGCGGTCGAAACGGTCGCTAATTGACATGTTATGAAAACATAACATATAGGCTGCCGCCGGCCAAGGGAGTCGAGAGATGGACCTTCAATTCCGCGTGTTCGCGCATATTTCGAAGCCGGTGGCGGAGGTATTCGAAGCCGTCGCCGATCCGGACCAGCTGTCGCATTATTTCACCACCGGCGGCGCCAGGGGCCGGCTGGAGACGGGCGCCACAGTCACGTGGGACTTCCACGATTTTCCGGGCGCTTTTCCGGTGCAGGTGATCGAGGTAGTGCCGAACGAGCGGATCGTCCTCGAGTGGAAAGCGAACGACGATTCAGGCGCGCCCTACAACACCCGCGTGACGATGAGCTTCGAGGCGACGGACGACGGCCGCACGCTGGTCGCGATCGAGGAAGGCGGCTGGCGCGAAACCGATGCGGGGCTGAAGTCCGCGTTCGGAAACTGCATGGGCTGGTCGCAGATGCTGTGCGCGCTGAAGGTCTGGGTGGAGCACGGCCTGAACCTGCGCGAGGGGATGTATCGGTAAGCGCCTCGCGGTCCGATCGAACCACATCGCTCGTCCCGAGCGGAGCGCGAAGCGCGAAGTCGAGGGGCGTTGGCACAGAGCTCGGCTCAGCGCCCCTCGACTTCGCTCGGGACGAGCGGGCATTGGAAAGCAAATCACCCTAATCCAGAATGTGCATCAGCATTGGCTTGCCGCGAATGCTGGGCGAGCCTTCCAGACGCTCCAGCGCCTGGGTCACGCAGCGTTCCGGGCAGTCGTGGGTGACGATCGCGACCAGCACGCTGCCGTCGGGCATCGCGCCGCGCTGGATCAGGCTCTCGATCGACACGTTCGAATCGCGCATCGCGGCCGCGATCTCGGCCAGCACGCCCACCTTGTCCTCGACCGTGAACCGCAGATAGGCGCGGCTGCGGCCTTCGCCCGGATCGGCGGCCGGCCGGTCGGCAAGCGCCGCGACCGGCATCGCGAAGGCAGGGCCGTATTCGCCGCGCGCGATGTCGATCAGGTCGGCGACGACCGCGCTGGCGGTCGGCCCGTCGCCCGCGCCACGCCCTTCGAACAGCAGCCGGCCGACGAAATTGCCCTCGGCCACCACCGCGTTGAGCGAGCCGGAGACGTGTGCGAGCGGGTGGGCGACCGGCACCAGATGCGGATGCACGCGCTGGAACAGCCCGTCCGGCCGGGTCTCGGCATAGCCCAGCAGCCGCACCTTGAAACCCAACGCCGCCGCTTCGGCGATGTCGGCGGCGAGCACATGGCGGATGCCGGTCACCGCGACCGAATCGAAGTCGATCCGCGTGCCGAACGCCAGACTGGCGAGGATCGAGAGCTTGTGGGCGGCATCGATCCCGTCGATGTCGAAGCTCGGATCGGCCTCGGCAAAGCCCAGCGCCTGCGCCTCCGCCAGCACTTCGGCGAAGTCGCGTCCCTCGGCCTCCATGGTGGAGAGGATGTAGTTACAGGTGCCGTTGAGGATGCCGTAGACATGCGCCAGCTCGTTGGCGGCAGCGCCTTCGCGCAGGCCCTTGATCACCGGGATGCCGCCCGCGACCGCCGCTTCGTACTTCAGCGCGACGCCTTTCGCTTCGGCACCTTCGGCAAGCTCCAGCCCGTGATGCGCGATCATCGCCTTGTTCGCGGTAACGAAGGCGCGGCCGGCGGCGATGCTGCTGCGCGCCAGCGCCAGCGCCGGTCCGTCGCTGCCGCCGATCAGTTCGACGACCACGTCGACGCCGTCCAGCGTCGCCAGCGAGGCGGTATCGTCGACCCAGCGGAAGCGCGACAGGTCGACGCCGCGGTCCTTGCTCCGGTCGCGGGCGGAGACGGCGACGATCTCGATCGGCCGTCCGGCGCGGCGCGCGATCAGCTCGGCATTGGCCTCCAGCAGCCGGATCACGCCGCCGCCCACGGTGCCGAGCCCGGCGAGTGCGATTTTCAGAGGTTGAGACACTTGAACTCCGTCATTCCGGCGAAAGCCGGAATCCACCTAACCTTGCCGCTGCAACTGCGAAAGAAGAAGGTGGATTCCGGCTTTCGCCGGAATGACGTAGGGGAGCATGCATGAATGCATCGCCGACCATCCTGATCCTCGCCGGCAAGCGCGACGGCAAGCTCGACCCTCTGGCCGAAACGGCGGGCGTCAGCCACAAGGCCGTGGTGCCGATCCGCGGCAAGCCGCTGATCGTGTGGGTGCTGGAGGCCGCCGAAGCGGCGTGGCCCGATGCACCGATCCTGGTCTCGATCCACGATCCCGCTGTGCTGGCGGACCTTCCGATAGTGGAGAAATTGAAAGCGGCGGGGCGGCTAAGCTTCCCGCCCGCGCAGCACGGCATCGTCGAGAGCTTGGAAGCCGCCGCGGCGGAGGGCGAGCCGTTCCCGCTGCTGATCACCACCGGCGACAATGTGCTCGTCACGCCCGAGGCGCTCAGGCGACTGCACGACGAGGCGATGGCGGACGATGCCGGTGCCGCGCTGTCGCTTGCCACGCGCGAGCAGATCCTGGCCGCCCACCCGGAAGGGCAGCGCCGCTTTTACGAGTTCAAGGACAAGGCGATCAGCAACTGCAACGCCTATTGGCTGCGCGACCGGCAGGCGCTGAAGGCGGCGGAGAGCTTCCGCGGCGGCGGCCAGTTCATCAAGACGCCGGGCGCGATCCTGAAGGCGTTCGGCCTGTGGAACCTGATCGGCTTCCGCCGCAAATGGTGGACGCTCGACAAGGCGATGCGCAACCTGTCGCGTCGCTTCGGCGTCAGGATCGTGCCGGTCTTCGTCACCGACGGCGCGCTCGCGGTCGATGTCGACAATGAGCGGACGTACAAGATCGCGGAAACGCTGCTCGAAAGCCGCAAGCCCAATGGGTGAGCAGTCCCCAAACCCGCTCGTCCCGAGCGTAGTCGAGGGGCGCACCTCGGCCGTTGTGTCACTGCCCCTCGACTTCGCTCGGGACGGGCGAGAGGGTCGGCATCGGTGAACGGGCTCAAAGGCCGCTTCTTCATCGCCCGCCACGGGGAGACCGTGTTCAACGCCGCCGGGCGGATGCAGGGCGACCAGATGGACACGCCGCTCACCCGTGCCGGCTTCGCTCAGGCGGACGCGATGGGAGCGGGACTGGCCGCCTTTCTGGGCGACGGGCCCGCGCCGCATCACCTCTGGGCCTCGCCTTATGGTCGCGCGCTGCAGACGCTGGCGATCGTCTGCGAGCATGTCGGCGAGGACTGGCACCGCGCCCGGCGCGACGCACGGCTGGCCGAGATCAATGTCGGCGCATGGGGCGGCCGCTCCTATGGCGAGATCATCGCCGAGCAGGGCGAGATCGTCGACCGCTCCTGCGGCCTGTTCTCGGTCCGCCCTCCGCAAGGCGAATGGTATGACGAGATCGCCGCGCGGCTGACCTCGTGGCTCGACGAGCATGGCAGCGACGAGGGCGACAAGCTGATCATCATGCACGGCATGTCCAGCCGCGTGCTGCGCGGGCTGATGACCGGCCTGGACGCCGACCGGCGCTGGAGCGCCCCGGTCGCCCCCGGCCTCCCGCAGGGAAGCATGGTGGTGATCGAAGACCGCGTGGAGCGCGTGGTCCATCTCGGCGCTGGAAAGGCGCCGTCGTGAGGCGCATTGCCGTCGCTCTGATGCTGATGAGCACCCCCGCCGCCGCGCGCGATAATCTTGGCATGTTCGAGAGCTGGGGGGCGTTCCGCGACGCGAGCCCCCCGCGCTGCTTCGCGATCGCGGAGCCGGTCCGCGCGACGCCGAAGGATGCGCCGTGGCGGCCCTTCGCCAGCGTCGCCGTCTGGCCGGCGCTGCACCAGCGCAACCAGGTCCATATCCGCCTCCGCCACGCCCGTCCGCAGGGCAGCCGCGTGACGTTGACGATCGGCCGCAAGCGCTTCCCGCTGATCGCCGGCGGCGCCGACGCCTGGTCGCCCGATGCCCGAACCGACGCCGCGATCGTCGCCGCGATGCGGAGCGCGGACCGGATGACGGTCTCCGCCGCCGGCACCAGCGACACCTACCGACTCCGCGGCGCCGCCACCGCGATCGACGCGGCCACTCTCGGCTGCGCCCGGCGCTGACGAGGAGAATCCGTTCGTTTCGAGCGAAGTCGAGAAACGCTTCTCGAAACGCCCGAAGCGAACGAGGCGGCTGATCCCTCGCAAAATCGCCGCATTCCCACTACATGGGCGCGCCATGACCCCGACGATGCAGATTCCCGGCCATATCGATCCCGTGCCCGTGCCGCGCGCGGCGCCTGCGCGTGCCGATGGGCGCCTCGACCTGGTCGGCCTGTCGAAGGCGGAAATCCGCGGCGCGCTGGCCGAGGCTGGCCTCGACGAGCGGCAGGCGAAGCTGCGCGCGAAGCAGCTGTGGCACTGGATCTACAATCGCGGCGTCACCGATTTCGCGCTGATGACCGACATCGCCAAGGCGCAGCAGCCCTGGCTGGCGGAGCGGTTCGTGATCGGCCGGCCGGAAGTCGTGGAGGCGCAGGTCTCGACCGACGGCACGCGCAAATGGCTGCTGCGGTCGGACGACGGCCAGGATTACGAGATGGTGTTCATCCCGGATGCGGACCGGGGTACCTTGTGCGTCTCGTCGCAGGTCGGTTGCACCCTCAATTGTCGCTTCTGCCACACCGGCACGATGCGGCTGGTGCGCAACCTGACGGCCGGCGAGATCGTCGGCCAGGTGATGCTGGCGCGTGACGGCCTTGGCGAATGGCCGAGCCAGCCGGACGGGCGCCTGCTCACCAACATCGTGATGATGGGCATGGGCGAGCCGCTCTATAATTTCGAAGCCGTGCGCGACGCCCTCAGGATCGTGATGGACGGCGACGGGCTCGCACTGTCCAAGCGCCGCATTACCCTCTCGACCTCGGGCGTCGTGCCGAAAATGGCGCAGGCGGGCGAGGAGATCGGCGTCAATCTCGCCGTCTCGCTGCACGCGGTGACCAAGGAAATCCGCGACGAGATCGTGCCCCTGAACCGCAAATACGGCATCGACGAGCTGCTCCAGGCCTGCGCCGACTATCCCGGCGCCAACAATGCCCGTCGCATCACGTTCGAATATGTGATGCTGAAGGACAAGAACGACAGCGACGAGGACGCGCGCGAGCTCGTCCGCCTGATCCGCAAGTACAAGCTGCCGGCAAAGGTGAACCTGATCCCGTTCAACCCCTGGCCAGGCGCGCCCTATGAATGCTCGGACCCGGAGCGGATCAGGGCCTTCTCGAACATCGTCTTCGAAGCCGGCATCTCCGCCCCCGTCCGCACCCCCCGCGGCCGCGACATCATGGCCGCGTGCGGCCAGCTAAAGTCGGCGGCGGAGAAGAAGAGCCGGGCGGAGCTGGATCGGTTGGCGGAAGAGAAATTGGCGGCGCTGGGGTAGGACCTAGCCGTGCTCCTGCGGAAGCAGGAGCCCAGCGGGGCAAGCTCCGCGCGCGAGACGTGGGCTCCTGCTTTCGCAGGAGCACTGCTGTCTCCTCTTGCAACTCATTCGCATTTGCAAAGATAATCCCGACGCTTAAGGTTGAACCCTTAACCGTATCGGCTTAAGCGGCCCGGACTCATCTTCCGGGAGGACCGCATGGCTCGGCACAAGATCGCTCTTATCGGCGCTGGCAATATCGGGGGCACGCTCGCGCATCTGGCGCTGACGCGGGACCTTGGCGACGTGGTGCTGTTCGACGTCGTCGAGGGAGTGCCGGAGGGCAAGGCGCTCGACCTCAACCAGTGCGGCCCGATCGAGGCGAAAGACGGCAACCTCAAGGGCGCCAACGATTACGCAGACATTGCGGGCGCCGACGTCTGCATCGTCACCGCCGGCGTCGCCCGCAAGCCGGGCATGAGCCGCGATGACCTCTTGGGCATCAACCTGAAGGTCATGAAGGCCGTGGGCGAGGGCATCAAGGCGCACGCGCCGAACGCGTTCGTGATCTGCATCACCAACCCGCTCGACGCGATGGTCTGGGCGCTGCGCGAATTCTCCGGCCTCCCGCACCACATGGTCGTCGGCATGGCCGGCGTGCTGGACTCTGCGCGCTTCCGCCATTTCCTTGCCGAGGAATTCGGCGTGTCGAAGCAGGACGTGACCGCATTCGTGCTCGGCGGGCATGGCGACACGATGGTGCCGGTGATCGAATATTCAACCGTCGCCGGCATCCCGATCCCGGCGCTGATCAAGATGGGGTGGTCGACCCAGGAGCGGATCGACGCGATCGTCGACCGCACCCGCAAGGGCGGCGGCGAGATCGTCGCGCTCTTGAAGACCGGCTCCGCCTATTACGCGCCCGCGACCAGCGGCATCGAAATGGCCGAGGCATATCTGAAGGACAAGAAGCGGCTGCTCCCCTGCGCCGCTTACCTCGACGGCCAGTACGGCCAGAAGGGCCTCTACGTCGGCGTGCCGGTGATCCTGGGCGCCGGCGGCGTCGAGAAGGTCGTCGAGATCGAGCTGAACGACAAGGCCAAGGCGAACTTCCAGACTTCCGTTGATGCGGTCAGGGAACTGATGACGGCGTGTGCGAGCATCGACGGCAGTTTGAAAGAGTAAAGACGGCTGCGCCGGCGCGGTCGGTCGGGCTGAACACCGGCCTTCGCCGGTGTGACGACAAAATCTCCGTCACCCCGGCGAAGGCCGGGGCCCAGACGGGGCGGATGTTTGGAGATTGAGGGCGCAAGTTTGGAGAAGGAAGGCTTTGTTTACATCATGGCGAGCGCCCGGAACGGCACGCTCTACATTGGTGTCACGAGCGACCTGATCCAGCGAGTTTGGCAGCACCGGGAAGGCATCGCGGACGGTTTCACGAAGAAATATGGATGCAAGACACTCGTTTGGTACCAGCAGTTCGGCGACATCGAACAGGCGATCAAACGTGAAAAGCAGATGAAGGAATGGAAGCGGCTCTGGAAGCTGCGCGTGATCGAAGAGATGAATCCGGGGTGGGACGATCTGTTCGAGTCTTTGTTTTAGGTTCTGGGCCCCGGCCTTCGCCGGGGTGACGGTCAGAGGGTCCGACGTAACTATGAGCATTCTCGTCAACGCGAATACCAAGGTGATTACCCAGGGCTTCACGGGCGCCCAGGGGACGTTCCATTCGGAGCAGGCGATCGCCTATGGCACCAAGGTCGTCGGCGGCGTCACGCCAGGGAAGGGCGGGCAGACCCATATCGGCCTGCCGGTGTTCGACACGGTCGCCGAAGCGGTCGCGAAGACGGGCGCCGATGCGTCGGTGATCTACGTGCCGCCGGCGTTCGCGGCGGACTCGATCCTGGAGGCGATCGACGCCGAGGTGCCGCTGATCGTCTGCATCACCGAGGGCATTCCGGTGCTCGACATGGTGAAGGTGAAGCGGGCGCTTTCCGGCTCCAAGTCGCGGCTGATCGGGCCGAACTGCCCGGGCGTGCTGACGCCGAACGAGTGCAAGATCGGCATCATGCCGGGCAACATCTTCAAGAAGGGCTCGGTCGGCGTCGTCTCGCGCTCCGGCACGCTGACTTATGAGGCGGTGTTCCAGACCACGAATGCGGGCCTCGGCCAGACCACCGCGGTCGGCATCGGCGGCGATCCGGTCAACGGGACGAACTTCATCGACGTGCTTGAGCTGTTCCTGGCCGACGACGAGACCAAATCGATCATCATGATCGGCGAGATCGGCGGCGATGCGGAGGAGCAGGCGGCGCAGTTCCTGATCGACGAGGCGAAGAAGGGCCGCAAGAAACCGACCGTCGGCTTCATCGCCGGCCGCACTGCGCCTCCCGGGCGCCGCATGGGCCATGCCGGCGCGATCGTCTCGGGCGGCAAGGGCGGCGCCGAGGACAAGATCGCGGCAATGGAAGCCGCCGGCATCCGCGTGTCCCCGAGCCCGGCGGAACTGGGCGAGACGCTGATGGCTTTGTTGAAGGGCTGAGCGGACACAGGAGCCGTCCCCCAGTCCGTTCGTGTCGAGCGAAGTCGAGACACGCGCCGGGGCTGCTCCCAACGTCTCTCGACTTCGCTCGAGACGAACGGTGAGTGTGATGGGAATTCAAAACCTGAGCTTCGACCAGCTGGAGGGCGTGTCGCCTTCGTTCGTCGAGGCGCTGTATCGCAACTATGCAGCCGACCCGAACTCGGTCGAGCCGAGCTGGCGCGACTTCTTTGCGGGTCTTGAAGGCAGCAGCGAGGGGCCGAGCTGGAAGCGCGCGAACTGGCCGCTCCCCGACACCGACGCGCTGACCGCCGCGCTCGATCCGACCCAGAGCGCGATTCCGCCCAAGCCTGACAGGAAGGCGGTCGCCGCGCCCGCCGCCGCGCCGGACACGGACGCGATCGCCAAGGCCGCCGGCGACTCGATCCGCGCGATGATGCTGATCCGCACCTACCGGGTGCGCGGACATCTGGCGGCGCAGCTCGACCCGCTGGGCCGCACCAAGTGCGAGCTGCCGGCCGACCTGACGCCCGAATATCACGGCTTTTCCGGCGCCGACCTCGACCGGCCGGTCTATCTCGGCGGCACGCTCGGCCTGCAGACCGCGACCGTGCGCGAGATCGTCGAGATCCTGCGCCGCAATTATTGCGGGCCCGTCGGCCTGGAATACATGCACATCGCCGACACCGAGGAGCGGCGGTTCCTGCAGGAGCGGTTCGAAGGCCGCGACAAGGCGATCGAGTTCACGCCCGAGGGCAAGACCGCGATCCTGTCGGCGGTGATCCGCGGCGAGCAGTTCGAGAAATTCCTCGGCCGCAAATATGTCGGCACCAAGCGCTTCGGGCTCGATGGCGGCGAGGCGATGATCCCGGCGCTGGAAGCCGTGATCAAGTACGGCGGCGCGATGGGCGTGCGCGAGATCGTCTACGGCATGGCCCACCGCGGCCGGCTGAACGTGCTCGCGAACGTGATGGCGAAGCCGTTCCGCGTGATCTTCCACGAATTCTCCGGCGGCTCGGCGAACCCGGAGGATGTCGGCGGCTCGGGCGACGTCAAATATCACCTCGGCACCTCCACCGACCGCGAGTTCGACGGGATCAGCGTCCATATGTCGCTGGTGCCGAACCCCTCCCACCTGGAGGCGGTCGACCCGGTCGTGCTCGGCAAGGTCCGCGCGACCCAGGCGATGCGCGACAATCTGGACAGGCACGATCAGGTGCTGCCGGTGCTGATCCACGGCGACGCGGCGTTCGCGGGGCAGGGCATCGTCTGGGAATGCCTCGGCTTCTCGGGCGTGCCGGGCTACAACACCGGCGGCTGCGTTCATTTCATCATCAACAACCAGATCGGCTTCACGACCAGCCCGCAATTCGCGCGCTCCTCGCCTTATCCGTCGGACGTGGCGAAGGGGGTGCAGGCGCCGATCTTCCATGTGAACGGCGACGATCCGGAGGCGGTCACCTACGCCTGTAAGGTCGCGATAGAGTTCCGCCAGCGCTTCGGCCGCGACATCGTCATCGACATGTGGTGCTACCGGCGTTTCGGTCACAATGAAGGCGACGAGCCGAGCTTCACCCAGCCGCTGATGTACGCGGCGATCAAGGGGCACCCGCCGGTCAGCGGCGTCTATGGCGCGCGGCTGAAGGCCGAAGGCGTGATCGACGACGCGTTCGCCGACCAGAATGCCCAGGGCTTCACCGCGCATCTGGAGGAGGAATTCGAGGCT
>NZ_DASTXI010000213.1:0-14648 GCF_035758555.1 Sphingomonas sp. | reverse complement strand
TCGCAGAAATCCGACGGCAAGCAGAAGAGCGAGAGCGCGCTGAAGCAGTTCTGCGTCGATCTCAACGCCAAGGCCAAGGACGGCAAGGTCGATCCGCTGATCGGCCGCGGCCCCGAGGTCGACCGGACCATCCAGATCCTGTGCCGCCGGTCGAAGAACAACCCGCTCTATGTGGGCGATCCGGGCGTCGGCAAGACCGCGATCGCGGAAGGCCTGGCGCGCAAGATCGTCGAGGGCGATGTGCCCGAGGTGCTGAAGCCCGCGACCATATACGCGCTCGACATGGGCGCGCTGCTGGCCGGCACGCGCTATCGCGGCGATTTCGAGGAGCGACTGAAAGCCGTCGTTTCGGAGCTTGAGAAGCTGCCGCATGCGATCCTGTTCATCGACGAGATCCACACGGTGATCGGCGCCGGCGCTACCTCGGGCGGAGCGATGGACGCATCGAACCTGCTGAAGCCGGCACTCTCGAACGGCGCGATCCGCTGCATCGGCTCGACGACCTACAAGGAGTTCCGCAATCACTTCGAGAAGGACCGCGCGCTGCTGCGGCGCTTCCAGAAGATCGACGTGAACGAGCCGACCGTCGAGGACACGATCAAGATCCTCGCCGGCCTGCGCTCCGCGTTCGAGGGGCACCACAGCGTCAAATACACGCCCGACGCGATCAAGTCGGCGGTGGAGCTCAGCGCGCGCTACATCAACGACCGCAAGCTGCCCGACAAGGCGATTGACGTGATCGACGAGGTCGGCGCGATGCAGATGCTTGTCGCCCCGTCGAAGCGCAAGAAAGTGATCACGCCGAAGGAGATCGAGGCGGTGATCGCGACGATGGCGCGGATTCCACCGAAGAGCGTCTCCTCCGATGACAAGAAGTCGCTGGAGAATCTGGAGACGGACCTGAAGCGGGTCGTCTTCGGGCAGGACATCGCGATCGAGAAGCTCGCCTCCGCGATCAAGCTGAGCCGCGCGGGGCTGCGCGATCCCGACAAGCCGATCGGCAATTATCTGTTCACCGGCCCGACCGGCGTCGGCAAGACCGAGGTCGCGCGCCAGCTCGCCTCGATCATGGGCATTCCGCTGCAGCGCTTCGACATGTCCGAATATATGGAGCGCCATTCGGTCAGCCGGCTGATCGGCGCGCCGCCGGGCTATGTCGGCTACGACCAGGGCGGGCTTTTGACCGACGCCGTCGACCAGCAGCCGCATTCGGTGCTGCTCTTGGACGAGATCGAGAAGGCGCATCCGGACCTGTTCAACATCCTGTTGCAGGTGATGGACAACGGCAAGCTGACCGATCACCACGGCAAGACCGTCGATTTCCGGAACGTCATCCTGATCATGACCACCAACGCCGGCGCGTCCGATATGGCGCGCGAGGCGCTGGGCTTCGGCGTCTCCAGCCGCGAAGGCGAGGACGAGGAAGCGGTCAAGCGGATGTTCACGCCGGAATTCCGCAACCGCCTCGATGCGATCGTGCCGTTCGGATATCTGCCGCCGGAAGTGGTCGCGCGCGTGGTCGACAAGTTCATCCTGCAGCTGGAGCTGCAGCTGGCCGACCGCGACGTGCATATCCAGCTGGACGACGACGCCAAGAAGTGGCTGACCGCCAAGGGCTATGACAAGCTCTACGGCGCCCGCCCGATGGGCCGGCTGATTCAGGAGAAGGTCAAGCAGCCGCTGGCCGAGGAGCTGCTGTTCGGCAAGCTCGTCCATGGCGGCGAAGTGAAGGTCCACCTGAAGGACGACGCCCTCGCCTTCGAGATCGTCGGCGCCCCGCCGAAAAAGCCCAGGAAGAAGGGCGCGAAGGCGGACGTGAAGGCTTAGCTCTGTCCGGAATGGAGCAGATCGGGGCGGTGTCGGTTTGAACCGGGGCCGCCCTTCTGTTAGGAGCAATCCATGAGCAAGATGCTGAAAATCGTCCCCATTGGCGATGATCTTGGTGTGGTCCTGCCCCCCGAGGTGCTTGCTCAACTTCGCGCCGAACTTGGCGATACCGTGAAGCTGGAAGAGACCGAAAGCGGATATAGCCTCAGCAAGGGCCAGCCGAGCCTCGACGATATGATGGCCGTGGCGCGTGAAGTCATGCGCAAGGATTGGAATATCCTCCGCGCTCTCGCGCAGTGACGACAAGTTCGGTTGAGCCGGGCTGGCTGACTGTCGGGTTTGCGCTCGCAGTCCATGAAGCACAGCTTGCCGATCACGGCGGCGGCAGCGGAACGCGAGATCTGGGACTGCTGGAAAGCGCGATTGCTCGCCCGCAGCATAGCTGGAGCTACGGCGAGACGGACTTGGTCGCTCTTGCAGCCAGTTACGCCTTTGGCGTTTCGCGTAACCACCCGTTCGTGGACGGCAACAAGCGAACCGGATGGGTGCTTGCACGCACATCTCTCCTGCTGAACGGGAAAGACTTCAGCGGCTCGGACGAGGACGCCATCAGCAATATGATGGCGCTGGCCTCCGGCTCGCTTAACGAGACACAGTTCGCCGATTGGCTCCGAGGCCATCTCGCCTAATCCTCCACGATTCGGCTGTGGTCGCGGGTTTCGGGCATGCGGAGATAGACGATCAGGGACAGGCCGATCAGGGCGGCGACGTACACGTAAAAGCCGCGCTCCCATCCCTGGTTCTTGAGCCAGAGGGCGACCGCCTCGGCGGTGCCGCCGAACATCGTGTTGGCGAGGGCGTAGGGGAAGGCGACGCCCAAGGCGCGGATATGGGCGGGGAAAAGCTCTGCCTTCACCACCGCGTTGATCGAGGTGTAGCCGGTCACGATCAGCAGCGCGGCGCAGACGATTCCGAAGGCAGCCCAGGGATCGCGGACGGTCTCCAGCGTGGTGAAGATCGGCCAGGTGAAGACGAGGCCGAGAATGCCGAAGCCGACCATCAGCGGCTTGCGGCCGATCCGGTCCGACAGCGCGCCGGCGAGCGGCTGCACGCACATGAACAGGAACAGCGCGCCGGCCATGATCGCGCTTGCCGTCGCGGGGTCGAAGCCCGCGGTGTTGGCGAGGAATTTCTGCAGGTAGATCGAATAGGCATAGAAGGCGAGCGTGCCGCCGGCGGTGAGCGCCATCACCGTGAACGCTTCGCGCGGATGATCGCGGAACAGTGCCAACGCGGTCGAGGGCGGCGCATCGGCGGCTTTCGCGTTCTCGAACGATTCGGTCTCGGCGAGGCGGCGGCGGATCCAGAAGACGATCACCGCCAGCATCGCGCCGATCACGAACGGAATGCGCCAGCCCCAGGCGAACATATCGTCCTTGTCCAGCACGGAGCGGATCACCAGCAGCAGCGCGAGCGCGATCAGCTGGCCGGCAATCAGCGTGACATACTGGAAGCTGGACCAGAAGCCGCGATGCTTCCGGCCGGCCATTTCCGAGAGGTAGGTCGCGCTGGCGCCATATTCACCGCCGAGGCTGAGGCCCTGGACCATGCGCGCGACGACCAGGATCAAAGGCGCGAGCGGGCCGATCGCAGCATAGGTGGGCGTCAGCGCGATCGCGAGCGAGCCCGTGCACATCAGCGACACGGAGAGCGTCAGGCCGGCCTTGCGGCCCTTGCGATCGGCATAGATGCCCATCAGCCAGCCGCCGATCGGCCGCATCAGGAAGCCGACCGCGAACACGGCCGCGGCGCTCAACAGCTGGGCGGTGCGGTCCTCGGCCGGGAAGAAGGCGTGGGCGAAATAGAGCGTGAAGGCACTGTAGGCGTACCAGTCGTACCATTCGACCAGATTGCCCGCCGAGCCGCCGAGGATGGAACGGAGGCGGTGCGGGGGGCGGGTGGGCATTCCTTCTTCTAAGCAGGATCGAGGCGTGTAGGACAGCCCCTCACCCCGGGTCCTAATTCCGTTCGCTTCGAGCGCAGTCGAGAAGCGGAGCGTGACGTCAGGCGCGTTTCTCGACTTCGCTCGAAACGAACGGAGTTGGGGTTTCTGCTCTCCTTATCTCCTCATGCCGCGTCCTTCTTGAACTGGGCCGCCTCGGTGCTCTCCGCCAGCGCCGTTGTGCTGGCAGCGCCGCCCGACACGGCCTGCGCGACGAGGTCGAAATAGCCGGTGCCGACTTCGCGCTGGTGGCGGGTGGCGGTGTAGCCGGCGGCTTCGGACGCGAACTCGGCCTGCTGGAGCTCCGAATAAGCGGCCATGCCGCGGTCCTTGTAGCCGCGGGCGAGCTCGAACATGCCATGGTTCAGCTGGTGGAAGCCGGCGAGCGTCACAAACTGGAATTTATAGCCCATCGCGCCGAGCTCGCACTGGAAGCGGGCGATCGTGTCCTTGTCGAGCTTTGCCTCCCAGTTGAACGAGGGCGAGCAATTATAGGCCATCATCTTGCCGGGATGCGCCTTCTGCACCGCCTCGGCGAAACGCTTCGCATCCTCGAGATTGGGGTGCGAGGTCTCCCACCAGAGCAGGTCGGCATGCTCGGCGAAGGCAATGCCGCGCTTGATGCAATGATCGACACCGGTGCCTTCGCGCAGCCGGAAAAAGCCCTCGGGCGTGCGCTCGCCGGTAAGGAATTCATGGTCGCGTTCGTCCACATCGGACGTGATCAGCTTCGCCGATTCCGCGTCGGTGCGGGCGACGAGCACGGTCGGGACGCCGCACACGTCGGCGGCAAGGCGCGCGGCGTTCAAGTTGCGGATGTGCGCCTGGGTGGGGATCAGCACCTTGCCGCCGAGGTGCCCGCACTTCTTTTCCGAAGCGAGCTGGTCCTCGAAATGCACGCCGGCCGCGCCCGCCTCGATATAGGCCTTCATGATCTCGAAGCAGTTCAAGGGGCCGCCGAATCCGGCTTCCGCATCGGCGACGATCGGCGCGAACCAGTCGCGTTTGGCGCCGCCCTCCGAATGCTCGATCTGGTCGGCGCGCTGGAGCGTGCGGTTGATCCGGCGGCAGAGCTCCGGCCCGGCATTGGCGGGGTAAAGCGACTGGTCCGGATACATGGCGCCGGCGGTGTTGGCGTCGGCGGCGACCTGCCAGCCCGAGAGGTAGATCGCCTTCAGGCCGGCGCGGACCATCTGCATCGCCTGGTTGCCGGAAAGGGCGCCGAGCGCGTTGATATAGGGCTCCGACTTCAGCAGCTCCCACAGTTTCAGCGCGCCGCGGCGCGCGAGGGTGTGCTCGATCGGCACGGAGCCGCGCAGCTTCTCGACATCCTCGGCCGAATAGGTGCGGCGGATGCCGTCGAACCGGCCTTCGGGGGCGGCAACGAGATCGGCGAAATCGGTCATGCGCAATCCTTTACAAATCCGGCGAACAACATGGACAAAATGGACGAGTTGCACATGGCGCTCTAAAAATTCTCGGTCCATTTCGCGTGAAGCTGTTCCGGCTGCAGGCTCCGGCCGAAGTGCGTAAGTAAATTATTGACAATCGAGTCGGGTCGCATGAAAAGGAACGTAGCAGGAACGATGGCGTGTAGGACAGCATGGCGAAGCTGATCGCGGGACATCAGGTGCGCAAGGTCCGGCGGCAGGCGGGGCTCGCCCAAGCGGCGATGGCCGAGCAGCTGGGCATTTCGCCGAGCTATCTGAACCTGATCGAGCGCAACCAGCGGCCACTGACCGCGGCGCTGCTGGTGCGGCTGACCGAGTTGTACGATTTCGACCCGCGCGCGCTGAACGCGGCGGCGCCGGGCGGCGGCGCGGACGCGATCCGGCGGCGGCTGGGCGACCCGATGTTCGCCGACCTGGAGATCGACCGCGCCGAGCTGGAGGAATGGCTGGCGGCGGCGCCGGGCGGCGCGGAAGCGTTCGCGCGCGCCTATGACCGGAGCGGCGGCGGCGCGGCGGCTGGAGCGGGACAGGACGATCCGCTGGCGGCGGTGCGGCGCGAGGTCGAGCGCTGGCGCAACCATTTCGCCGACCTGGACGCGGCCGCCGAGACGCTGGCGGACGAGCTGCGGCTGTCGGCCGGCGATCTTTATGCCGCAATTGCCGAGCGGCTGCGGGTCAAGCACAGCCTGACGATTCGCGTGCTGCCGGTCGAGGTGCTGCCGGACGCGCTGAGGCGGCTCGACCTGCACGCGCGGCAGCTGCAGCTGTCGGAAATGCTCGATCCGGCGTCGCGGACGTTCCAGGCGGCGTTCCAGCTGGGCGCGATCGAGGCGCGGGCAGAGATCGATGCGCTGGTGAAAGGCGCGGGCTTCGCGGAGCGGGCTGCGGAACGGCTCTACCGGCGGCACCTGACTTCGTACTTCGCGGCGGCGGTGATGATGCCCTATGCCCGCTTCCTGCGCGCATGCGAGGCGACCGGCTATGATCTGGAGCTGCTGCAGCGGCGGTTCGGCGCGGGCTACGAGCAGGTCGCGCACCGGCTGACCACGTTGCAGCGGGTCGGCGCGCGCGGGCTCCCGTTTTTCATGATCCGCATCGACCGCGCCGGGCAGGCGAGCAAGCGCTATGCCGGCGCGAGCGGCGCGGCGCTGGCCGAGGCGGACGGGCGCTGCCCGCTGTGGCGGCTGCACAACGCGTTCGACCGGCCGGGCCGGATCGAGCGCGACCTGGTCGAGCTTCAATCCGGCGAGCGCTGGTTCACCCTCGCCCGCACCGTCCACCCGCAGGGCGCGCGCGCGGGACAGGTCTCGGCCGAGTTCGTCGTCGGGATCGGCATCGCCGCCGAGCTGGCCGGCAGCCTCGCCCTGGCGCGCGGCATCGACCTGACCGGCGCCGCGACCCCGATCGGCCTCGGCTGCCGAGCCTGCACCCGCCCGCAATGCTCCCAGCGCAGCGCTCCGCCCGCCGGCCGCGCACTGCTGTTCAACGACCGCGAGCGCGGACTGAGCGCGTTCAGCTTTGTCGAGGATTGAGGGAGGCCAACGCCCGTTACGCGCGGGTCGGTTTGTGGAACGTGGAACGGCCGCTTCCGACCCTAAGCGACCCCTCTCCCAATGGGAGAGGGCGACTCGCGGCTCCGCCGCGAGCGGGGCGAGGGGACCAGGACTTCGTGGAGAGTCCAACCCCTCACCCGGTCAGCGCAAGCGCTGACTCGACCTCTCCCTATGGGAGAGGTGATTGATCCGCGAACCATCCGGCCGTGCTGGACGCGTCGATCGAATGCGGGCGGTCGTGATGCAAAGCCGTTCCCGCCTTGCATTCGTCGATTGTGCGCCGGCAGAAGAAGCGGGGCCCCCGGGCAGGCCCGGGGTGACGAAGGAAAGCGGCAACTTTCCGCCCGCTGCGGACAACGGTTGCTTTGCGCGCTGGCTGTTGCAGGCTAGCCTTCGCGCATGATCGGATTTGCCGCGCTTCTTCTTGCAGTCGCCAGCCCTCCCGGGGTGGAGAAGGGCGCGACGGGTGCGGGCGACATCGCGCTCGTGCCGCTGAGCGCGCCGGTGAGCTGGATTTCGACCGACGATTATCCGGCCGATGCGCTGCGCATGAACGAGCAGGGGAAGGTCCGCCTTTCGCTGGCGATCGGCGCCGACGGCGTGCCCAGCGCCTGCCATGTCGACGAGAGCAGCGGATCGGCGGCGCTGGACGAGCGCAGCTGCGCGATCCTGATGGAGCGGGCGCGGTTTCAGCCGCCCAGGGACGCGCGCGGCCAGCCGGTCGAGGCGACCTACACGCGCTCGATCAGGTGGCAGATCCCGAGCTATCCGGATGCCGTTCCGGTGTGGGTGACGATCAAGGCCGACGGCGCGCGGTTTTCCTGCTCCGCCGAGGTGAAAGGCGTCGTCCGGCATCTGACGGACCGGGTCTGCCAGGCGCTCGGGGAATCGGTCAGCAAATCCGGGCGGCCGCTCGACCGGCCGGTGCTCGCCCAGCTGCCGGACGATCCGGATTTTCTGGAGCCGGCCGGCCGGGAGAACTGACGCCGCCCGATCGACCGCCAGAGTGGGGCCTCTCGACGCTCGCTGCGCTTTGCTCTGCCCCCTCACCCCGCTTGCGCTGGCGCCGAGTCGCGCTCTCCCTGCAGGGAGAGAAGGGCTGTATCGCGGGAACCTGCTCTGCGTATCGACATCCAACCTGCGACAGGCCGCAACATTTGCGGCACCGTTGCGTTGACGGAATGAATAGCCGGGAGGATGACGATGGCGAGCGTACCCGAGGCGACCGACCAGCACCGCGTGCTGCTGCGCTACAACAACGGCGCGGTGGCGCTGCACTGGATCACCGTCGCGCTGGTGCTGACCCAGCTGTATCTGGGCTTCACCTTTGCCGATATGGAGCGGGGGCCGGCGCGGTCCGAGCTGTTCACCTGGCACAAGACGGTCGGCGCGACGATCCTGGTGCTGAGCCTGATCCGGCTTGCCTGGCGGCTGATGCACAAGCCGCCGCCCTTTCCCGAGAGCCTGCCGCGCTGGGAGCGGATCGCGGCGGTGTGGAACCACCGCGCCTTCTACCTGCTGCTGATCGCGCTGCCGCTGACCGGGCTCGCGACGATCTCCTCCGGCCGGTCCGGCACGACCGAGCTGGCGGGCGGCATCCCGCTGCCGCTGATCCCGGGGCTGCCGGAGAGCGCAGGCGACGGGCTGGGCGAGACGCACATGCTGCTGGTGTTCGTGACGATCGCGCTGGTGCTGCTGCACGTCGGCGCGGCGCTGAAGCATCAGTTTATCGACCGCGCCCGCGCGTCCGGCAGGATGCCGCCGTTCCAGGCGCCGGGCGGAGGGCCGGTGGAAATGCTCGAGCGATAGGCACGAGCTTGCCGCGCGCGGCACTCGATGCGAAGGCTGCGGCATGACCGCGCCTTCGCCGACCGCTAACATCGCGCTCCTGATCGATGCCGACAATGCCTCGCCCGATAGCCTGGAGGGCGTGCTGACCGTGCTGGCCGAGCTGGGCGCGGTCAATGTGCGGCGGGTCTACGGCAATTGGAACAAGGCGTCGCTGAAAGGCTGGGCGGCGATGACGCATCGCCAGGCGCTGGATCCGCAGCAGCAGTTCGACGTGACCAAGGGCAAGAGCGCGACCGACATGAAGATGGTGATCGACGCGATGGACCTGCTGCACCGCGGCCAGGTCGGCGGCTTCGGCATCATGTCCAGCGACAGCGATTTCATGCCGCTGGCGATGCGCATCCGGCAGGACGGGCTGCCCGTCTATGGCTTCGGCACGGCCAAGACGCCGGAGAGCTTTCGCCAGGCCTGCACGCGCTTTATCGACGTGGGCGCGCTGGAGACGCATGCGCAGGACGCGGCGCCGGCCGACAAGCCGGAAGTCGATGCCGCGCTGGTCGAACTGCTGGGCGATGCGCTGAAGGCGTCGAAGCGCGACGAGCGCGGCTTTGCCAGCCTGTCCGAAGTCGGGCAGCGGGCGAGCGCGCGATCGTCGTTCGATGCGCGGACCTATGGCTATGCGCGGCTGTCGGAGCTGGTGGAGGCGCTGCCGAACTTCGCGACCGAGCGCCGCGACAACGGCATGTTCGTGAAACGGCTGCGCTAGACGGTCAGACGATCACCACCGGGTCGCCCACCTTGGCCTCGTCGAACAGCTTGCGCGCGAACGGTTCGGGAAGGCCGATGCAGCCGTGGGTGGCGCGGCCTTCGCGGACGTTGCTGGCGTGGATCGAGACGCCGTCGCCGGTCAGCCGCAGCGTATAGGGCATCTCCGCATCGTAGAGGCTGGAGCGGTGGTCGCGCGCCTTGGCAAGGATCGGGTAGCGGCCGGCCGGCGTCGGCTTGTCGGGCGCGCCGTAGAGGATGACGGCGGTGCCGATCTCGTCGCCGCCGCGGAACACCGAGATCAGCTGCGCCTCGCGGTCGATCCGGACCCACAGCGGACCTTGGGCGATGCCGGCGTCGTTCCAGACGAACTCGCCATATTCCATCTTGCCCGGCACCGCGAGCAGGCTGGCGACCGGCTGCGGCGCCCCTTCGAGCGGGAGCGGACGGGCGGGCGTCGCGACGATGCGGGTGGCCGGCGCCACGAAGCGCACCGCACCCGGATCGGCGTCGAGCGCCGCGACGCCGAGGAAGATCAGGACGGCGGCCGCGCCGCGAAGCGTCCAGCGGGCAAGGCTAGGCACGCGCATAAGCGAGCAGCAGCATGCGCTGGTGCATCAGCCGCGGCAAGGCCCGAACGGCCTGCAGCAGCACGCGCCGGCGCCGCCACGCGCTGCCGATCAGGCCGAAGCCGAGGATCATCAGCGCCCAGCGCGACGGCTCAGGAACGCCCGGCGGCGGCGGGCCGGGTCCGCCCCCGCCGCCGCCGATGATGCCGCCGATGCCGGTGCCGATCGGCGGATTGAAGCCGGCGAAGCAGCAAGGCACGCGCGGCGTTTCCGGCAGCACCGGGACGTAGCCGGCGAACACCGGCGGGTAGGCGGGGACGAGCGCGGCATCGGCGAAGCTGAGCGGCAAAGCGGGCGGCGGCGGCGTGATCAGGGCCAGCGCGGCCGGCGGCGGCGCGGGCGCGCGGTGCCGGGGGGCGGCACGGGCCGCGCGCTTCGGCGCCGCGCGCGGATGCTTGGTCTTGACCAGATGGGCGTGCCGGCGCTGGCCGGGCGAGCGGGCGCGGATGTAGTCGGCCGCGCTCTGCATCGCCGCCTGGGCGGACGCGACCAGCCGCTCGCCGGGGCCATATTGGGGCGCGATCGCCAGCAGCGCGCAGCCGGCCGCGAGTGCCGCCGCTTTCGGAGTCACGATGCCGGCACGCGCCAGCCGCGCACGTCCGCGGCTGTCGACGATGAACCCGTGCGCGCCTTTCGGCGGCCTGGCGTAAAACACGCGCATGCGACCCGTTCTCCCGGGCGGCCGCCGCGAATACATCGCCCGCAGCTGGTCCTCCCAATTGAACCCGCTGCTAAAGGCAAAGTTTCATTTCGGCAACGGCCGGGAGAGACTTGTCCACGACTATCCGGTTACTTGTTCCGCCTCCGTAGCGAGGGCGAGGCGGCCTTCCGGAAAGGAAAGCCGCCTCCCCTCATCAGGCAGGTTATTGGCGGGACGCAACGATCGTCGCGCTGCTTCCGGCCGCGAGCCGGACCAGGCGGTCGCGTTCGACCGCAGCGGCGGCGCGGGCGTCGGCACGGCACTGGTCGGCACGGGCTGCGCCGCGCGGATCGGCCGAGGACGGCGTGCCGCACAGCGCCGACGCGGCGTGCAGGATGCGCAGGTCGAGCGCGCGCACCCCGGCCGGCGTGGAAAGGTCCAGCCCGGCGGTGCTGACCGCGATGCGGTCGGCGGCGGGCTGGGCGATGGAGGGGCTCGCAAGGCCAAGCAGCGCGAGCGGAAGCAACGACAGAGTGTTCATGACGGGTCTCCGGGAAAACAGGGGGGATCCGTCGGCGCCAACGTGACAGCGTATCTACGCCCGGCCGCGGCCGATTGTTAGCAACGATGTTGCAGAGTCGTTCTGCAAAAGTGCAGAATAGCGCGATGTTCGACTGGAACGACGCGCGCTATTTCCTGGCGGTGGCGGAAAGCGGGAGCACGCTTTCGGCGGCGCGGGCGCTCCATGTCAGCCAGACCACGGTCGCACGGCGGATCGCGGCGCTGGAAGAGGCGCTGGGCCTGACCCTCTTCGACAAGCGCCGCGCCGGCTATGTGCTGACGCCGGCGGGGGAGACGCTGCTGGCCGATGCGCGCGCGGTGGAGGCGTCGGCAGCGGCGCTGGCCGAGACGGCGGCTTCCCAGAAGCGCGCGGGCGGCGGCACGGTGCGGCTGACCGCCGAGGAATCGTTCATCGTCGGCGTGCTGCCGCCGATGCTGCGCAGCCTGCGCGAGCTGCACCCGGACCTGGTCATCGAGCTCGACGCGAGCGAGGAAGTCCGCGATCTGGCGGCGGGACAGGCGGACGTTGCGATCCGGATCAGCAAGAGACTGGACACCGCCGGGCTGGTCGGAAGGCGGGTCGGCGACGATCTGTGGACCGTCTATTGCAGCCGCGGCTATGCCGAAGCGCACGCCGTGCCGCGCAACCGCCGCGAGCTGGCCGCGCACCCGCTGATCAGCGGCGGCGGCGGCGAGATCGGCCGGTATTACGGCGCCTGGCTGCGGCAGAACGGGCTGGAAGGATCGATCGCGATGCAGCACGGATCGGTGACGGGGCTGCTCTCGGCGGTCCGCTCCGGGCTGGGGCTCGCCGCCCTCCCCTCCGCCATCGCCGAGCTGGACCCGGAACTGGTGCGCTGCCTGCCGCCGGGCAACGCCGAATCGCGGCAGATCTGGCTGCTGACGCACGAGCGGCTGCGCCACACGCCGCGGGTGCGGATCGTGATGGATTTCCTGGGCGAGCGGCTGCGCGGGCATCTGAAGACGGTCGAGGAGCGGCTGGCCCAACCGGCGGCGCCGCGCGCAGCCTGAGCCGTTACGGCTCCGTTGCGCCGGCCGCGGCATTCGCTAGGGTGCCGCCGCGATTCGCTGGGGGGCTGATCGGAGGCGCATGGAGCTGGTGCGGACGGTGGCTGCCCCCGAGGGCGATGCGGCGCGGGCGCGGCTGGTGGCCGTGCTCGGCGCCGTCGCAGCCGGCGACCGGCGCGCGTTCCACGAGCTCTACCAGCGCACTTCGGCGAAACTTTACGGGGTCTGCTGCCGTATCTTGGGCGAGGGGCAGGATGCGGAGGACGCGTTGCAGGAAGCCTATGCCAATGTCTGGCGGCGCGCTGACCGCTTCGATGCGTCGCGCGCGAGCCCGATCACCTGGCTGGCGGCGATCGCGCGCAACGCCGCGATCGACCGGCTACGGATGCGCGGCACGCGCAGCACGGCGCCGATCGAGGACGCCTACGACATTGCCGACACCGCGCCGCTGGCGGACGCACTGGTGGAGCAGGCGAGCGATGCGCGCCGGCTGCACGGCTGCCTGGGCGAGCTGGGCAGCGGCGAGGCTGCGCTGATCCGCACCGCGTTCCTGGAAGGGGCGAGCTATCCCGAGCTGGCTGCGCGCGCCGGCGAGCCGCTGGGCACGATCAAGAGCCGCATCCGCCGCGCTCTGATCAAGCTGCGCGAGTGCCTGTGCCGATGAGCGAAGACGACGATCTGCTGGCAGCGGAGCACGCGCTGGGCCTGGCCGACGCGAGCGCGCGCGAGGCGAGCGATCCCGCGTTCGCCGCCGCGGTCGATGCCTGGCGGGCGCGGCTGGACCCGCTGCTGGGGCCCGAGCGCGCGCCGCCGCCGGAGCTGTGGGAGCGGATAGTGGCACGCCTGCCGGCGAACGACGTCGACCCGGCGCGGCGGTGGCGGTTCGCGACCTTTGCCGCGAGCGCCGCGGCGGCCGTGCTGCTGGGCCTGCTGGTCGCGCGGCCGGCCGGCGAGACGCCTGCCCCTGCCCCGCAGGTTGCTGCCTCCGCGCCGGCCCGGATGATGGTCGCGGCGCTGACGCCCAAGGACGGCAAGGGCGCGCTCAGCATCACCTATGACAAGAGCGCCGGGCGGATGGTCGTCAACCCGATGGGCATGGACGCGGGCGGGCGCACGCCCGAGCTGTGGGTGATCCCGGCGGACGGCAAGCCCCGCTCGCTCGGCGTGGTGCCCGAGAAGGCCGCGGCGGCGATGACGGTATCGCCCGAGCATCGCGCAATGCTGGCCGAAGGCGTGACGCTGGCGGTCTCGCTGGAGCCGGAGGGCGGATCGCCGACCGGCGCGCCGACCGGCCCGGTGGTGATGACCGGCACGATGTCCGCCGTCTGATATTTCGCAGCGGCGGCGCATCCGTGCCGCATCCCGTTCCGTAGCTGGGTCCGGCGGCGATCGGGAGGATCGTCGCGGGATCAGCAAAGGGACAATCGATGAAAGCCACTCTGAAGGCCGCAGCCGCGGCCCTTTCGCTCGCGTTCGTGGCGGCCGGCGCCCATGCGGCCGAAAAGACCGTGATGGTCGGCGGCGCGGCGATGTATCCGTCGAAGACGATCGTCGACAATGCGGTGAACTCCAAGGACCACACGACCCTGGTCGCCGCGGTGAAGGCGGCAGGGCTGGTCGACACGCTGCAGGGGCCGGGCCCGTTCACCGTGTTCGCGCCGACCAACGCAGCATTCGACAAGCTGCCGGCCGGCACCGTCGACACGCTGGTGATGCCCGAGAACAAGGACACGCTGACGAAGGTGCTGACCTACCACGTCGTGCCGGGCCGGATGACGTCGAAGGACCTGATGGCGAAGATCAAGGCCGGCGGCGGCAAGGCCGTGCTGACCACCGTCGAAGGCGAGCCGCTGACCGTCTGGATGAAAGGCGGCACGCTGGTGCTGACCGACGCCAAGGGCGGCAACAGCGACGTCACCATCAAGGACGTGATGCAGTCGAACGGCGTGATCCATGTGGTGGACACGGTGCTGATGCCGTGACGCCTTCGGCCCTCTCCCTGCAGGGGAGAGGGCAGGCTGGCGCGGAGCGGCAGCCGGGAGAGGGACTGAGCCTCGGCCCCTCTCCCCGGTCGCTTCGCGACCGTCCCTCTCCCCTGCAGGGAGAGGGTTGTTATTTCAGCACGCCCACCGCCTCGCCGGGAAAATCAGTGAACAGGCCGTCCACCCCTGCGTCCGCGAACATGCGCAGTTCGTCCGCCGCACGGCCGTGGTCTCGCGGGTCCGAGCCGGTGCGGAGTTCCGCGGGGAGGAACAGGTTTTCCGAGCGGAAGGTCCAGGGGATCACTTTCAGGCCGGCGGCGTGGGCATTCTTCACCAGATCGGTCGGCGCGAGCGAGCGGCCGTCGGCGTCGCGCGGGACGATCAGCGCCTTGGCGGGGCCGATCGCGTCGGCATAGGC
>NZ_DASTXI010000178.1:0-2821 GCF_035758555.1 Sphingomonas sp. | reverse complement strand
GGACCCGAAGGTCGGGCGCGTCGTGCGAGACATCTGCCCGGCGTCTCCGGGCCTCAAGGACTGGAACCCGGCCGCGTTCAGCCCGGTCACCGGACTCGTCTACATCCCCCACAACAATCTCTGCATGGACTTCGGGGCGGCTGAGGCGAACTACATCGCCGGAACGCCTTATGTCGGTTCCGACGTGAAGATGTACGCCGGGCCGGGCGGCAACCGCGGCGCGTTCACCGCCTGGGACCCGATCAATCGCCGCAAGGTGTGGGAGATCAAGGAAGACCTCCCCGTCTGGAGCCCCGCGCTGGTGACCGCCGGCGGCCTCGTCTTCTACGGGACGATGGACGGCTGGTTCAAAGCCGTCGACGCGCGCACCGGCAAATTGCTGTGGCAGTTCAAGGCGGGCAGCGGGATCATCGGCCAGCCGATCAGCTACCGTGGCCCCGACGGGCGCCAGTATATCGCGGTCATCGCCGGCGTCGGCGGCTGGGCGGGAGCGGTCGTCTCCGCGCAAATGGATACGCGCGATCCGACCGGCGCGCTCGGCTTCGCCAATGCGATGAAGGACCTGCCGACGAAAACCACGGCTGGAGGCATGCTCTATGTCTTCACGCTTCCGCGCTAGCCTGCTTATCCTCGGCGTGGCCGCGCTCGCGCTCACCGCGTGCGACCGCGAGGAGCATCACAGCCGCGCGAAGCCGGTCGGCGAAACGGTGCCTGCGGGAATGAGCCCACCGACGATTTTCCCCGGCAGCAGCAACCCGCCCGCGCTCGATTATCGCGCCAGGCTCTACGACAACAACGCCAACGCGATCGCCCGCGGCCAGCAGCTCTATACGCAGATGAACTGCGTCGGCTGCCACAGCCACGGCGGCGGCGGAATGGGGCCGCCGCTGATGGACGACCAGTGGCGCTACGGCGGGCGCATCGACCAGATCGCCACAACCATCGCCGAGGGCCGGCCGAACGGAATGCCGTCGTGGCGCGGCAAGTTGACCGAGGACCAGATCTGGCAGCTCGCGGCCTACGTGCGCTCGCTGTCGGGCCTTCCGAGCAAGGATGCCGTTTCGAGCCGCTCGGAATCGATGAGCGCCGGCACGCCGCAGTCGCTGACGCCGCATCCCGAAACCAACGCTTCGGACGCGGTCCCGCAATGACGATCCGGGCGCAGGTTCGTGCAGCCGTCTTTCCGCTGCTGCTGAGCGCCTGCTCCTACCAGCATTATCAGAGCGATTTCGGCGGAGCCGCTGTCGCGGGCCGGCAGTTCCTGACCCTGTTCTGGATCTTCATCGGCGTCTGCGCCTTCATGTACGCGCTGGTCATCGCCTTCCTGATCGCCGGCATCGCACGCCGAAGCCGCACCGCTGAAGCGAACGTCGTCGAGACCGGCCGTCATCACCAATCGCACCCGCTGATGCGCTCGACCCTGATCGGCTGGGCCGCGCTGATCGGGGTGGGACTCGCTGCCCTGGCGATCGCCAGCTTCCTCGCCGACCGCTCGATGGCGAAAGCGGCGACCGACGAGAAGCTGGCGGTCACGGTCACCGGCAATCAATGGTGGTGGGACATCGTCTACAGCTCCGACCAGCCGTCGAAGATGCTGCACACCGCCAACGAGCTGCACCTGCCGGTCGGCGTTCCGACACGCATCTATCTCAACTCGAACGACGTGATTCACAGCTTCTGGGTGCCGAGCCTCGGCGGCAAGCAGGACCTCATCCCGGGCCGCAACAACGCCATCACCGTCGTGCCGAAAACGACCGGGATCTTCCGCGGCCAATGCGCCGAATTTTGCGGGACCCAGCACGCGCACATGGCGCTCGTCGTCGTGGTCGAACCCTATCCCGATTTCATCAAATGGTGGGATCATCAGCTTCAGCCCGCGCCCGCTCCGGCCACGCCGCTTGCGCTCGCCGGCTACCGATATGTGACGACAGGCCCGTGCAGCGCATGCCACAGCATCGGCGGCACGCCGGCGAGCGCGACGGTCGGTCCGGACCTCACCCATCTCGCCAGCCGCAAGAGCATCGCCGCCGGAATGCTGCCGATGGGCACGGGCAATCTCTACGGATGGGTCGAGGACCCGCAGTCGCTGAAGCCCGGAAGCAAGATGCCGACGATCGGACTCGAGCCCGACCAGCTCCACGCGGTCGTCGCTTATCTCGAGACGCTGAAATGACGGACGTTCGGGCCGGCGATTTCGAGGGCGTGGCGGGCCGCCCGGCGCCGAGCGAGCGCGAGCGCGTCGAGGCCGAGAACCGTCGCCTCGCGGAAGAGCGCAAGAAGATCGTCCGCGATGGACCCAGGCTCAAAGGCGAGAAGCTCGCCGCGCGGCTCGACGCAACCTGGCGCCGTCCGCCCGGGATCATCGGCTGGCTCGCGACCGTCGATCACAAGGAGATCGGCCGCCGCTACATCGTCACCGCGCTGCTGTTTCTCGCGCTCGGCGGGGTGCTTGCGCTGGCGATGCGGCTCCAGCTGGCGCGGCCCGACAACGCGCTGATCGGCGCCGAGCGCTACAACCAGCTGTTCACCATGCACGGCTCGACGATGATGTTCCTGTTCGCCGTGCCGGTGATGGAAGGCGTCGCGGTCTACATTATCCCGTTGATGCTGGGCACACGGTCCACCGCGTTCCCGCGCCTCAATGCGTTCAGCTATTTCATGTACCTGTTCGGCGGTCTGTTGCTGTGGGGCGCGTTCGTTCTCAACATCGGCCCCGACATCGGCTGGTTCGCCTACACGCCGCTATCCGGCCCGCAATTCTCGCCCGGAAAGCGCGCCGACATCTGGGCGCAGATGATCACCTTCACCGAGGTGTCGGCGC
>NZ_DASTXI010000033.1:0-7916 GCF_035758555.1 Sphingomonas sp. | reverse complement strand
ACTCGATGCGATCCGCGCGCATGGTTACGAACGGGTGGCGCCGCCGCTCGCCGAATATGAGGAGTCGCTGGTCGGGCGGCTGAAGGCCGGGGCCGCGCGCGACCTGCTGCGCGTCGCCGATCCGCTGTCGCAGCGCACGCTGGCGCTGAGACCCGACATCACGACGCAGGTCGGGCGCATCGCGGCGACCCGGCTCGCTCACCGGACGCGGCCGCTGCGGCTCAGCTATGGCGGACCGGTCGTCAAGCTGCGCGCGTCGCAGCTCCGGCCGGAGCGCGAGATGACGCAGATCGGCGCCGAGCTGATCGGCCGCGACTGCGCCGCCGCCGCCGCCGAGATCGTCGCACTCGCGGTCGAAGCGCTGGCGGCGGCGGGCGCGACCGGCATCACCGTGGATCTGACGCTGCCCGATCTGGTCGACACGCTCGCCGCGGGACCGCTTCCGCTGGACCAGGCGCAGGCGGCGCAGGTCCGCGCATTGCTCGACGCAAAGGATGCCGGCGGCCTCGCCGCCAGGGACGCCGCCGCCTATCTGCCGCTGATCGAAGCTGCGGGCCCGTTTCCCGATGCCATCGCACGGCTGCGCGCGTTCGACACGACCGGCGCGCTCGCCGCGCGCATCGCCGCCCTGGAAACGATCGCGGCGCGGCTGGACGGCGTTGCCACCGTCACGCTCGACCCGACCGAGCGCCACGGCTTCGAATATCAAAGCTGGCTCGGCTTCTCGCTGTTCGCCGACGGCCTGACCGGCGAGATCGGCCGCGGCGGCACTTACGCGATCCTGCACGAAGACGGCAGCGAAGAGCCGGCGGTCGGGTTCTCGATCTACCCCGACCCTCTCCTCGATGCGCGCACGGACGAGCCGCCGCCCCGCCGCCTGTTCCTGCCGCTCGGCCACGATCCCGCACAGGCGACGGCCCTGCGGGCCGAAGGCTGGGTGACGGTCGCGGCGCTCGGTCTGGAATGCGACCGTGCCGGCTGCACCCACGCGCTGGTCGAAGGCACCATTCAGCCGCTCACCTGAGCCGCGGCCGCTGCCCTTCAGGAAATACGCGCGCCAGAAACGCGTCGATCTCGGCCGTTGCCGCGTCGCCGGGCTGCCCGATCTCATTGTTCAGGCGCATGTGGGTCGTGTCCTTGACCGGCTGCACCGTCGCCTCCTGCGCACCGGCGGCGATCAGCGCGACCGAGAGTTGCCGGCTCTGCAGGCCAGCGAGCGGATTGTTGACGTCGTGCAGCATCAGCCAGGCGGGTGCGTTCGGCGGCTCGGCATGGCGGAGCGGCGACAGCGCAGCCTGCCGAGCGGGATCGTCGCCGAACGCCGGCTGGTAGTAGCGGACGACCGTGGGGGCGCCGCGGCCAGCCTCCATGATCGGCGGCACGTCGATCGCGGCCGCATCGAGCAGCACCACGGCTTTCAGCATGTCGAATGGGACGCCCGCTTTGTCGAGCCAGGCGGGATCGGCCCCGATCAGTGCCGCGAGCTGCCCGCCCGAGCTGTGCCCGATCAGCACGATGCGCTTCGGATCGACGCCGTCCTGCCGCCGCAGCTTCGCGATCGCCTGCGCGACGTCGGCCAGCTGCTCCTCGAGCGTCACGTCGGGTACGAAGCGATAGCTGACCGTCGCATAGGCATAGCCGAGGCTCGTGAAGTGATCCGGCTGGGCGCCGGCGGAGCCGGAGGTCTGTGCGCCTGCGCTCCAGCCGCCGCCGTGCAGATAGACGATCAAGGGCGCGCGGCCCGGCCGCTCGCGCGTGAACAGATGCGCGTACTGGCGTGCCGCCGGTCCGTAGCGGACCGCCAGCCGGACGGTCGGGCCGGCGACGAGCACGTGCGGCCCTTGCTGCTCGACGATAGCGGGCGTCCCCGCCGCAAGCAGGCCGGCCGAAATCAGCATTCCAAGCATCGCGCCCGCCCTCATTCCCGCTCCCGTCCGCGGCAAGTCTGCGGAAAGAAACTGTACCGGGCAAGCGCCTGGGTTATTTGGCGACCGTCAATTGGCCCGTCATGCCCGGATGATAGCGGCAGAAAAACGGAATCGTGCCGGCCCTGGTCAGCTTCATCGTGCCCGTAGCGCCCGGCTGGAGGTCGACATTGAAGCTGCCGTTCCTGGCGGTCGCGGTGTGGCGGAACAGGTCCTTATTCACCCAGCGGATCGTGTCGCCGACATGCAGGTCCGCGGGAAGGGGGCCGAACTTCAATTTATCGATGACGACCACGTGCACCTTCGGCGCAGCGGCCGCCGGCGAGAGGGCAAGCGGCAGCAGCATCGCGGCGCTTGCGGCGAAGGCGATCGGGAGCCGTGCCACTTGCCCTGCTCCCTATTTGAGTTCGCTGACCAGATGCTCGGCGTGCATCTGATGCTCGCCGAACAGCGTGCGGCCGGTCTGCAGCAGCGACTTCAGCTCGTCGTTGCTGGCGCCGGGGATCAGCGTCGAATCTAGCGCGCCGTTGACCGTCTTGTGGTAGGCGACCTCATTCTCGGCATAGGCCTTGTCGAAGGCCGCACCGCTCAATCCCGCGAGCCGGGTCTTGGTCGCCGCCGCCGCGTCGGACAGCGACTTGCTGGTCGGATTGTCCTCCGGCGTCACACCGAGCTTCTTGACGAGCGCCAGCGCCTTCTGGTTCACCGCCTCATGGTCGCGCACCATTTCCTGCGCGAACTCGCGGACCTTTGCGTTCTTCGACTTGGCGAGCGCCTGCTTGGCGGCCGCGATATCGATGTTCCCGGCGGTGTACGCGATATGGGCGATCTGCGCGTCGTTGATGTCCGCCGCGCGCGTCGCAACCGTTCCGGCCGCCAGCAATGCCGCCGCGCCGGCCCATGCGAATGCCTTGATCATGTTTGTGCTCCTCCTGCTTCCCCGAGCCTTGCGGATGGGAGCGGCCCGTCCGCCGCCGGTCTTGGATGCCGCGGCTGGTCTCAGGTTCCCGCAAGGACTCAAATCAGTTTAACATGCGTCGGGCATGCGTGGGAACCGCGGGGGGCGAGCGGCATCAAATGGCCGCACACCGGAGGGAGACATGAAGGCGCAGCCGGACCTGAACTACGACGCGTTGGACGACGCCGCTCTGGCTGCACGCCTCGCCGCGCGCGATCCGATGGCCGTGCGGCTGATCGCGCAACGCAACAACCAGCGGCTGTTCCGCGCCGCCTGGGCGATCCTTCGCAACCGGGCGGAGGCCGAGGATGCAGTGCAGAGCGCCTATCTGCGCGCCCTGGCCGGCATCGCCGGATTCGAGGGTCGCTCCTCTCTGTCGACCTGGCTGACCCGGATCGCGATCAACGAGGCGCTGATGCGCGTCCGCGCGGCGAAACGGCGGCGCGCCCATCTGGAAAACGATTCTGTCGTGGTGCTCGATGCGTACCGGGAGAGGCTGATGCAGGGATCGACCAGCGCATTGCCGCCCGACGCGGCCGTTGCGCGCCAGCAGATCAAGCGAATGCTGGAGGATGCGGTCGCGCGATTGCCGGCGCCTTTCCGGCTCGTCTTCATGCTGCGCGAGGTGGAGGGGTTGAGCGTCGATGAGGCAGCCGAAGCGCTCGGCATCGCACCGGCCACGGTCAAGACGCGGCACCTGCGCGCGCGAAGGCGGCTGCAGCACGAGCTCGCGCCGGAGCTGAAATCGGCTCTGGTCGGGACGTTCCCGTTTCTCGGCAGCGACTGCGAGGCGCTGACCGAGCGGCTGCTCCAGGCGATTCGCTGAACAGCAAAAGGCCGGCCGAATCGCATCCGGCCGGCCTTTGAAAGCCTCGAAGACGTCCGCTTAGGCGGCTTGCTTCTTCGCGATCTCGCGCTTCAGCTTGCGGGCGGTCGGCCCGAGCTTGTCCTCGCTGGTCTTCAGCAGCCAATTGTCCAGACCGCCGACATGTTCGACCGAGCGCAGGCCGTGCGTCGACACGCGCAGCTTCACGCTCTTGCCGAGCGAGTCGCTGATCAGCGTCACGTTCTGCAGGTTCGGCAGGAAAGTGCGCTTGGTCTTGTTGTTGGCGTGGGAAACATTGTGGCCCACCTGCCGGCCCTTGCCGGTCAGCTCGCAAATGCGCGACATCGCTTGTCTCTCAAATAAATCGGGATTGCCCGGAAAGGTGGCGCGCATAGCGGCAACCGGCCGCCGCGTCAACGTGAGTCGCACCCGATGAAACCGTAACGGGTCCGGCTCGTTCAGCTTCCCGAACAGGGTCAAGGAGAGACAAGATGCGTGGATTGTTGGCGGTGATTGCGATCATTGTGCTGCTGCTGATCATCGGCGTGGCCACAGGCTTCCTGAACATCAACCAGACGCAGGAAGCGAGCCTGCCGAAGGTCCAGGTCGAAGGCGGCCAGGCGCCGGCGTTCGATGCCGATGTCGGCGATGTCGACGTGGGCACCAAGAACGAGACGATCCAGGTGCCGACCATCGACGTCGACACGGCCAAGCAGGACCAGAAGGAAGACAAGGACAAATGACGAAGCGCGTCAGCCCCGTTGCAGTGGCGGGCGCCATCGTGCTCCCGCCGCTGGGGGTGTTCCTGGACAGGGGCATCGGCCGCGATTTCTGGATCGCGGCCGGCCTGACCTGTCTGGCGTGGCTGCCGGGCATCGCCTTCGCGCTGTGGACGGTGCTGGCCCGCTGACTTAAGCCGGGCCGCATGGCCTTCCCATTGCCCGAGCCGATGCGCCGTGCGCTGGAACTCGCCGACCGCGCGGCGGTGGAGGGGGAAGTGCCGGTGGGCGCGGTAATCGTCCGGAACGGCGAAGTGCTGGGCGAAGGATCGAATGCGCCGCGGCGCCTCAGCGACCCCACCGCCCATGCCGAAATGCTCGCGATCCGCGCTGCCGCGGAGCGGATCGGTACCGATCGCCTGCAGGACTGCGAGCTCTGGGTGACGCTGGAGCCGTGCGCGATGTGTGCCGGCGCGATCGCCCTCGCCCGCATCGCGCGCGTCTATTACGGCGCGCCCGACCCGAAAGGCGGCGGCGTCGAGCACGGCGCCCGCGTGTTCGCGCAGCCGACCTGCCATCACCGGCCGGAGGTGTATTCCGGAATCGGCGAGACCGAGGCAGGGGTGCTTCTCCGCGCCTTCTTCCAAGCCAGGAGATGAGCGGGTAGGGAGAGCGCAAGGAGCTCGACATATGAACGCTGCATCCATCGCGACCTTGCGCTGGGACGATCCGCTGCTGCTGGAGGACCAGCTGACCGATGAGGAGCGGGCGATCCGTGACGTCGCGCATGACTATGCACAGGATAAATTGCTGCCGCGCGTGATCGAGGCGTTCCGCGAGGAGAAGACCGACCGCGCGATCTTCGACGAGATGGGGGCGCTGGGCCTGCTCGGCGTCACGCTGCCCGAGGAGTATGGCGGCGCCGGCGCGTCGTACGTCGCCTATGGCCTGGTCGCGCGCGAAGTCGAGCGCGTCGATTCGGGCTATCGTTCGATGATGAGCGTCCAGTCCTCGCTCGTGATGTACCCGATTTACGCCTATGGCTCGGAGGAACAGCGGCGGAAATATCTGCCGAAGCTCGCGACCGGCGAATGGGTCGGCTGCTTCGGCCTGACCGAGCCCGATGCCGGCTCCGATCCCGGCGGCATGCGCACCAAGGCCGAAAAGATCGACGGCGGCTATCGCATTTCGGGCTCCAAGACCTGGATCTCGAACGCGCCGTTTGCCGACGTGTTCGTGATCTGGGCCAAGTCCGATGCGCATGGCGGCGGCATCCGCGGCTTCGTGATCGAGAAAGGCGCCAAGGGCCTCTCAGCGCCCAAGATCGAGGGCAAGCTCTCCTTGCGTGCCTCCACCACCGGCATGGTGATGATGGACGGCGTCGAGGTCGGCGAGGACGCCCTGCTGCCCGAGGTGCAGGGTCTGAAAGGGCCCTTCGGCTGTCTTAACCGAGCGCGCTATGGGATTTCCTGGGGCGCGATGGGCGCGGCGGAGGATTGCTGGCACCGCGCCCGCGCCTACACGCTCGACCGCAAGCAGTTCGGCCGCCCGCTCGCCGCCAACCAGCTCGTTCAGAAGAAGCTTGCCGACATGCAGACCGAGATCACGCTCGGGCTGCAGGCGAGCTTACGCGTCGGGCGGCTGTTCGACGAAGGCCGGATGGCGCCGGAAATGGTGAGCCTGGTCAAGCGCAACAATTGCGGGAAGGCGCTGGAGATTGCCCGCGCCGCGCGCGACATGCACGGCGGCAACGGCATTTCCGAGGAATATCACGTGATGCGTCACCTGATGAACCTGGAAACCGTAAACACCTATGAAGGCGCGCATGACGTGCATGCGCTGATCCTGGGCCGTGCGCAGACGGGGCTGAATGCCTTCTTCTAAGCCGCTCGCCGGCCTCAAGGTTCTCGAACTCGCGCGCATCCTGGCCGGTCCCTGGGCCGGGCAGATGCTGGCGGACATGGGCGCGGACGTGATCAAGGTGGAGCGGCGCGGGCACGGCGACGATACGCGCGGCTGGGGCCCGCCGTTCGTCGAAGGCGCGGACGGGCAGAGCCTTGGCGCCGCCTATTATCACAGCTGCAACCGCGGCAAGCGCTCGATCACCGCCGATTTCGAGGATGCGGCCGACATGGAGCGGGTGCGTACCCTCGCCCGCGACGCCGATATCGTTATCGAGAATTTCAAGACCGGCGGCCTGAAACGCTATGGCCTCGATTACGAAAGCCTGAAGGCGATCAACCCGCGCATCATCTATTGCTCGATCACCGGCTTCGGCCAGACCGGGCCCTATGCACCGCGCGCGGGCTATGATTACCTGATCCAGGCGATGGGCGGGCTGATGAGCATCACCGGCCTGCCCAATGGAGAGCCTGGCGGCGGCCCGATGCGGGTCGGAGTCGCCGTCGCCGACCTGTTCACCGGCATCTATGCGGCCGGCGCGATCCTCGCAGCCGTGCATCGGCGGCACGAGACCGGCCAGGGCGCGTGGATCGACATGGCGCTGCTGGACGTCCAGACCTCGGTGCTCGCCAACCAGGCGATGAATTATCTGGTTTCGGGCGAGGCGCCCGGCCTGATGGGCAACGCGCATCCGAACGTCGTGCCCTACCAGCCGTTCGAGACCAGCGACGGCCGCGCGATCGTGGCGGTCGGCAATGACGGGCAGTTCGTGCGCTTCGCGGCACTGCTGGGCGTGCCGGAGCTGGCCGACGATCCCGACTACAAGACCAATGCCGCGCGCATCGTGAATCGTGACCGGCTGATTCCGATCCTAGCCGAGCGAACCGCAACAATGACCCGCGCCGACCTGCTCGCCGCGCTGGAGCGGGAAGGCGTGCCCGGCGGCCCGATCAACGACATCGCCCAGGCACTCGCCGACCCGCACGTTCAGGCGCGCGGGATGCGGGTGGAACTTGACGCGCCGCATGTCGCCGGTGGCACGCTGTCACAGGTCCGCAGCCCGATCGTCATCGACGGCGAACCGATGGTGGCCGATCGTGCACCGCCGGCGCTCGGCGCGGACGATCCTGACTGGCGCTAGCGCTTCCGCATCAGTCCTTCCTGCGCGACGCTGGCGACCAGCCGGCCGTCGCGGGTGAAGATCATACCGCGGTTGAAGCCGCGGCCGCGGCCGCTCCAGGGCGCATCGGTCGAATAGAGCAGCCATTCGTCGACCCGAACGTCGCCGTGGAACCAGAGCGCGTGGTCGAGGCTCGCCGTCTGCACGCCCGGCTGGGTCCAGCTGAGGCCATGCGGGCGCATCGTCGTGCCGAGTAAATGCATGTCGCTGGCCCAGGCTAGCATGGCGCGGTGCATTTCAGGCCCGCCGGCAACGGGCGCCACCGTCTTGAACCAGACATGCTGCACCGGCTCGTGCGGCTCGGCCTCCAGCGGCGACCAGGGCGAGGCGTGGCGGATTTCGAACGGGCGCGGCCGCACGAAGAATTCGCGAAATGCTTCAGGCACCTGGTCGGCGATCTTTAGTC
>NZ_DASTXI010000228.1:0-16226 GCF_035758555.1 Sphingomonas sp. | reverse complement strand
ACCGCTTCGGCGGAGAGCCAGGCGACCGCTTCGTCCAGCGTCATGATCCGCTGGCCCTCTTGCCCCAGCGAGCGGATCGCGACCTTGCCTTCCTCTGCCTCGCGCTTGCCGACGACCAGCAGCTGCGGGACCTTGGCGAGGCTGTGCTCGCGCACCTTGTAGTTGATCTTCTCGTTGCGCAGATCGGCCTCGGCGCGCAGCCCGGCCTTCTCCAGCGCCGCCAGCACCTCGCTCGCATAGTCGTCAGCGTCGGAGACGATCGTCGCAACCACGGCCTGCACCGGCGCCAGCCACAGCGGGAAGCGGCCGGCATGATGCTCGATCAGGATGCCGATGAAGCGCTCGAACGTACCCAGGATCGCGCGGTGCAGCATCACCGGCCGGTGGCGGTTGCCGTCTTCGCCCACATAGCTTGCGTCCAGCCGCTCCGGCAGCACCGTGTCGGCCTGCATCGTGCCGACCTGCCAGGTGCGGCCGATCGCGTCCTTCAGGTGGAACTCCAGCTTGGGCGCATAGAAGGCGCCTTCGCCGGGCAGCTCCTCCCAGCCGAATTCCGCGGTGTCGCGGCCCGCCGCCTTCACCGCGTCGCGCAAATTCTGCTCGGCCCGGTCCCAATCCGCGTCGGAGCCGAACCGCTTTTCGGGCCTGAGCGCCAGCTTGATCGCATAATTGGGGAAGCCCAGGTCGCGATAGACGCTGTCGAGCAGGTCGCAAAAGGCGCGCACTTCCTCGATCAGCTGGTCTTCGCGCACGAAAATATGGGCGTCGTCCTGCGTGAACTGGCGCACACGCATGATGCCGTGCAGCGCGCCGTGCGGTTCGTTGCGGTGGCAGCAGCCGAACTCGGCCATGCGGATCGGCAGGTCGCGATAGCTTTTGATGCCCTGCTTGAAGATCAGCACGTGCGCCGGGCAATTCATCGGCTTCAGCGCCATCAGGTCGGCGTCGCCGGAAAGGATCGGCGCGTCGTCCTCGGTCGAGGGGATCTCGTCCGGCACGACGAACATATTCTCGCGATACTTGCCCCAATGGCCGGATTGCTCCCACTGGCGCGCGTCCATCAGCTGCGGCGTCTTCACTTCCTGATAGTCGGCCGCGTCGAGGCGGCGGCGCATATAGGCCTCTAGCTGCCGCCACAGCAGATAGCCCTTGGGATGCCAGAAGACCGAGCCCTGCGCCTCCGGCTGCAGGTGGAACAGGTCCATGTCCTGCCCGATCTTGCGATGGTCGCGCTTGGCCGCTTCCTCCAGCCGGGTCAGATGCTCCTGCAGCTGCTTCCTGTTGAGCCAGCCGGTGCCGTAGATGCGGCTGAGCATCGCGTTCTTCTGGTCGCCGCGCCAATAGGCGCCGCTGACGCGCGTCAGCTTGAATGCCTGCGGATCGAGCTTGCCGGTCGAGGCGAGGTGTGGCCCACGGCACATATCGAGCCATTCGCCGGCGCGGTAGACCGTCAGTTCCTCGCCTTCGGGGAGCTCGGCGGCCCATTCGGCCTTGAACGTCTCGCCATGGGTGCGGAAGTGCTGGATCAGCTGGTCGCGGGTCCACACCTCGCGCACCAACTTTTCGTCGCGCGCGATGACGCGGCGCATCTCCTCCTCGATCGCCGGCAGGTCTTCCTCGGTGAAGGGGCCACGCTCGGCGGTGGGCGCGAAGTCGTAATAAAAGCCGTCCTCGGTCGCCGGGCCGAAGGTGATCTGTGTGCCGGGGAACAGGTTCTGCACCGCCTCGGCGAGCACGTGCGCATAGTCGTGGCGCACCAGCTCCAGCGCGTCCGCCTCGTCGCGCGCGGTGATCAGCGCCAGCTCCGCGTCATAATCGATCGGCCGGCCGAGATCGCGGACTTCGCCGTTCACCTTGGCCGCCAGCGCCGCCTTGGCGAGTCCCGGCCCGATCGCCGCAGCGATATCGGCCGCAGTGGTCCCCGGCGCAACCTCGCGCGCGGAGCCGTCGGGAAGGGTGATGCGGATCATCTCGGACATGCGCCGGGCATGTAGCGATGGCGAGGGCGCGCCTCAACCACGCTCTGTCGCCTTGTGCGATGTGCCCGCCCCTTGGCCCCGCTGCCGCAAAGGCCTAGATGACGGCGATGGCCGAACTGCCCGCCGATCCGACGCTCGATGAAGTCCGTGCCCATCTGGCGCCGCTGCTTCCCGCCCATGCCGCATTCGACGGCTGGAGCCCGGAGGCCGTGACGCTCGCGGCCGGGCAGGCAGGCGTCGACCCGGACATTGCCCGGCTCGCGTTCAAGGACGGCGCGGTGCAGATGATCGACGCGTGGTTCCGCTCGGTCGATCATCGCATGGCCGAGCAGCTGCCGGTTGAAACGCTCGCATCGATGAAGATCCGGGAGCGGATCACCGCCCTGGTCTGGGCGCGGATCGAGATCGTCGCGCCCGACCGCGAGGCGTTGCGCCGCGCGCTCGCGCTGCTGGCGATGCCGCAGAATACAGCCAAAGCAGCCCGGATGGGCTGGCGCGCGGTCGACCTTATGTGGCAGCTCGCCGGCGACAAGGCGACCGACTTCAATCACTATACCAAGCGCATGACCCTTGGGGCGGTCTATGGCTCGACCGTGCTCGCGCTGCTCGACGACGAGACCGCCGATTTGAGCGATACCCGCGCCTTTCTCGACCGGCGCATCGAGAACGTGATGCGATTCGAGCGCTTCAAGGCCGATGTCCGATCGCGCGCCGAGCACCGGCCGAGCCTGTCGCGCTTCATCGGCCGGCTCAGATATCCGGCGATTTGACCTTTACGTTTATTGATAATCAATCGCAGCAAGCCTATTGAAGCGTCATGCGTCTCAGTGACCTTCCGCTGCGCAAGGCTGCGCACATCAGCGCGATCGATTGGGCATCGCTCGGCGAGGCCGAGGCGAAGCGCCTGCGCGAGCTGGGTTTCGACGAAGGCGTGCCGATCGAGGCGCTGCACAGCGGCAGCTTTCTCGGCCGGGACCCGATCGCCTGCCGGGTCGGGCGGATGACCGTCGCGATCCGCCGTGCGCAGGCGAGCGCGATCCGCGTCGCCCTGACATGAACCCCGCGCCGCTGGTTGCGCTGGTCGGCAATCCCAATGCCGGCAAGTCGTCGCTGTTCAACGCGCTGACCGGCGCGCGCCAGAAGGTCGGCAATTATCCTGGCGTCACGGTCGAGCGCCATGCGGGCCGCTTCACGCTGCCGGACGGCCGCCCGGTCGAGCTGGTCGACCTGCCCGGCGCCTACAGCCTGGAACCGGCCAGCCCCGACGAAGCCGTCACCCGCGACGTGATTCTGGGCCAGCAGGCCGGCGAGCGGCTGCCGGTCGCGTTGATCGTGGTGATCGACGCCTCCAATCTCGACAACCATCTGCGCTTCGCGATGCAGCTGATCGGCCTTGGCCTGCCGATCGTGATCGCGCTGAACATGATCGACCTGGCGAAGCGCGACGGACTGGAAATCGATACCGCGGTGCTCGCCAAAGAGCTCGGCGTGCCGGTGATCGAGACGGTCGCGGTGCGCCGCCGCGGGCTGGAAGAGCTGAAGACGGCGCTGGCCGAGGCGGTCGGCGACGGCACCCTGAAGCTCCGCCCCGGTCACGGCTTCGTCCACGAGGACCTTGCGACGGTGCAACGCCGCGCGCGCGCGCTCGCGGTCAAGGCGATCGTGTCGGAAAGCCCGGCGCGGCGCATCACCCATTCGCTCGACGGCATCGCGCTGCACCCGGTGGCCGGGCCGCTGATCCTTGCCGGGCTGCTGTTCGTGATGTTCCAGGCCGTGTTCAGCTGGAGCCAGGTGCCAGCGGACTGGCTGCAGGCGCAGTTCGACGCGCTGGGCGGCTGGATCGGCACGACGCTGCCCGACGGCTTCATCCGCTCGCTGCTGGTGGAAGGCGTGATCGCCGGCGTCGGCGCGGTCGTCGTTTTCCTCCCGCAGATCCTGATCCTGTTCACGTTCATCCTGATCCTGGAAGCGAGCGGCTATATGGTCCGCGCGGCCTTCCTGATGGACCGGCTGATGGCGCGCGTGGGGCTTTCCGGCCGCGCCTTCATCCCGCTGCTTTCCTCCTTTGCCTGTGCCGTCCCGGGCATCATGGCAACGCGGACGATCGACGATCCCAAGGACCGGCTGACGACGATCCTGATCGCACCGCTGATGACCTGCTCGGCGCGCCTGCCGGTCTATACGCTGATCATCTCCGCCTTCATTCCGGAGCGCGCGGCGATTCCCGGCGTCGGGCTGCAGGGGCTGGTGCTGTTCTGCCTCTACATCGCCGGCATCGCGGGCGCGTTCGCGGCGGCCTGGGTGCTGCGGCGGACGGTGACCAAAGGTCGCGGCTCGGGCTTCATGATGGAAATGCCCAAATATCAGTGGCCGCGCTGGCAGGACGTGGCGCTGGGTCTCGTTACCCGTGCGCAGATCTTCCTGAAGCGCGCCGGCACGATCATCCTGTTCACGACCGTGCTGCTCTGGGCGCTCGCTTCCTTCCCGCAGGCGCCGGCCGGCGTGAAGCAGAGCGAGTATTCGGTCGCCGGCCGGATCGCGAGCGGGGTCGAGACATTGGTCCGGCCGATCGGGTTCAATCACGATATCTCGATGGCGCTGATCCCGGCGATGGCGGCGCGCGAGGTCGCCGTGTCCGCGATTGCGACCGTCTACGCGATCGACGCCAACGGCGATGAAGTCGCCAACCAGCAGCTCGAGTCGCGGCTCGGCACCGCCTGGCCGCTGCCGACCGCGCTCGCTTTCCTGGCCTGGTTCGTGTTCGCGCCGCAATGCATCTCGACCATTGCGGTCACGCGGCGCGAGACCAATGGCTGGAAATGGCCCGCCTTCATGGTCGGCTATCTTTTCGCGGTGGCGTATGTCGCGGCCGGCCTCACCTACTGGGCGGCAACGGCGATCGGTTTGTAATTTGTGCCATTTGGAGACGGCCCGATCGTCTCGATTGCCTGCGGTTCCAAGGCAAATTACGCAGCGCTCGGAAACCTTGTGCGCGTAAGAGGGGGATCATACGAAAATGAACAGGTGTTTGCTTGCGCTTAGCCTCCTGGCAGTGGGCACTTCGGCCGCGGCGGAGACGATCGACTTTGAAGATACCGCGGCAGGCCTGAACGGCCTCCTGATCCTGCAGGGCGATTACCAATTCACTGCCTTCAGCAGCATGGCGGTCCACACCTCGTCGGGAAGCAAAGCCCTTTTCGGCCCTAACCCGTTCGACTTTTCTCGTCCGACCTCGGTTACACTGAGTCGGGACGACGGCGCCGCGTTCAACTTCATTGCGCTCGATGTCTTTGCAGCCGACAGCAACGGCCTTGGCGTGCCGCTCACCTTTTTCGCCCGCTACGCCGATGGACGAACCGACCATTTCACTTTCGACCTGCCCAGCTTCTCGGGCGCCACACCGATCCCGCAGACCCGCGTTGCATTGGCGATGCCGGACCTGTTTCGCGGCGTGACGGAGGTCTCCTGGTCGAACGGAGCGGTCTGGCACCAAGTCGACAATATCGTGGTCACCAGCGCCAGTGCTGCCCCGGTCCCCGAACCGGCCAGCTGGGCACTGATGATCGGCGGCTTCGCCCTTGCCGGCGCAGAGTTACGGCGTTCCTCGCGGAAAAGCCCGGCTGTTGCGGCCTGATGCTTGCCGCCCTGCCGTGATCCCGGTAGCGGACGGCAAGGATTGAGGAGGTCTCGGCGTGGCAGGCAGCGTGAACAAGGTGATTCTGGTCGGCAATCTCGGGCGCGACCCGGAGAGCCGCAGCTTCCAGAATGGCGGCAAGGTGGTGGAGCTTCGCATCGCCACTTCGGAAACCTGGAAGGACCGCAATTCCGGGGAGCGCAAGGAAAAGACCGAGTGGCACACGGTCAAGATCTTCAACGAAGGCCTGGCCAATGTCGCGGAGCGCTATCTGCGAAAGGGCTCGAAGGTCTATATCGAGGGCGCGCTCCAGACCCGCAAATGGCAGGACCAGCAGGGGCAGGACCGCTATTCGACCGAGATCGTGCTGCAGGGCTTCAACAGCGAGATGGTGCTGCTCGACCGCCGTGAAGGCGGCGCCGGCGGCGACGACTGGGGAAGCCAGGACCGCGGCAATTTCGGCGGCGGCGGCCAGACTCCGTCGGGCGGCTTCGGCGGCGGGCGCGGCGGCAGCGGTGGCGGCGGGCGCGGCGGCAGCGGTGGCGGCGGACGCGGCGGACCCAGCCCGTTCGACAGCGACCTGGACGACGACGTCCCCTTCTAGGGCGCCAGGACGGGGAACAGCAGCCCCGATTCGGGAGTCTCACAAGGCAAGTCATTTGCTTGCGAGAGACTCCATGGCCGGAATCGTCATCACTGCCCTGTTTGCGATCAGCATGTGGGCGGCGATCTGGACGCTGACCGGCCGGCGGCGGCGCAGGGAGCCTCCGGCGCTTCCCGGCCAGCTGACGCCCGCGCAGCGCCGGCGGCTGTACAAGCGGCTGGGCATCGATCCGGTGGTGATGGCGCGGCAGCGCCCCTATGGCTGGAGCGTGACAAGGGCCGAGCCCGATTTCCGCCGCCGCAGCACCCGCGCCTGAGGCACGGCTAACCCTTTTTCTGCATCTGCTCCTTAAGCGCGCGGAGTGCGGCAAACGGGCCCGCATCGGCCTCATTGCCCAGGCCGGCTTCCTCCAGCGCAGTATCGGCACTCGCCGAGCGCGGAAACGGGTCGAGCGCCAGCGCCAGCGTCTCCGCCGCGAGCTCGCCGAGATCGATCCGGCCGCCTTCCAGCGGCAGCGTATCGCAATCCTCGGCACTCAGCTCCAATTCCTCGTCCGGCGAGACGACATAGGCATCGGGCACGAAGCGCACGCTGAACGGCGCATCGATGTGCGCGGGCAGCGGTTCGTCCGTAACCACGCAGCTCTGCACGACGTCAGCGTCGACCGCCCCTTCGGCATGGATGATGCCCGCGCGCCGCGCGAGCCGAACATCGGCCGAAAGCCGCTCGACGGCCTTCAGCGCAAATCGGCCTGCGAGCCGGCGGCGCTCGGTCTCGTCGGCCTCGATTCGCATCTGGCGCGGCGATTCGGAGACGGTGTCGGCATCCACGGTTCGAGAAAATTCCGGCGTCACGGCAGCTGGCCCGCAATGATCGAATCGGCCGGCGCGGCGTGCAGCGCCAGATAAAAGGCGCGCAGCCGCTCGGCGGTGTGCTCCAGCGCCGCGGCCGGCGGCTCGCTGCCACGATAAAGGTTGCGGACCAGCGCCGCCTCGAACTCGCCGGCCTTCAGCCCTTCGCGATACGCGCCGATTCGCCCGCCCAGCGCGCCCATCATCTTTCCCACATGCTTGCCGACGACCATGTCGCCGATGCCGATCTCGCGCAGCTGGCTGTCCATATCGTGCACGAACAGCTCGACGAGCCAGGCGACGGTCTGGCGCTGCTCGGGCTCCAGCTCCAGCCGGGCGATCACGAGCGCGAGGATCGCGGCGATCGTCTCGAAGCGGCCGTCGATCGTGTCGGGCACGCCGCCTTGCGCATACCAGTGCGCCGCGCGGCCTTGGGCCACCACTTCGTTGTAGAGCGGGCGCACCGCTTCGTTGGCATTGCGGCGGCCGAACAGCCGGTCGATGAAGGACATGACACTCCATTTGGGGCGCACGCGCTTGTGCGCGGCCTCGCCCAGGCATATTGAGGCCGCGGACGGCGAGCGCAATGCTCGTCTGGCGTCCGGGAGAGTCGAATGAGTTCGTTGACGCGGCGCATGATTACCGGCGCCGCCCTTGCAGGCGCGATGGTCGCAACGGCCGGCTGCACGCGCATCGTCGGTCACCAGGGTTATCTGCTCGACAATCAGCTGATTGCGACCGTGCAGCCTGGCATCGACAACAAGCAGTCGGTGCAGAAACTCCTGGGCCTGCCCAGCTTCACCAGTCAGTTCACGGACAATGACTGGTATTATGTTGCGCGGACCACGAAGCAGCTGGCGTTCGGGTCGCCGAAGCCGACCGACGAGACGGTGCTGCACATCAGCTTCGACGACGCCGGCAATGTGGCGAAGGTCGAGCAGACCGGGCTGGAGCGCGTCGCGCAGATCGATCCCGTTGACGACAAGACGCCGACGCTGGGCCGCAAGCACGGCTTTTTCGAAGACCTGTTCGGCAATATCGGCCGCGTCGGCACGCTGCCCGGCGGCCCCACGCAGAGCGGCAACACCGGCAACTGATCAGCGCGCGATGCCGCTGGCGGCGAGCACGGCCAGCGTCACCAGCTCGGTCGCGCGGCTCGCCATCGTCGCGACCTGAACCGGCTTCGCCATGCCCACCAGCATCGGCCCGATGACCGAGTCGCCGCCCAGCTCGCGCAGCAGCTTGGCCGAGATATTGGCGGACTGAAGGCCAGGCATAACCAGCACATTGGCGGGCCCGGACAGGCGGCTGAACGGATAATTCGCCATCACCCGCGGATTGAGCGCAACATCGGGCGACATTTCGCCTTCATATTCGAAGCTGACGCCGCGCTGATCGAGCAGCGCGACGGCGCCGCGGATCTTGTCGAGAAAATCGCCCGGCGGGTTGCCGAAGGTCGAATAGCTGAGGAACGCGACGCGCGGCTCCTGCCCCATGCGCCGCGCCACGGCGGCGGTCTGCTCGGCGATATCGGCGAGCTCGGTCGCCGACGGGCGCTCGTTGACGGTCGTGTCGGCCATGAACACCGTGTGCGAATGGCCGACCAGCACATGGATGCCGAACGGGATCGTGCCTTCCACCGGATCGAGCACGCGGCGGATCTCGCGCATCGACTGGGCATAGGTGCGCGTCACGCCGGTGATCATCGCGTCGACTTCGCCCAGATCGAGCAGCAGCGAACCGAAGATGTTGCGGTCCTGATTGACCATCCGCTCGCACTCGCGGTGCAGATAGCCGCGGCGCTGCAGCCGCTCGTAGAGCCGGTCGACCATTTTCGGGACCAGCGGCGAGTGGCGGCTGTTGTGGACCTCGAACGACTGCGGATCGTCGACGCCGAGCGCTTTCAGCCGATCATAGACGTCGTCGCGGCCGACCAGCACCGGAATGCCGTAGCCGCCGTCGCGGAACTGGATCGCGGCGCGCAGCACCACTTCTTCCTCGCCTTCCGCGAACAGCACGCGCTTCGGATCGGCGCGCGCCGCCTCATAGGCGAGCGTCAGCACCGAGGTGGTGGGGTTGAGCCGCGCCCTCAGTGTCTGGCGATAGGCGTCCATGTCGAGGATCGGTTTGGTCGCGACGCCCGAATCCATCGCCGCTTTGGCGACCGCGGCGGGCACCACTTCCATCAACCGCGGATCGAACGGCGCCGGGATGATATAGTCGGCACCGAAGCTGTGCGCCTTGCCGCCATAGGCTGCGGCGACTTCCTCCGGCACCGCCGCGCGCGCCAGATCGGCCAGCGCCTGTGCGGCGGCAATCTTCATCTCGTCGTTGATCGCGGTCGCGCGCACGTCCAATGCGCCGCGGAAAATGAAGGGGAAGCCGAGCACGTTGTTGACCTGGTTCGGATAGTCCGAGCGGCCGGTGGCGACGATCGCGTCGGGGCGCGCGGCCTTGGCCTCCGGCGGCGTGATCTCCGGGTCCGGGTTCGCCATCGCGAAGATGATCGGCTTCGGCGCCATCGCCTTCACCATGTCGGGCTTCAGCGCGCCGGCCGCCGAGAGGCCCAGGAAGATATCCGCGCCTTCCAGCGCCTCGCCGAGCGTGCGCCGGTCCGTCTTCACGGCATGGGCGGACTTCCACTGATCCATGCCTTCGGTGCGGCCCTGATAAATCACGCCCTTGCGGTCGCACATGATGACATGATCCTGGCGAACGCCCATCGCCTTGATCAGCTCGGTGCAGGCGATCGCGGCGGCGCCGGCGCCGTTCACTACGACCCTCACGTCCTTCAGATCGCGGCCGGTCAAATAGCAGGCATTGATCAGCCCGGCGGCGGAGATGATCGCGGTGCCGTGCTGGTCGTCGTGCATGACCGGGATGTTCATCCGCTCCTTCAGCGCCTGCTCGATGATGAAGCAGGCGGGGGCGGCGATGTCTTCCAGGTTGATGCCGCCGAAGCTCGGCTCCAGCAGCGCGACGGCGTTGATGAAAGCTTCGGTGTCCTCGGTCGCGACTTCGAGGTCGATCGAATCGACGTCGGCGAAGCGCTTGAACAGCACCGCCTTGCCTTCCATCACCGGCTTGGAAGCGAGCGCGCCGAGATTGCCGAGGCCGAGGATGGCCGTGCCGTTCGAGATCACCGCGACCAGATTGCCCTTCGCGGTATAGTCATAGGCGCAGGCCGCATCGCCGGCGATCGCGCGCACCGGCACCGCGACGCCGGGGGAATAGGCAAGGCTCAGGTCGCGCTGCGTCGCCATCGGTTTCGAGGCGACGATCTCGATCTTCCCCGGCCGGCCGGCGGAATGGAACAGCAGCGCCTCGCGTTCCGAAAACTGAACGTTCGCACCTTCGCTCATCCACTGTTCCTTCTTGGTCGTCCCGGCAATCGGCGGCGTACCGTAGTAAGGTGGCCGCGGGCTTTCCAGTGCGCCCGCAAATGCTATCGCGCAACAATGCTCTATCCGTTGCTCCGCCCGCTGGTCCATGCGCTCGATGCCGAACGTGCGCACCGGCTGACCATCGCCGCGCTCAGGCAGGTGCCGCCGCTCGGCCGTCCGGAAAGCGATCCGGTGCTGGCGAGCGAGGTCGCGGGGCTGCATTTCCCCAATCCGGTCGGGCTCGCCGCGGGGTTCGACAAGGATGCTGAGGTGCCGGCGCAGATGCTCGGTTTCGGTTTCGGCTTCGTCGAGGTGGGCACGCTGACGCCCCTGCCCCAGGCCGGCAACCCGCGCCCGCGCCTGTTCCGGCTGGCAGAGGACCGGGCGGTCATCAACCGGATGGGCTTCAACAATGGTGGGCAGGCGGAGGCCTTTTCGCGGCTGAGCACGCTGCGCCGCCGCGCCGGCCCGGTCGGCGTCAATGTCGGCGCGAACAAGGACTCCGCGGACCGGATCGGCGACTATGCCGCAGGCGCGCGTGCAATGGCGCCGGTTGCCGATTATCTGACCGTCAACATCAGCTCGCCCAACACGCCGGGCCTGCGCGCGCTGCAGAGCGCGGCCGCGCTTCAGGATCTGCTGCATGGCGTCATGGGTGCGCTGCCGTCGCCCAGGCCGGTATTCCTGAAAGTCGCGCCCGACCTGGAGGCGGACGAGATCGACGCGCTTGCCCGCGTCGCGATCGACGGCGGCGTGGCCGCGCTGATCGTCGCCAACACGACCGTCTCGTGGCCCCCGCTCAAATCGTCTCATGCGGCGGAAGCGGGCGGCCTGTCGGGCGCGCCGCTGGCCGCCCTTGCCCGGCAGAGGCTGCGCGACTTCCGTTCGGCCACGGGCGGCGTGCTGCCGCTGGTTTCCGCCGGCGGCATCGGCAGTGCCGACGAGGCTTATGCCCGGATTCGCGATGGTGCTTCGCTGGTCCAGCTTTATTCGGCATTGGTCTATGAAGGCCCGGGCCTGGCGCGGCGGATCGCCCGCGGCTTGGCGGACCTTCTGCGCCGCGACGGCTTCGGCACTGTCGCTGAGGCTATAGGGCAGGCGTGAAGTCGCACTTGCCCAAAAGACGCGGCACATTAGGGTCGCGCGCCATGAAACGCTTTCTCCTCGCTCTTCTCCTGATCGTCCTGCCGCAAGCGCTTGCAGCCCAGGGCATGGTTTCAGCCGCCGATCCGCGGGCGGCTGCGGCTGGCGTCGAGATCCTCAAGAAGGGCGGCACCGCGACGGATGCGGCGATCGCGACCATGCTGGTCCTGAACGTGGTCGAGCCGCAAAGCTCCGGCATCGGCGGCGGCGCCTTCTTCGTCAGCCACGACGCGAAGACGGGGAAAGTCACGACGGTCGACGGGCGCGAGGCTGCGCCGCATGCGGCGGGACCGGAGTGGTTCTACGGCCCGGACGGCAAGCCGCTCAGCCACGGCGATGCGGTTCCAGGCGGTCGCAGCGTCGGCGTGCCGGGTTCGCTCAGGGCGATGGCGATGGCGCATGCAAAATCGGGCAAGCTCCCTTGGGCGGCCTTGTTCGAGCCGGCGATCCGCATCGCGCGCGACGGCTGGCAGCTCACCCCGCGCTTTGCCCAGGTCGCCGGCGGGGCGACACGAAAGCTCGACCCGGGTGCGGCGCGCCTCTTCCTTGGCCCCGATGGCAAGATCCTGCCCGCGGGGACGACGGTGCGCAATCCGGAGCAAGCAGCCCTGTTCGAGCGCATAGCGCGGCTGGGACCGGACACTTTCTATGTGGGGCCGCAAGCCGCGAAGCTGGTCGCGACGGTGAATGGCGCGTCGCGCAATCCCTCGCGGATGACGACGGGCGACCTCGCCAGCTATGAAGCGAAGGAGCGGCCGCCGCTCTGCGACACGTATCGAAGCTACCGCATCTGCAGCATGGGGCCGCCTTCGTCGGGCGGCATCACCGTGCTGATGATCCTGAAGCAGCTGGAGCGCTTCGACATGGCGAAGCTGGGTGTCGCGAACCCGGTCGCCTGGCACTTGTTCGCCGAATCCTCGCGTCTCGCCTATGCCGATCGCGACATGTACACGGGCGATCCCGATTACATTCAGGTTCCGATCAAGGGCCTGCTCGATCCCGCCTACCTCGCCAGCCGCTCCGCACTGATCTCGCCCGACAAGAGCCTGGACCGGATCGAACCCGGCGTCCCGCCCGGTGCGCCGAAGCGCATTCGCGTGCCCGCCAGCGAAGTGCCGGGAACGACCGACCTGGTCGCCGTCGACCGTGCCGGCAACGTCGTCGAGGTCACCACGACGATCGAGAGCGTGTTCGGATCGGGCCTGTCGGTCGACGGCATCATGCTCAACAACGAGCTGACCGACTTCGATATCGAGCCGAAGAAGGACGGCTATCTGGTCGCGAACCGCGTCGAAGGCGGCAAGCGGCCGCGCAGCTCCATGGCACCGACCATCGTCTACGACTCCTCCGGGCACGTCCGCCTCGCGCTGGGCGCCGCGGGTGGTCCGACCATCATCGCACAAGTTGCGAAGGCGATCATCGCGGTGGTCGACTGGAAGATGAGCGCGCAGGATGCGATCGGCCTTGGCCTGATCTTTGCGCCGGGGCCGGTGGCCTATCTGGAGAAAGGGACCCAGGCGGAGGAAATGGAGCCGGCTCTCCGCCAGCTCGGCGGCCGTGTTCGGGTCGCGCCGCTGGGCCTCAAGGCCAATGCGATCGAGTGGGTCGACGGCAAGTGGGTCGGCGCGGCCGATCCGCGCAGCGAGGGCGTGGCGATCGACGAAGAAGGCCATGTGACCGTCATCCGCCGCAGGACCGAAAAGCGTCCGCCGGAATGAGGCGCACCGAAAAATAGAAACGGGAGAGAGAATGCGGCAGTTCGAACGTTTCCCGAACCTGGTGACGATGTTCTTCACCCGCGCCCGAGAAGGGGGCGACAGGCCGTTCCTGTGGCGCAAGGTGGAGAATGACTGGCGGCCGATCAGCTGGGCGCAGGCGGCGCAGCAGGTCGCGTCCGTCGCCGAAGGACTGAAGCGGCTGGGGCTGAAGCGGGGCGACCGGGTGATGCTGGTTTCCGAAAACCGCCCCGAATGGTGCATAGCCGATCTGGGCATCATGGCCGCGGGCTGCGTAACGGTCCCCACCTACACCACCAATACCGAGCGCGATCACCTCCATATCCTGGAGAATAGCGGTGCAGCGGCCGTGATCGTGTCGACCGAAAAGCTGGCAAAGACGCTGCTGCCGGCGGTGCTGCGCTCAAACGAGGCGCGGCACGTGATCGCGATGGAGCCGCTGCGCATCCAGCAGGCGGGCATGATCGCGTTCCACGACTGGTCGGCGCTGACCGCCACCCAGGCGGAGATAGGCGCGGCGGAGACAGCCGCCGATTTCGCGCGCGAGGATCTGGCGTGCGTCATCTACACCAGCGGGACCGGCGGGGCGCCGCGCGGCGTGCCACAGCATCACGGCGCGATCCTGCACAACGTGAACGGCTGCATCCGCGTCATCGCCGACGATTTCGGCTGGGACGACGAGGTGTTCCTGTCGTTCCTGCCGCTGTCCCACGCCTATGAGCATACCGGCGGCCAGCATTTCCCGATCGGGCTGGGCGCACAGATTTACTACGCGGAGGGACTCGACAAGCTCGCCAGCAACATCGAGGAAACGCGGCCGACGATCATGGTCGTCGTGCCGCGGCTGTTCGAGGTGCTGCGGGCGCGGATCGTCAAGAATATCGAGAAGCAGGGCGGGCTCGCGCCGGGCCTGCTGCGGCGGGCGGAAGCGCTCGGGGCCAAGCAGCTCGCGGGCGGGCTGCCGGCCTGGGACAGGCCGGCCGACCTGCTGCTGGAGCGCATCTTCCGGCCGAAAATCCGTCAGCGCTTCGGCGGGCGGATGAAGGCGATGGTGTCGGGCGGCGCGCCGCTCAATCCGGAGATCGGCGTATTCTTCCACTCGCTGGGGCTGACGCTGCTGCAAGGCTATGGCCAGACCGAGGCCGGGCCGGTCATCTCGTGCAATCGCCCGAGCGTCGGGTTGAAGATGGACACGGTCGGCCCGCCGCTTGCCGATACCGAAGTCCGCATTGCCGATGACGGCGAAATCCTGGTGCGCGGCGAGCTGGTGATGCACGGATACTGGCACAATGCGGCCGAGACTGCCCGCGCGCTGAAGGACGGCTGGCTGCATACCGGGGATATCGGCCATCTCGACGGCAAGGGCCGGATCGTCATCACCGACCGCAAGAAGGACCTGATCGTCAACGACAAGGGCGACAACGTCTCGCCACAGAAGGTCGAGGGCATGCTGACGCTGCAGCCCGAGCTTCTGCAGGCGATGGTCTATGGCGACCGGCGGCCCTATCTGGTCGGGCTGATCGTGCCCGATCCGGAATGGACCGCCGAATGGGCGATCGCGAACGACTACAAATGCGACTTCGCGGCGCTGTCCGACAACCCGATGTTCAAGGCCGCACTGATGGCGGCGGTCGACCGCGTCAACAAGGACCTGTCGGTGATCGAAAAGGTGCGCCGCATCGTCATCGCCGACGCACCGTTCGCGATCGACAACGAGCAGCTGACCCCCTCGATGAAGATCCGCCGCCACGTGCTGAAGGACGTGTACGGCCCGCGGCTGGACGCGCTGTACAAGGGCTGAGCCGCTACTTCGCCTTTCTATACGGCACGAACTCGCCGAGCGCGCAGGCGCCGGGGGAATAGCCCTGGCTGTAATCCTTCACCTGCGCGATCTCGCCGCTGCACAGCATGCCGGTCGGCGTCCGCGTCTCCAGCGCCAGGTTGCTGTTCAGCCCCGGGCAGCCGCCCGGCGGGTCGTTGCGATAGACGAGATTGTTGCTCATCTTGTAGAGGATCGTCTTGCCGCCGACATAATAGGTCGAGCGGATCTGGCGCTGCGGGATGCAGCTGACCGGTTCGCCCGGCTGCTTGCCGGCAAGCCACTGGTCCATGATCTTCAGGTCGCGCTCGACCGCGTGGTCGCCGGTCTGGCTGAGCGCGGCAGTGCCGATCAGGGCCGCCGATGTTGCGATGAGAGCGATGCCGATAAGGTTGCGCATGACGGGCCTCCTTGCGTGCCAGGACACAGAACGCCTCACCCCCGGAAAGTATCTTTCGCGGCGCGCCTTTCGGCAAGCTGAACCGCGTCGCGGGCGCGCATGAAGGGGTTGGTCGCGCGTTCGAGCGCGATCGTGGTCGGCACCGTCGCCTCGCCTCTCTCGCGCGCCGCCGAGACATCGGCCATCCGCGCGGCGACCGCGTCATTGTCCGGCTCCGCAACCAAGGCGTAGCGGCCGTTCGACAGCGTATACTCGTGCGCGCAATAGACGCGGGTGTCGGGGGGCAAGGCGGCGAGGCGCTGCATGTTCGCGAACATCTGCTGAGGGGTGCCCTCGAACAGCCGGCCGCAGCCCATCGCGAACAGCGTGTCGCCGACGAAGACCACATGCTCCGACGCGAAGTGATAGGCGATGTGGCCGGCGGTGTGGGCGGGCACTTCCAGCACCTCCGCTTCGAGGGCGCCGAGCCGGACACGGTCGCCTTCCTTCACCTGCCGGTCGAGCGTCGGGATGCGCGCGGCTTCGGCGGCGGGGCCGATGATGGTGCAGCCGGTCGCGGCCTTGATCTCGGCGTTGCCGCCGGTGTGGTCCGGATGCCAGTGCGTGTTCCAGATCTGCCCGATCCCCCAGCCGTGCGCGTCCGCCGCTTCGAGGACCGGCGCCGCCACCGCCGGATC